>CAZZBA010000128.1:0-10541 GCA_964652765.1 uncultured Victivallales bacterium | reverse complement strand
TTTGCAGAGGGAATCCGATAACAGTTCGTTGATATTATCAAAAATCCGCGGCACCATGCCTCCTTGTTGCCTGATTCCATTCCTCGCATGCCAGGCGGTTGACAGGCTGTGCACCGGACGCCAGAAGGTCGGCATTGGATTGATGATCGAAGGTGTAGATGGGCTTGCCTGCCGCGAGCAAGTCGCGGCTGAGCGCTTCCATCCGGCTGCCGGGAGCGGCATAGGGAATGACCACGGCATCCGCCAGATTCGCGACGGTTCGGTTACGAACTACCGCCATTTCAGCGGTAATGCGTTTCGCGCTGGCCGGGAACGGCGAGATCACCAGAAGCCGGCCATCCGCCACCGCCTGCTGGCAATCGACCGGTTTCGACGGAATACGCAGCATGAGTCCCCGTGCCAGGCACCAGATCTGCGGATGTGTCGAACGCAGCAGGATGCGCAGGCACTCCTGCTCCATCGGTGAGTGAAAGCCACTGATCACCGTCACGCCCGTCGCCCGGAAATGCTGACACAAGTCGTAGGTCTCCAGTATCAGGGTGCCCGGACATTTCTGGGAGCACAGCAACGCCACCTTCCGTCGTTCCAGGATCCCCGCATCCCCCAGCATATCCAGTGTTTCAGCCATCGTAATACTTCATCCCAGCCAGGTTAAATGGTCTTTGGGCAAGTCGCGCCATCCTCAATAACGGCAAGATCATGCCGGAACAACCGCCCGGCGTCAAACGGGAAAGCCTGGGCAAATGACGAAAGAGGGGATGTACGATGGAGTATGCTGATCAGCACTTATATCAAGGTTGTTCGCGACTGCCGGACCTGCCCCGCTTCAGTCGCGCGTGAGCAGGCGCACCGGCCCCATGAGGCCGGAGACGGGGGTGCCCCGGTAGCGTGAAGGGATGGTCTGGTAGTGATTGGCCAGCGTGTTGTAGACCAGGATTTCAATCCGGTTCTCCCCGGCAACCAATAGGCCCGAGACATCCAGCCGCCACGGGGGCGCCACACGCACACCTGCCTTGTGTCCGTTGATATGTACTTCTGCCGTAGCCACCACCGCACCAAGATCCAGCTCGACCTTGCCTTGATGACGGTCGCCGCCAAGCGTGACCGTGGTCCGGTAACGCACGCCACCCGAATAATTGTTGAGGATACCGCACGCGGACCAGTCACCCAGTGCAAGGATGCCGTAGCCACTGGTTTCCACCTGGATCGGCTCCGGAATGGCCGAGCCCCCGGAACATCCTGCATCCGGGATGATACGCAGCGCCACCACGGCGGCGGCTGACGGCGGCTCGCTGGCCGTGAACCGGCCATCACCGGCCGCGGTCATCGGCCGACCGTCGAGCCACGCCTGAACCGTACCGCGGGCCTGCACACGGATCGCCGTTGTACCGGGTGCGGACAGGAACCGGAACCATTCGGCAGGTTGCTTGCCGCCATGCACGTCAAATGGGATCACGCCCGGATCCTGATGCCAGCGCATCGCCAGCGGCGCACGGTTCTCCGTTACTGGCCGGTCGGTCCGGCGCAGGACGAAATGACCGCGGCCGGCATGGTCATAGCGGATCAGGACCGGCGTGGCCCCGGGCTTGAGCGGCACAGGCTGGTCCGGATCGGCGATCCTCACTCCGTTGAGGTAGACCGCGGCTGGCGTGATCACGGGCGATGTATGACTGCGGTCGGCGGGTGCATCGCGGCTGACCATGATCGCGGCGGATACGGCTTCAGGAACGACGGCCGTCGTCCATAGGTAGTAACGACGTCCGTCATCCTCCTGCTCATAGCGTGTCTCATTCAGACCGTTGACCGGCTTGCCGATACAGATGAAATCGTCGGTGATCGTCCGTTTCAGGCCGTGATAACCCTGGTGCCCCGGATCACCCTCCTTGCCGTAACGCCAGGAAAAGCCGTAGCTGCTCCAGCTCAGGCTAACACCACCAATCCGCACCGGAACCGCCGGATCAACCGTCGTCAGCGCCACCAGAACGGCGTCGAGTTCCGCCGTGTCAACCGCGTCAGGAACCGGACCGAGGACATAGAACTTCGGACCGAAATCGTGCAATTGGGTTGTCCAGGCGCGGTCATCCGTATCGGGCCGCATGGCAAGCTCGGCATTTTCGGCGGTTTCGAGCACCGTTGCAAAGCGCCGGGCTTCCACGCCGATAAACCCGTTCTCCGCCGTCACCGGCAGACGGAAGTCGCCATTGCGGTTGTCCATGGTCGGCTCGAAGGAGACCGTCCATTGATCCGGCAAGGTGATTTCCTGTAGGGGCCGATCGTCTGCCGCTGGCGGATTGATGTGCGGTTGGCCCGGCGTGAAGACCACGATCTGCGCCTCGTAGGCCTCCAGCGGGAGGATCACCTGCGTGCCGGTTTCCGTTTCCCGGACAACCTGCAACTGGCGTGTGTTGCCCGTCCAGGGATCCCAGAGTTCCACCACTCCCTTCACACGGAACTCGACCACGCTGCCGCTCGGGGCATCCATGACCATATACACGTCTTTCGGACCGACCTTGCGGTGCAGTGCCCGCACCGGATGGCCGATCCCCCGCACATCCTGGACAAACGCATCGGCAATGGCCGAAACTGCCGACGCAGCATCGGGTAATCGGAAGCCGGGCTTGAACGCGCGCGCATTCAGCGCTGCGAGCTGCGGATCATTGCGTCCGACCCGGTCCGACACCGAGGGCAGCGTACCGATGGCGTAGACCTTGCCGCCAGCGTCCGCGAACTCTGCCACCTTGGTGATGGTCGCCCAGCGGACGGCCTGCATGTCCGGCACAACCAGCGCCTGGTAGTATGCACCGGCGGATTCAACGACAAGTCGTCCGTCCTGGACAACGGCCTTTGCCATCGAGTCGTTATCGATAAACTCGAAATTGATGCCAGCCGCCATCAGTCGCCGTGCCAGATCGAAGGCCGTTTCCTTCGCCAGTTTGCCGTCCATCTCAGCCTCGAAGGGGGCGACGGGATAGACCACCGCCACGTCACAGGCCATCCGTCCCTGGCTCATCAGGTAGGACAACCGTTCGAAGTAGCCCAGGAAAACATCCATGTGCGCCCAGTACGGCATACGGAAGTGGTAGCATGGCGGTGCCCATTCCCAATGCGAGCCGTAGGTGCTGTAGTAGAGCCCGTGAAGATTCAGCAGCGTGCAGCCGTAGAGGTAATTCTCACGCGTTGCGAGCATCAACCGTTCGGGAGCAGCCCCCCACCCCAGGCTGTGATAGCCTTCGAGCCAGACGCGCGGACGCTGATAGAGATTGGCGATGGACGATGACACTTTGCCCTTGATCAGGTCGGCCTTGCCGCCCGGGGTATCATGCCCAGGCGCCGTGTACCACCGTGTCGCCCGGAAATAGTCACCGAACTCCGCTGGATCGGTGCCGCGCCCGGCGCTGTCGCAGGCAAAGATCAGGCCGCGCGAGGCGTGCCAGTCGTGGATCGGCTTGAAATAGCGCGTTTCCATCAGGTGCATTCGCACGTCGGCATAATCCATGCGCACCTTTGGGGTGATGTCCCCTATGTCCGTCCACATCGCGGGCAGGACCGGCAGAAGCTCATACCCCTTGCGTTGTTTGAAAACCGTTGCGAAATCGGCATTCCAGGCGAACTTGCCGACGCCCACCTGCAACTCGTCGTTGAAGAAATAGTTCAGGCCTTTCGAGGTCCCGCCCGGATTCCGGTCCTCGAATGGCTGGAAGAACCCGTTGATGATGATCTCACCCGCCCCGGCCAGCAGAGGATTGAAGGAGCCCGGCTTCCGGACGGCGCGGTAGGTCCAGACCTCCCACGTGCCCGTCGGCGCGGTCCAGTCTAATCGGCCGTCGCTGGCAAAGGGGCTTAGATCAATCCCGCCGCCTTGTAATTTTTCTTGCAGGACGGGATAGGCCATGACTGCAAACCGATCCGCATCAACGTCCAGGGCTAGTTGCTCCCCGCCGGATAACTGCACTTTCTGTCCGACCTCCAGTTGCAACGCGTTCCACTCCGGCTTGTGGTAAAACAGGTTGTAGAACAGGTTTCTTGCGCCTCTGGGCCAGTCGATCGTATAGGTGCTCATCCCGATGCCCATGTTCAAACTGGCGCATGCCTCCGCGATCCGGGAATAGACCGCCCACCAGGCCTCGGTGAAGATCCCGGGGGAATCCTGGTCTGTCATCCATCCGGGGGTATCGAAATGGGAATAGTTGACCTGTACGCCACTGACCCCTTTCTTGTGCAGTTCCTGAACCTGCGCGATCATGCGGTCCGCGTCCAGCGCATCCCCCGTCCACCACCAGAACGGAACTTCCCCGTACCCGGGCGGCGGCTGACGGAAGCCGGGCAGCGCGTCCAGGTCCGCAGCCCGGCCCGGGTAGCCGATGGACTCCGTCGGGTGGCGTGGTTCCGCACAGCCAGCGACCATGCTTTGATAGAGGTCTGCAGGAATAGCGGGCTTGTTCAACGCGGCCAGTAGCGGGGGTATCTCGCTTTCAGTTGTCGCGGAATCGGTAATTGCAAGGAGTTCCTTGAAAGCGCTCTCGCTACAGGCGTCCTGACCGAAATTGACATTGGCCGTACAGAGGGCGTCCGATGTGATGATCACACGGGAGTTGTCCATTACACTTGTTGTATTCACTTGAGCCTTCTTGCCCGGAATATCCCAGGATCTTCCGGTATGTCTTCATAGCCTGCATCACGCAGCAGCGAGAACCACAGCCAGCACTGCCAAGGCCATTGCCCTGTCAGTCCCGGGATCCGGTCCGGGTTGGTATCGGCATTGTGCTCTGGAGCGGGGTTGATCGTCAACGGTAATTCCGCAAGCCGTCCACCGGCGAATCGACAGGACTGAGCCATTTTGATTGCGCAGATGACACAGACCCAATATGGTTTCATGCGTACGCCGTATGCGTGCCAAACCAAACTCATAACCGTTGAACACCTTGGGGAACCCGAATGAACGCAACCGACTCTGTCGACATCGTCAGCACGTGCGCTGAACAGGCCGCTTCCCGCGAGGAGGCGGCCATGAACCTATGGTACCGTCATCCGGCGGTAGCCTGGGAAGAGGCGCTCCCCATCGGCAACGGCAGCATGGGTGCCATGATTTTCGGCAGCGTGCCCTCGGAGCATATCCAGTTCAACGAGGCGACGGTATGGAGCGGGAAGCCGCATGATTATGCCCACCAGGGGGCGGTCAGATCCCTGCCGGCAATCCGGGCACTGCTCCAGCAATGCAGGCGGGGCGAAATCAGATGGCTGGCACTGCAGGACGAGGCGGAAAAGCTCCGCGCGAAAGGCAACACGGAAGACGCCGAAAAGACCGATGCGCTGGCGCAAACGCAGCGCAAGCTGGCAAAGGAAAAGCAGAAGGAGGCCCAAGATCTGGCCACGCGCGAATTCATGAGCGTCCCTCTGACCCAGAAGGCCTATAAGCCATGCGGTGATCTTCACATCGATTTCGCGGGGCATGAGAACGTTACCGACTACCGGCGCTTGCTTGACATCAACGCCGCCCAGGCGGAGGTGGCTTACAAGATCGGCAGCGTGTCTTTCCGACGCGAGGTCTTCGCGTCCTGGCCATACCGCGCTGTCGTGATCCGCCTG
The DNA here is from genome assembly GCA_964652765.1 of uncultured Victivallales bacterium. Lineage (GTDB taxonomy): Bacteria > Verrucomicrobiota > Kiritimatiellia > UBA8416 > UBA8416 > UBA8416. The sequence goes on along the minus strand of CAZZBA010000128.1, from coordinate 4,955 downwards.
TCAGCCGACCAGCCGGGCGCGATCACCTGCCGGATCCGGATGAGTTCGCCGCACGCCGGTTCGAGCCAGACGACCCAGGACCGGCACACCATCATCCTCACCGGGGAAGTGGAGCCGGACGGCGTCCGTTTCGAAAGCCGCGCCGAAGTCAGCGTCAGCGGAGGCACGCTCACTGCCGACGACGACGGGCTTTCCGTGCAATCGGCTGACAGCGTGATGATCCGCCTGGTCGCGGCGACCAACGTCGAGAGCTACGACAATATCAGCGCGGATCCCGCCGCGCGCTGCACGGCAATGCTCACTCGCTCGGCAGGCAAGTCGTTTGCCGACTTGCAGCACGCGCATATGGCCGACTACCAGGCGCTTTTTGGCCGGGTCGTGCTTGACCTCGGCCCTTCCGACGCCATGCACACGCCCACCGACGAGCGGATCGCGGCGTTCGCCGAAAAAAGCGACGCCGGTCTGGCCACCCTGCTCTTCCAATACGGCCGCTACCTGCTGATCGCCTGCAGCCGTCCCGGCAGCCAGCCCGCCAATTTGCAGGGCATCTGGAACGAAAAGATGAACCCGCCCTGGGACAGCAAGATGACCTGCAACATCAATACCGAAATGAATTACTGGCCGGCGGAAGTGGCAAACCTGTCCGAATGCCATGCCCCGCTGTTCGATGCCCTTGGGGACCTGGCCGTGAGCGGTCGCGCCACCGCCCGCGAACACTACGGGGCACGCGGCTGGGTCGTCCACCATAACTTTGACCTGTGGCGGGGCAGCGCCCCGATCAACGGGGCCGACCACGGCATCTGGCCCATGGGCAGTGGCTGGATGGCGACGCACCTCTGGGAGCACTACCTGTTCACCGGCGACATGGACTTTCTCCGCCGCCAGGCCTGGCCGCTGATGCGGGATGCCGCGCTGTTCTATGCGGATCTGCTTTATGATGATGAACTGACCCACTACCTGATCAGCGGTCCCTCGAATTCCCCCGAGCAGGGCGGCCTGGTGATGGGGCCGACCATGGACCACCAGATTATCCGCACGCTCTTCGGGCAGGTCGCCCAGACCGCCCGCCTGCTCGGGACGGATCCGGATCTGGCTGACTCGCTCGATGTGCTGCGCAGGCGTATCGCGCCCAAACAGATCGGCAGGCACGGGCAGTTGCAGGAATGGATGGAGGACAAGGACGATCCGAAGAACGAGCATCGTCATGTCTCGCATCTGTGGGGCGTGTATCCGGGAGCCGATGTGACCAGCGCCTCCCCCACCCTCTTCGAGGCAGCCAGGCAGTCGCTTCGTTTCCGCGGCGATGCGGCCACCGGCTGGTCGATGGGCTGGAAGATCAACCTGTGGGCGCGTTTCCTTGACGGCAATCACGCCTACATCATCCTCAGGAATCTCATCCGTCCGCTGGAGAACAGGGGGACGATGGGGGGTGGCGGACTCTACCCGAACATGTTCGACGCGCATCCGCCCTTCCAGATCGACGGGAATTTCGGCGCGACGGCCGGCATCGCGGAAATGCTGCTGCAGAGCCACCTGCAGGACGACCGCGGTCACATCATCCACCTGCTGCCCGCGCTGCCGGACGCCTGGCCGGAGGGCTCCGTCCGCGGGCTGCGCGCCCGCGGCGGGTTTGAAGTCAGCATCGGATGGAAGAACGGGCGGCTTGCGTCAGCCAGCATCAAATCGCTGCTCGGCACCGCCTGCACCGTCAAGTACGGCGACACGGTCCGCGAACTGTCCCTGAAGGCGGGCGAGACATTCAACTGGTAGAGGGAAATGCCATGAAGGACATCATCGTCGCCAACCAACCCCGACTAGGCCTGCGGCGCATCCTGCGCATCACCGTCGACGGCATCCGCTACCGCCTCTTCCGTGCCGCGGTTACGGTGGCGGTGATTGCCGTGGCCGTGGCGTTCCTGCTGAATATCCTGAGCGAGAGCCTGATCAAGCGGGCGGTGGCGCATGACACCCGCGACCGTCTCGCCCATGCCCGCCTCGTGCATGAATGGACATCACGGCTGGGGACGCCCGCCGCACCGGAAGCCATCCTGCGGGAAGCCGCGCAGGCCGTCCCTGGCAATGCACTCCACCAAACGGGAGGAATGGACGCGAGCGAACTCGATGCTTTCAACGCGCTCGCCCGTACGGCCACCGGCTATCTTGACTTCTTCGACGGGCTCGATTACGCCCGCCGCCGCCGCCTCGTGCATCAGGCCGAGGGCACGGGCATCTTCGAGAAGCTCGCCGCGCCAGGCGGGCTGGACGCCTTCCTCGCAAACCTGAAGGACACCCGATCGGTAAAGCTGCCCGGCACGGAGAAGGAGCTGCAGGCATTCCTGGCGCAGTGGCCCCTGCTGCGGACCCGGATCGAGGCGATCCGCGCCGGCGAGGCGGTGGCCGTGGCCCGGATCGAGACCGCCCGCGAAGGCCGCCCCGTCATCGAGGCCCTGACAGAGGCCGACGGGCGCTTCGGCCAGGTCATCCGCGATGCAGGATTCGCGCTGGACGCGGAGACGGGGTCGGTGCTGGCGGAGCAGGCGCGCCGCCTGATCGATGCACAGGCCGTGGAGCGCTCATTCGAATCGCGCACCGCCCGACAGGTCATCGCCCGCCACCACGACGTCCTGCCCGGCGATGTCACAGTAGCCATGCTCTGGCGCTTCCTGGCAGAGGCTGATCATGCCCGGGAGTTCCGAATGACCATGCTGGAGGCAGGCATCGGACAGGCACTGCCGGAACCCGCGCTCCTTTCCGCCCTGTCGGCCGACTGGAGCGAGATGAACCGGTTGGAACAGGCCGGACAGCTGACCGCCGACATGGGAGACGGATGGCTGGGGCTCGGCCAGCGCATGGCGTTCCTGCTGATGGTCTCGATGCTCGTCTGCGCCATCGGCATCTCCAACGCCATGCTCATGACCGTGACCGAACGCTTCCGCGAGATCGCCACGCTCAAATGCCTGGGGGCGCTGGACGGCTTCATCATGACAATGTTCGTGCTAGAGAGCTGCATCATGGGGGTGGTCGGGGGGCTGGCCGGCGGCATTCTCGGGGCCGCCCTCGGCAGCCTGCGCATGCTGACCGCTTTCGGCACGGCCTTCCTGCGCTCGTTCCCGCTGCTTGACCTGTCAATCTGCATGCTCGCCGCCATGCTCGTCGGCATCTGCCTGGCCGCCGCCGCCGCGATCTACCCCTCCTTCCGCGCCGCCCGACTCGCCCCCATGGAAGCCATGCGGGTGGAGTAGGAACACGTACTGCCTTCCGCATTCGCTTTGAAGCAGAACCTCGCGCGCATTGAAATGATGGCCCCGGCATTCCGTTGTCCTGATTGTCCCACCTATATTTGATTGTTCCCATCTCTCGGTTCTGTGGTACTATCCGAAATGAGATGAAACGCGTGGCTTTTATCGGGCATGAACATCATCCGGCACGCAAACCATGAGCGCAACCAAACCAACTGCTCTGACGACGATCATCTGGCGCCACTTCCGCCTGGAGGTGCCGGCAGACTGGGAAATGCTGCGTTTCTCGTGTAACCGGGAGCGGGGCCGCTGCTCGTTCGCCGACCGCTACCAGGTTCGCCTGGAAATGAGCTGGCTGCGCGTGCCGGGGCCGCCTGACCGCGAGCGGATGCTTTCCGACTACATGGCCCGGCTGCGCGACGGGGGAGTGGAGGATCTACAGCCGGCACCGCAGGCCAACTGGAGCGGATTGACCGGCACCCAGGATGGCCAGACCGTCTCGCGTTTCGGCAACTATTTCCCCGGCGAATCCTGCCTGCTGGAACTCGTATTCCTGTGGCCAGGGATGCGCGACAAGCAATTGGAGCAACGCATGCTGGAGGCGGTGACCGACGCACCGGCACAGGACGGACAGCGCCGATGGAGGGCATTCGGGCTGGACGTCACTGTCCCGGCCACCATGGCCTTGCACGAGTGCCACCAATACGCCGCGCGGACGGAAATGCATTTTGAAGCGCCGAAAGGCGTGGATGAGGACCGTTTCATGCGGCTGGGGTTGGTGTCGCAGTGGCTGCGCATACCGCTGAAGCAATGGTTAGCCGCACAGGCCCCGGCTGGTGTCTCGATCCAGGACCAGTCGATCCGCACGATTGACGGCCATGAGATGGTCACCCTGCGCGGGCGAACCAAACACTGGTGCCGCGGACTGCGGCTGCACCGTCCGGTCTACGAATCACGGGCAGGCCTCTGCCCGGCGGACGGACGGCTCTATTTCGCCTCGCACCGGCGACGGGCACGCGGACAAGACCTCCCGTCGCTGCTGTGCAGTTGCGGACGCGCCCCCCAGCCCCGCCACGCCACGGGGAAGCCGGCCATGCCAAGCCCCCCCCCCACCGGGCGAGATCCGGCAGAGACCTGGCTGGGGATGCTTATAGCTCGTCCCATCCGCAACCAGGCAGCCCGCGTCGAGAAGCGTGGCGAGAGTGTCATCCTGCATGTCCGCCGCGAGAATACCATGCGTCCCCCGCTGTCCTGGATTGTGCCGGTCGCGGCGGAACGGAAAAACACACTCGATGGCATAGGGCTGGAGGTATGGACGCTTTGTGACGGCAAAAACACGGTAGAAGACATCATTGACAGGATTGCCGCCAATCATCGGCTGACATTTCACGAATCACGGGCCTCGGTTACGGAATATCTAAAGGCGCTGACCCAGCGAGGAATACTGGCAATGGAAATGAATAAGGACGTGACATGAACACTGCCGCGGCGATCTACCCTCCTTCCTCGCCGCCCGCCTCTCCCCCATGGAAGCCATGCGGTTGGAATGACAACCAGGTTCCCCGAACCGCTTTTTCTCCGTGGCCGGCGCATCGAATGTATGGATCTTCGCAAGCAGATGGTTGCTTTTCAAAGGCGGTTCACTGCGCGTGCCCCGAAAGAAAGGGTCAAAGGACAAAGTAAGTTAGCCTTTGGCAGAGTAAGTTAGCCGGGGTT
>CAZZBA010000127.1:0-10577 GCA_964652765.1 uncultured Victivallales bacterium | reverse complement strand
TTCTGTCTCTGCCCGGCTTTTTCGCTGTCCCCCGCCCTGCTCTGCCATGTTCTGCTCCTGTTGTGCGATTCCGTAACCAAACGCTTGCCGCGCCGTGATAAACCCGCTACTGTGTATCAGATATTAAAAGGAATGAAAAGCGCAGAGAAAAGAAAACTTTATGCAAAATCTCGACTACCCTGTCCGCCGTGCCGACGACAAGACCACCCTGCTTGATTTCATCGCCCGCAAGCTCGGCCTTTCCAAGAAGGCGGCGAAGGCGATTATCGACCAGCGGAGCGTATCCGTCAACGGCACCCGGATATGGATGGCGCGGCATGCGCTGGCAGTCGGCGACAGTGTCAACATCCTCCGCGACGGCCTTGATGTGACCGGCCCGGCAAGACACCCCGTCCCGATCCTGTATCGCGACAAGCACTGCATCGTGGCAGCCAAGCCCGCCGGAATACTCTCCTGCGGCCCCAAAAGCCTGGAGACCCTGCTGCAGGAGCAGCTCGGCATCGCCACGCTCAAGGCCGTCCACCGCCTCGACCGCGATACCTCCGGCTGCCTGCTTTTCTCCTGTGATGACGAGACGAACGAACGCATGATCGCCGCGTTCAGGGCCAAGACCGTCACAAAAGTCTACCATGCGATCGTGCATGGGCCGATGAAACGGGGCGAGCACCGTGTCTCGAAACCGATCGGGGGGCAAACCGCCGTCTCCAACGTGCGCGTGCTGGACGTATCCTCCAATGCCACGCATGTCGCCGTCAGCATCGAGACCGGACGCACCCACCAGATCCGCATTCATCTAGCCTCGATACGGCATCCGGTCATGGGCGACCGCAAATACGCCTCCGGGGTTAAACTGAGCGAGAAACTCTCGGGGATACCGCGGCAGATGCTGCACGCGCAGGCCCTGCGCCTCCGCCACCCGGTCACCGATGTGCTGCTGCGTGTCACCGCCCCGCTCCCGCACGACTTCCAAGCCTGCCTGAGTACGTTCAAGCTGACCTGAGGCAAACCGGTCACGTGCGGTGACGGTAGGAGATGCGCCCCTTCGTCAGGTCGTAGGGGGAAATCTCAAGCGTCACCTTGTCCCCGGCCGTGATACGGATGAAATGTTTCCGCATCTTTCCGGAAATGTGCGCCAGGACCTCGTGTCCGTTATCCAGCTTAACCCGGTACATGGTCGCGGGCAGCACCTTGAGAACGACACCGTCAATTTCAATATGGTCATCTTTTGGCATAAATCTCCGTTCAAGCGGGCGGTAATCTACACCGTACCCATAAGCCTTGCAAGCATTCATTTGCATGAATCGGCTATTGATGCGGATGCGGAAAGCTGGCAGAATCGGCGGCATGTATTTCACAGGATCGTTTTCCAGCTTGTCGCTCATCCATGCCCGGTCCCTGCTGCGGAACCCCGTCTGCATGCTGATCGCCCTGGCTGTCGCGGTTTTCTCGCTGATGCTGCCGCTGGCGTTCGCCCATACCTTCGGCGATAGCGCCACGCGCCTGGCACGCGACGGCGGACTGGCCTTCCAGCTTGTCGCCGGCATCGCCCTCGCCGCCTATGCCGCCTGCTCGCTGACGGGACGGGCGCGCGATTCGGGGACCGACGCCATGATACTGGTCACGCCGGTCTCGCCCTCGCTGTTCTTCCTGGCCCGCTACGCTGGCGTGGCGCTCGTGCTGCTGGTCTTCTCCACCACGTGCGCCGTGGCTACCCTGCTGGCGCAGCGCAGCGCGGAAGCCTTCTCGCCGGGAACCGGACTGCGTCTCGACCTCACCACCGCCGCCAGCGGCGCGCTCTGCATCGTGCTGGCCTGCGTGCTGGGGGCCGCTGCCGACGCCAGCCGCCGGGCGACGTTCCATACGGCGGTGTTCTGCCTGCTGCCGATGCTGCTTACCCTCGCCGCGCTGCTGACCGGCTTCTACGACCGCGCCGGCAACTGGACGGGCACGGTCCGCTACACGCTGGATCCCTCGACCCTGGCGTCCGCCCTGCTGATCGCCGCCGGCCTGCTGCTGTTTGCCGCCATCGCGCTGACCCTGTCGATGTGGCTGACACCGGCATCGGTCGCCGCCGCCTGCTTCCTGCTGCTCGCCGCCGGCCTCTCGGTCGACTGGCTGCTGGCGACCCGGATCACCAACACCGCCGCCCGCGCCCTCGTGCTGGCGGTCATTCCCAACTGGCAGCGGTTCTGGACACCGGCCACCGGCACGCAGGCGCCTGCGCCGCTGCTGGCCGGCACGCTGCTCTACGCCGGGCTTTACACGGCGGCGGTACTCATCCTGGGATGCCGCCGGTTTGAACAGTCGGAGCACGCATGAATGCCATCGAGACCCGCCAACTGACCAAGCACTTCCGCGACTTCTGGGGACGCGTGAACGTCACCGCTGTCCGCGACCTGGACCTGCACATACCCGCCGGCACGATCTTCGGCCTGCTCGGGCCGAACGGGTCGGGCAAGACCACCACCCTGAAGATGCTGACCGGCCTGCTGCACCCCTCCTCCGGCAGAGTCCGCGTGCTCGGCGGGGCCCCGCGCGACCGCGCGACGCGCCAGCGCCTCGGCTACCTGCCCGAAACCACCGGCATGTACCCGTACCTGAGCGCCCGCGACATACTGTTTTTCCACGCCGGCCTGTTCGGCATCGCCGGCAAGGCAGCCCGCCGGAAAGCCGACGCGCTGCTGGAGACCACGGGGCTTTCCGCAGCGGCCAATCGCCCGGTCGGCGAATTCTCGCAGGGCATGACCCGCCGCCTCGGGCTCGCCCAGGCGCTGGTCAACGACCCGGAGCTGCTGATCCTCGACGAACCGACGGCCGGGCTCGACCCGTCCGGTTGCCGCCTCGTCAAGGACCTGCTGCGCGAGCGGGCCGCCCAGGGCAGGACCGTGATCATATCCTCGCACCTGCTGGCCGATATCGAGGATATCTGCGAGGCGGTCAGTATCCTGCAGGACGGGCGGCTGATCGCTGGCGGGCCGCTGCGCGAGATGCTCGAGCAGCGCGAGCTGACCCGATTCACCGCCGCCGATATCCGCCCCGAGGACCAGTCCGTCATCCAGGACGCCTTCCGCCGCGTCACCGGCCAGGCGGCGACGGTCGACCATCCCCGCCTTAAACTGGAAACCTTCTTCGACCAGGCGGTCCGGAGCACCGGGGCCGCGGACACCACCAAGCCATGAACAGCCTACGCGCCATCCTTGCCGTCTTCCAGGTCACGCGACGCCGGATCGTCAACTCCCGCGCGTTCGGCTGGATGCTGCTCGCGGTGCTGGCGGCCGGGGGCGTCCTGCCGTTCACCCTGCGTGGCGACGGTTCAGCCGAGAGCCTGCTGAAACTGGCGGTCATCTATCCACCTGCCCTGGCATTCGCCATCCTGCTTGCCGGGACACTCTGGACCGCCAGCGCGCTCTGCGCGCAGGATATCGACAGCGGCGCGTTCACCGCGATCATCGTCAAACCCGCGCCCCTGCCCGCCGTCTGGCTTGGGAAATGGCTCGGGCTGCTGGCGCTGAACGCGGTCCTGCTGGCGGTGGCTGGAACCGCGCTACGGACCGCTGTCGCCATCCGCAACCATGCGGCAGCGGCTTCCGCCAGCCGCATCCTGGACGGGCACGCGGCCTTTCAGCCGGACGACGCCACACTAAGGGAGGAAGCCACCGCCCGGCAGCTCGTCATGCGCATGAACGGGGAACCGGCAGCGGATTCCGCCAGCCTGCTGAATATGGTCAAGACCGAAGCCTTCCGGATTCCGCCCGGCCAGCGTTACACATGGAGCGTTCCGGTTGACCGTGCGCTCTCCGGTAAAGCCTCCAGCTCTGACGCGGACTGGTCGATGCAATTCCTGTTCCACTGCGCCGCGCTGGAACGCAGCCCGATCAATGGCACCTGGACAATCCGCATGGAGGATGGAAACGAACAGGCCCTGCCGGTCACGTCACTGCTCGACGGCCTGCACCAGCTTCCCCTGGCACCAGCCGCATACCACGGCACGGTCAGTGTCAGCTTCTCCAACCACATCGACTCCGCCGCCACCGTGTTCTTCAGTCCGCAGGCTCCCGTGACCCTGCTGCACCGCGAGAGCACGTTCAGCGCGAACCTGCTGCGCGCCTTGCTGCTGCTGTTCTGCTTTCTCGCCGCCGCCGCCGCACTGGCCTTGTCGCTGGGGGCGCTGTTCTCTTTCCCGGTCGCCGTGTTCACCGCCATCGCCCTGGTGCTGGCGGTGATGCTCGCGCATGCATTCGCCGCCATCCCGCCAGCGGATAACAGCCACGGAGCCCATGAACTGGCGGGATCGGCATTTTCCCGGGCGGGCGAATGGATGCTCGGACGGCTTCACAACGGCACCGCCGCGACCCTGCGCCTGATGCCGCTGCGCCAGCTTGCCGACGCCCGCGTCATCAGCACCACCCAGCTCGCACGGGCGGCCGTCTCGCTGCTGGCGGCCATTCCCGCCTTCCTGTGCCTGCTCAGCAGCCTGCATCTGCGGCGACGGGAGTTCCCGCAATGAGCGCCGCCTGGAAAACAACCGCCTCATTTGCAGCCAGCGCCTGCCTGCTCGCAGCCGCCGGAATGGTGAACAAGCGCCTGTCGCCTTTTGATTTCCCTGAATGCACAACGGGAGGGACAGCGGCTCGCTGTCCGCACGCCCGTCTAACCCCCGCCGACATTCCCGAAAGCGGCTGCGCCCGTTACCCTCTCACGAGCAGCGGCTCACCGAGGACGGACTCGCCCTACCCTTGCAGTGGACGTGACGTTCCACCGCCATCGGTGTATTTCGCCACCGTGTTCCTGGGTGGCTTCCGGGGGCTGATCACTGATGGACTCTGGATCCGCGCCTCCATGCTCCAGGAGCAGGGACGTTTCCTCGAACTGATCCAGCTCGCCGACTGGATCACGGCGCTGGAACCGGAGTTCCCGCAGGTCTGGGCGCTCCAGGCCTGGAACATGGCCTACAACATAAGCGTGCTGATGCCCGACGACGACAGCCGCTGGCAATGGGTACGTAACGGCCTGCACCTGCTGCGCGACCGCGCGATCCCCGCCACGGGCACGGCCCCCGCGATCTGCCTGGAGCTGGGGCAGCTTTTCCAGCATAAGATCGGAGGCCCCTCCGACGACCACGCGGATCTCTACCGTCAGCGCTGGATCACGAGCGTCATGCAGGTAACCGGGCACAAGGATACTCCCAGCCAGGCCGACCACGCCGCGCTGCAGGCTGCACTGGGCATGGACGTGCTGCGGATGCGGCAGATCGAGCAGCACTACGGCAACGTCGACTGGAGGCTCCCGGAAAGCCAGGCGCTCTACTGGGCTTTTACCGGGCTTTCGCGGGCTCCCTCCCCCGGCACCGCCGTGTTGTGCAGGCGCATGATCTACCAATCCATGGCGGCCTTGTTCGAAGGCGGGGCCCTGAGCGCGGAGCCCGAGGCGGGCGTCATGGTATTCGCCACCGCGTTTGACCTGCTGCCCGGCACCCTCCGCGCATTCGAGGAGGCTCTGCCGACGGACCCGGTTGCCGCCGATGGCTATGCCATCTTCCTGCGCCGGGCCGTCCGGCAACTGGCGTGCTTCCAGCGGCTGGCGGACGCGGAAGCGTGCTTCGAGATCCTCCACCAGCGATTCCCGGATGCGGAAACCCGTGCGGGATTCGCCGCCTTCACCCGTCTTCCAAGCCCTCTCATGCCGAAGATTATCACCACCCGATAGAAAGAAGGACATCATGAACAAAACCAGCCGACAGACCTTGATCAGCAGCTTATTCGTCATCGCCGCCATCGCGTTTCTCGTCCACCGCTCGCGCACCTTCCCCTCGCACCCGGCCCCCGTCGAGCGCGTCTGGCCGGTGATGGGCACGTTCGCCTCGATCACGCTGCGCGGTGATAACGCCGACCAGCTCGACGCCGTGTGCGACAAGACCGCCGCCATGCTCGAAACCATCAACAGCCAGATGAGTGTCTACATCCCGGACAGCGAGATCTCACGGCTCAACGCCACCACGGAGGCCGTGCCCGTCAGCCCGCTCACGCGCCAGATGCTCGAGCACACGCGGCACTATACCGAAGGGACCGGCGGTGCCTTCGATGCCACGGTCCTGCCTCTGGTCCGGCTGTGGGGTTTCAGCGGAGGCAAGACCCCGGAACAGTTGCCGTCCGACGCCATGATCGAGGACGCGCGACGGTTGATGGGCATTGACAAGCTGGAACTCGGCGTGGACACCGCCCGCATGACGGCCGCCGGCACGACACTGGACCTCGGCGGCATCGCCAAGGGGTTTGCCGTCGACCGTTGCTACGAGGCCGTCGTCTCCAGCAACGCGGTCAATGCCATCTTCAACCTGGGTGGCAACATCCGTGTCCACGGCAAGGCCACGCCGAATCGACCGTGGCGGATCGGCGTCCAGGATCCGTTCGCGGAGGGCGAGACTCTCGGCTTCCTCACGCTGAACAGCGGCATGGCTCTGGCCACTTCCGGGAACTATGAACGCTTCGTCATGATCAACGGCAAGCGCTACGCACATATTATCGACCCGCGCACGGGACGTCCCGTCGAAGGCATGGCCGGGGTAACGATCCTGAGCGAATCCGCCACCGAGACAGACGCCCTCTCGACCGCGCTCTTCGTCATCGGCATCGAGGATGCCGCCGCAACCCTGGCGCGCTTCCCCGGCAGCGAGGCCATCATGGTACCCGACCGCCGACCGACCGAGATCTACGTCTCCAAGGGCATGCAGGCGAAATTCGTCCCCCACCCCCAATACCGCGACGCCATCCGGCGTCTGCCGGAGAAGTAGGCGGCGTGGCTATTACTTCGGGGCAGACTGAAGAGCGACGACTGAAGACTGAAGGCCCTGACGGTCAGCGGAAGGGACGACGGCCTAGACGGTAGGGCGAACCGTCCTCGGTGAGCCGCTGCACACGGGATAGAAACACAGGAGACAGCGTCCTCATTGTGACCTTTCTGACAAATACACGCACGGAAGGAACATATGCTTCACATCGCTCTGTTGTTCTGGCACTTACGAACTCAACCACGAAAAGCGTAAGGAACAGCGACCAGAAACGCAACAAAAACCGTTTGCACACCCGTGAAAAGACTGCTACACATCCCCCTGAACACGTGCGGTTTACAAAGGCATCACAAGAACATTGGCAGGAACACAAGAAACCGCTCAACAACTTGTTCGGCATAGTGATAATGAATAATGCATCAAGAAAATCTTGGCGAGAAAGAGTGCCTTCAAAGCCAGTGATCGTGATCTGTTGCTCAATCGGGTTCTTGTTTACCGTCTGGGTACTTCTGGATGCCAAAATCACAATGATTCTTGCTCACAATCAATGGGAAATTCATCAGGAAACTGCGGCAATAATTGCGGCAGCAATTTGGGCCCCAATTATAGTAATCCTGCTAGTGTTGAAATCTTGTTTGTGTCGCACCAGCAACCAAAATATGAATGACTGAAAAGCCATACCAGTTTTTCGAACACGACGGCTCGCACGCTCGCCGCGGTTCAAAATCGCTGGTTCGGCACCGGGGAGGATGAATCAGCGCGGCCCAAGAAAACGATGGAGGGCGGGATCGGAGTCCTGATCGTCCTCGCCCTCAGTGAGCGCAGCAAACCGTCCACGTCTTCGTTCTTGAATCGGGAGAAGGATCTCATGGAGGACGACGAGGACGAGTACGAAGAAAAGGAGCGAACCAGCGGTGAAACGAGCGCTAATCTATAAACGAAGGGCTACCCTCTCGTTTGCCACTATCGTTCTGTCAAGCATTTCTCTCTCCGCTCTTTTCAGCCTCGTGTTGTGTGCGACGGCGCAAGGGCAGTCCGTCTCCATGCCAACCGACCGCGCACGGGTCACGGTGGACAGCATCCCCGACCCTTACGGCGGGCCGAATTTGAAAGTGCTTCGGACGGATGCGAACACGCCGCTGCGCGCGGGCACGGCGTGGATCTGGGAGAAGCAGGGTCAGGAGGAACCGGCCTCTTACTATGTCTCGATGAAAGCGAAAGGGCTAAACGCCTTTCGCATGATTCTCTTCGATACGTGGGAGGTGGAGACCTACACGCCGGGACCGAGTTTTACACCGACGGACTGGAATGACGCAGCCTATCGCACCCGCCAACTGGCCCGCATGGAGCGCTCGGTGAATTACGCCTCGGCCAATGGGATGTATGTCATCATCAACTCCCATAATCACATCCCCAGCTACAACGAGAGCTATGTCAACGCCCTCTGGACCTATGTCGCACCTTACTTTGCCAATCGCACGCACGTGCTTTACGAACTGGCCAATGAGCCGATGTCAGGCATTGGGCGCAACGGCGATATGGATGATGCGAGTGGAAACGCACAGAATTCACCACGCCTTCAAGCCCTCAGGCGTGGCTATGACATTGCACGCGCCGGAGCGCCAGACACCCACTTGATGATCCTGTCGCCGCCAGGCATCAATGACTACGCCTTCGGCACAGGCATGGGCAATCTCGCCGCCAGCTTTGCCGCGCTGCCGGGCATGGCAGTGGATTGGACGAAGACTTCCGTGGCCTACCACCTTTACAACAACGACGCTGCCTTCGGGGCCGCCAACAACGCCGCCAATCTGCGCAACCTGCACTCGCGTTATCCCGCGTGGCCTTCGGAAAATGCGTTCCCGCCGGGAAACTTCGCCGGTGCGATTGGCTTGGACCAATGGCGTTCCCAGGCATTCCCCGGCGACAATTGGGTAAACCAAACCTGCGAACGGCTGGGACTGGGCTGGTCTCATTGGTTCATCAACGGCCAGAGCCAGCTCGACACCAACTTTCCCATCCTCTGGGCCGACGCCGTGGCCAAAGGTTATGCGTGGACGCCGGACGGCCCTTCCGGCAACGCCACTGTGGCGTTCGCCTTGAGCACGCCTGTGGTGGATGTGGATGGACAGATGGATGCGACGTGGTCAGCCGCGCCCGCCTACAGTTTCCCCAACTTGCTTCTAGGCACCGTGGCCTCGACCAACGATCTCTCCGGCACCTGGCGAACCTTGTGGAACCAGACCAACCTGTATGTCTTCGTCGAGGTGACCGACAACGTCCTGACGAATGACTCCGGCACTGACTGGTGGGACGACGATTTAGTGGAGGTCTATCTGGACGTGAACAACAGCAAGGGCGCGAGCTACGACGGCACGAATGATTACCAGTATGTCTTCCGCTGGAACAACCCGGTCGTGCTGGAAACCAAACTCACGCGCACGCAAGCCGTGGTCGTCGCCCGCGCGGCCACAACCAACGGCTACCGCCTCGAAATCAAATTCCCCTGGACCACGCTGGGTCTGTACCCGACCAACGGTGCGCGAATCGGACTCGACGTGATGCTCAATGACGACGACAACGGCGGCGCCCGCGAACGCAAGCTGGCCTGGCACGGCGCGACGGATCAGGCTTACCTGAATCCCAGCCTGTTCGGCGTGGCCAAATTATTGCCCGTTCCGCCCACAATGAGCATCACGACTTCCGCCGACAGCCTCGCGCTCGTGTGCTCTGCGGACGCGAACTGCTTCAACCTCTACTCAGCCACGAACCTCACTTCGCCCGCCGCGTGGACACACGCGACGAATACACCCTTGTTCACCAACGGCCTGTGGGTCGTCCCGATTTCGCCGTCGGGTAGTAGTCAACGATTCTACCGACTGCAGCTGCCGTGATTTGAGGCGACTGGGCCGTCCCTGCAACCGGTCCGATCCAGTCGACTCGGTCGACAGCGCGTCTCCGCGACGTCAAGGGGGTGATCCGGGCGCGCGGCGGGCATAGGCTGCCGAACCCGCAAATGCTCAGTACGGCTTCGCCGCCCGAGATTTGTGACGTTTAAACGTTGGCGGAAAGGAGACTGGTTCTGCGAACGCTATGAGAACGATTCTTTGGGCAGCAACATGCTTGCTGTCTCTCGCTAATTCCGCCAGGGCCGCAGAGGCCCAGTTACTATCCGGTGGGAAATGGAAGGAGACGACTGCAACGACGGTCGGCGAACTGAAAGACTTTGTCCCGAATGGAAAGGTCCGTACCAGCCAGTAACGAAACCGCGCTTGCAAGCCGGGAAACAATGCTTGATAATCATTGCCCGTCTGCACTGCCGAAGCGCGGAGCTCTTACCAGGGAGCTGCTGTTTGAGAAAAACGGGGCGAGTCGCCCAATTGGTGCGGTATGGGTGAATCTGTAAACTGGCACAATGGCAATAAGTAGAGGCATGCATGAGCAGGGCAATACGTTCAAGACAACAAACCACCAACCTGGACCGCTGGATTGTGCATCTTGTAGCACTGTGGCGCTCGATGCAAGGGTTATCGGGGGCCAGAGCGGCCGGGGGTGAACTTAGGCCGGGCGAAATCGCAGCGCTGATGCGCGCACTGCGCGAGTTGACCCGGGGGCTGGATGCCACCCGATCCCTGGCGGGTGCCGGTTACATGAACCGGCCCGACTTTGCCGGTGCCTACCTGCTGTATTTCTGGCCGGTCTCCTATGCCCAGATATGCTGGTCGCTGTCCGAGGCGGGCTTTACCCCTCCGCCGCGCCCGTGGCACGCTCTTGACCTGGGGTGTGGCCC
>CAZZBA010000126.1:0-10581 GCA_964652765.1 uncultured Victivallales bacterium | reverse complement strand
CAAAGGACCCTTGACAGCTAGATGGCTTATGCTCGGAGGTCGGGCAAGGTGCCACGACCTACTTCCTGGCAGGGAACTGCAGGGGAACCGATTACCGAAAAGTGCGACAAAATGGCCAAGGCACAGCCTCCCGGCACCCGACACGCTCAAACGCGAATTCTGTGCCATTTCGCGCTTGATACCCAGTACAACCTACGCTAGTATGTGGGTCATATTGTCGCTTTGGAATCGCAAAATACCTTGTAAACAGGAGCAATCGCATGCCAACGCGATCCGTCTTTCTGGAAAAACTGATTACCCGCCTCGACCGGATGGATACCGAGAGCCTGCAGGCCCATTTCCTGCATCTGGCGAAGGAACGGGGCCTGCTGGAAACCATTTTCCAGTCGATCCAGGAAGGCGTGCTGGTCATGGATGCCGGCGGACGGCTGAGCTACGCGAACCGTGCCGCCGGCCAGCTTCTCGGCTTCAACCCTGAAACCGCGCCGGGACGGCCGATCACCCGCTTCATGCCCGACCTGGACTGGGAACGCATCCTCGACTTCGACGACGGGGAATGGTCACGGCTGATCACCCGCGAGATCGAGATCACCTACCCCGCCCACCGCATCCTCAGCTTCTATGTCGTACCGCTGGCGGCGGAGGCCGAGGACGACAGCGGCGTCGTGGTGATCCTGCGCGATATCACCCGTGAACGCGTCCAGGAGGCCTCGGTGCTCGAAAGCGAACGGAACAACGCCGTGCAACTGCTGGCGGCGGGCGTGGCGCACGAGATCGGCAACCCGCTCAATGCCCTCAATATCCACCTGCAACTGCTGGACCGCGACATTCGCACCCTGAAGGAGGATCTCGGTACCCCGGGCACCGTCAACCCCGCCGACCTGCCCGCCGAGATGGAGAACCTGCACGAGCTGGTCGAGATCGCGCGTACCGAGGTGTCGCGGCTGGACCTGATCATCACCCAGTTCCTGCGGGCCATCCGGCCGCAGAAGCCGCAACTGGCCGCCGTGCAGATGCAATCGCTGCTGGAGGAGTCTCTGCAACTGATGCGCCACGAGGTGGGCAACCGCGGCATCCAGATCGACATCGTCGCTCCGCCGTCGCTCCCCGAGATCCGCGTCGATCGCGACCAGATCAAGCAGGTCTTCTTCAACATCGTCAAGAACGCCTTCCAGGCCATGCCCGATGGCGGGAGGCTGACGATCACGCTGGCGAGCGGGACGACGCACCTGGCGGTCACGTTCCAGGACACGGGCGTCGGCATCGCCCCCGAGAACATGGGCCGGGTCTTCGAACCCTACCACACCACCAAATCGACCGGCTCCGGACTGGGACTGATGATCGTGCAGCGGATCGTGCAGGACCACGGCGGGCATATCGAACTGATGAGCAAACCCGAGGAAGGCACCCGCATCACGATCTACCTGCCACTGGCCGAACGGCGCATCCGGCTGCTGGCCGCACCGGAGAAAAACGATGGATAACGGGAGAAGATTAAGGCGAAAGATTAGGGCAAAAGATTAGGGACGGAGCATAAGCACCCTTAATCTTTCGCCATAATCTATTGATCATAATAGTTATAGGAGAGGAAAATGGACAGTATCAGCAAGCGGCCACGGGTTTTGATCGTGGACGATGACAAGAACACCCGCGACGGCCTGCAGCGTGCCCTGCGGCGCCGGTGCGATGTACTGACCGCCGAGAGCGGCGACCGCGCCCTGGCGCTCCTCGGCACCGAGGAGGTCGACATCCTGCTCAGCGATGTGCGCATGCCCGGCATGGACGGGCTGACCCTGCTCCAGCGCGCCCGCGCCCGCCACCCGGAACTGGTCTCGATCCTGCTCACCGCCTACGGCAATGTCGAGCTGGCGGTTGAGGCGATGAAAGCCGGCGCGTATGATTTCCTGATGAAGCCGGTCAACCTCGACCATCTCGACATGCTGCTCCAGCGCGCCCTGCGCTCGCGCGACATCGAGGCGGAGAACCAGCAGTTGCGCGAACAGCTCAACGACAAGTTCGGCCTCGAGAACCTGGTCGGCAATGCCCCGGTGATGCAGGAGATGTTCGACATGATCCGGCAGGCCTCCCCCACCCAGGCCACCGTTCTGGTCCAGGGCGAAAGCGGCACCGGCAAGGAGCTCGTCGCCCATGCCATCCACCGCCTGAGCACACGCGCCAAGGGACCGTTCATCGCCGTACACTGCGCGGCGCTCTCGGACACACTGCTAGAAAGCGAGCTTTTCGGTCACGAGAAGGGCGCGTTTACCGGGGCGGCGTCGCGCCGCAAGGGCCGCTTCGAGCTGGCCGACGGCGGCACGCTGTTCCTGGATGAGATCTCGGAAATCAACCCGGCGGTCCAGGTCAAGCTGCTGCGCGTGCTCGAGGAACGGCGTTTCGAGCGGGTCGGCGGCGACACCCCTGTCGAGGTCGACATCCGGCTGATCGCCGCCACCAACCGCAACCTGCGTGCATGGGTCGACGAGGGCAAGTTCCGCGAGGATCTTTTCTTCCGGTTGGATGTGGTCAACATCACACTGCCCCCGCTGCGCGAGCGGTTGGACGACATTCCGGTGCTGTGCAGCCATTTCATCCGTGAATTCGCCGCGAAGAACGGACGGTCGATTGAGGGCATCACGCCCGACGCCGTCGCGCAACTGGTCGCCTACCGCTGGCCCGGCAACGTACGCGAGCTGCGCAATACCATCGAGAAAATGGTCGTGCTCTCGCGCGGCGACCGCCTGACCGCCCGCGACATCCCTCCGAACATCCGGCAGGAGATCAAGGCGGCCCCGTTGGCCGGCCACACCCTGGCAGCCTCTGTCCTGCCGGCATCCGCGTCGCTGGCCGATACCGAACGGGCCATGATCCTCAAGGCTATCGAACAGCAGGGCGGCAACCGGACCAAGGCGGCCGAGGCACTGGGCATCAGCCGCCGCACCCTGCATCGTAAACTCAACCAATACAAGGCCGAAGACAAAGGAGAAACACAGAATGATCAAGCACATCGTACTCTGGAAACTGCATGACCGCGAAAAAGCCGGATTGATCAAGAGGACGCTCGAGGCTCTCCCAACGCGCATACCTGAAATCCATCGGTTGGAGGTGGGAACCGGCATGCCTGCGGGAGAATTCACGGCGGACGTGGCGCTGTATTCCGAATTCAAGACAGAGGCCGACCTGAAGACCTACATCGCACATCCCGCGCACCAGGAGGCGGTCGCGATCATCGTCCCGCTCGTCAGCGAACGGCGCGTCGCCGACTACAAGCACGGGGATTGAGATACTAGCCTGAAGACTGAAGACCTCCTTTCGCAGATCTCAAGATCTCTTCCTTGTGCCTGCGGCTCGGCGGGACACCTCGCCCTACCTTTCGGTTTTGTCGGGTAGGGCGAACCGTCCTCGGTGAGCCGTTGCAAAAGTGAGGGTGACTGGCGAAGCCTGGTTGCATTTAAAGCAGACTCATTCCGCTTGCCATCTCTCTTCGCGGGTCAGCAGAAACTGGTCGGTGCGGCCGACCGGAAGGCTGACACCGCTGCGCAGCGGCACGGACTCGGGTACCTGGCGCCCCAGCCGCATCAGGGCCCAGAGCGGATCCCCGCCAGTGCCTTGCGTACCGGTCAGGTAAAGCCCGCCGACCTGCTCCCAGCCCGCCCCGGCCAGCGCGGCAGCATCATCGGGGCGATTGGGCAACAGCACGGACTTGCAGCCGCCATACCAGGCCGTCGCCCACGGGATATCCGTCAACAGCACTTCCCCATCCCCCGGCACCCCGCCGACAAAATTCTGTATCGGGGCATAATAGGGCGGGTAGGCGGACGCCCCGCCCTGGAACATCCGCAATCCGGCCGGCAGCAGGCAAAGCACCAGCAGCAGACCCAGCAGCAGCGGACGCATCGCGGCATCAAAGTACTCCTCATGGTCCAGCGCCTGCACGAACGCGGCCATCCCGAAGACGACCATCAGCGGATAAAGCGCGATCCAGCCAGCCCCCGCATCCGCCCCCGGTACCGGCGGCAGGAGCGCCAGGAGAACCAAAGCCGCCACAGCCATCACCTTCAGTGACCGGGAAGACGACTGTTCGCCGCGCTGGAAAAGCGCCAGCACGAAGAAGCAGAACATCACGCCACCCCGGGCAAAACCCGTCCCGCTGAAGAGCGCCACCAGCCGGATGGCGAATCCCTGACGAATGGCGGCACTGCTGCGATAGGCATTGAACACGGGCGAGACGCTGCGCTCTAACGTATCGGCTGGGAAAAGCGCGGTCTCCCGCAGCGCCGCATACGGGATTGCGCCGAGCACGCCCGTGCCCGCAGTCAGATTACGCAACAGCCACGGGGCCAGCGCCAGCAGCACGACCAGCACGAACAGTGGCAGCAGCAACCAGCGGCGGCGCTGTAGTTCCATGGCAAGCAGTACGGCGACGGCCAGGGCTGCCACCAGCATCGCGTAATCCGATAGCACCGCCACAGCGGTGAAGAGACCCGCCAGCACGGTCAAGCCCGCCACGCCCCACCCCTGCTCCACCGTGGCGGAACGGCGTACCGCCAGGATCGCCAGCCAGAACGCCAGCATGACCGCCGGTGCCGATAGCGTCAGCGGCAGGCCGGAAAGCGAACCGGAAAGCGCAAGATCGGACACCGCATACGCCGCTGCCGCCGGCAACGCCACGCGGTCGCCGAAAAGAGCGCGCCCCAGCAGCCAGACAGCCAGCACAGTCAGCAGCAGCAGCCCGATCCCCAGCGGGACCAGCACCCGCGTCTCGGCCGGTATGAGCATGCCCCTGCCTGCCTTGTCAACCGCATACGCCGGACGCACCAGCCGAAGCAGCCCCGCCTGTAGCAGCGGCAGGCCCGGTGCTGTCCACAATACCGGGATCGGCGCATCCGCCGCCGGCAGCCGGTCACGCACCTGCAGATACCACAAATCGAACGGACGCGCGCAATCGGTCACGTACCCGTGACCTTCGGCCAGGTGACGGGCGATCTGGGCGGATTCCATCGCCACCGGCTCATGGAACCCGCGGAACTGAAAAAGCGCATAGCCCGCCGCCAGCGCTGCAAAAAGCAGCGCATAGAACCCGAAACGCATCACCGGGGCGATCCGGCTTCCCGTCGCTGCATACGGATCGTCATCTGCCTGTTGTTTTCCAAACACGTTACACCTCTCATACTGCAACCATTTAAGCGCAGAGATCATGCCGCCGAAGCACCCTCCTGTCCAGCCTTCATTCGCCCCAGTGGAGGTGGTCGAAACTCGACGGTTGCGATTATCGAGCGGGAGGCTTACAATGCAGTCCCGTAATAAGGAGGATGGCTATGGAAACATTGGCAAGGATTGCCGCGTTCCTGGACCGGGAACTGAAACCGGAGAATTTCCAGGATTCATCGCACAACGGACTACAGGTGGAGAACAGCGGGCGCATCAAGCGCATCTGCTGCGGCGTGGATGCTTCCATAGCCTTCTTCGAGGCCGCGCACGAGCGCGGTGCCGATCTGCTGATCTGCCATCACGGCATCAGTTGGGGCGATTCGCTGGCCCGTGTCACAGACCTGAACTACCGGCGGTTGAAATTCCTGCTCGCCAAGGACATGGCGCTATACGCCAGCCACCTGCCACTCGACGCGCATCCGCTCCACGGCAATAACGCCTGCATCGCCAAGGCGCTTGGCCTGCATGCCTTGAAACCCTTCGGCAACTACCATGGACAGAACATCGGCTTTACCGGTCAACTTCCGAAAGCCGTCGACTACACCACCTTTAAGAAGAAGGTAGCGGAGGTGCTCGGTACCCGCGCGATGCAAAGCATGGACTTCGGCAAGAAACGGGTCCGGTCGGTCGCGGTTGTCTCGGGCGGGGCCTCGGATCTGGCGGAGGAGGCCGGACGCGCCGGGATCGATGTCTACCTCACCGGCGAGCCGACACTGGCCGCCTACGCCGTGGCGGCGGAGTACGGCATAAACGTTGTTTTCGGGGGGCACTACGCCACCGAGGTCTTCGGCGTGCGCGCCCTCGGGAATCTCCTGGCCAAGCACTTCCCCGTGGAAACGGAATTCATAGACATGGCCGTACCGTACTGAACGAATCTGCGGCCTTGAACCGTCCGCGACGCAACCCAAGAAGATTGACTAAATCATCGTTTCCAATCAGGGGGTACGGGGTGACGTGTTGGTCAGCAGGGATTCCACTTCCATATGATTGTTTTTGCGGGCGAAGTCTGCCGCGGTATCGCCATCAACATCCTTGATGGCCGGGTTTGCCCCATGCTGCAGCAATAGGCGCACAACATCGGCTTGGCCCTCCGCCGCCGCGAACATCAGGGCGGAGAAATGCTCGTTGCTATCCGTATCATCCAGCGGGGCGCCATGTGCCAGCAGCAGCTCCACGGTACCCGGGAACGGTCCACTGGCGGCGTACATCAGGGCCGTCCGGCCGATACTATCCTTCGGCATGACTGAGGCACCGGCACCGAGCAGGGCGTTGGCCACGGCAGTGTGACCGTTGAAAGCGGCCAGCATCAGGAGCGTCCGGCCATTCTCGTCTGCGGCACCGACGGGCACCCCGCTTTTCAGGACGGACTTGATCGTGACCAGATCCCCCTGCAGGGCCGCCTCGAAAATGGCCGGAGCGACCCGGGGGAAAGCGGTCTCGGGTGGCGACGGGGTCGCGGCGGTATTCTTCGAGGAACGGCTACAGCCCGCTCCAAAGGTGCAAAACACCACGATGCCGCCGATGGCAATCATCCGGCTCAACGGTGTCGGGCCGCGGAAATAGAGACCATTCGCACCATTCGAACCATTCGGGGTCACCTGTACAATGTACTTTGAAAGCGAGCGGGTCACCTTATTGAAACGCACTGACAGCTCCTTGTCGGCGGACATCTTCAATGCCAGCCTCTTTCTCCGTCGCCGGTGTAGCCACAATACTTCCCCACCTCTCGCGGGGTCAGGTGATACTTCGCTCCTGCATATCGGATTCTCCATGGCCTTCGCATATGCAATACCCTGCCACCTTCCCTTTCTTGCTGTCAATGTCTATTGTACACAGGCATGACACTGCGATCCCCATCAAAGAGCTGGTGGGCATGCCGATGCAGCGTATCGGGCTTCATCCTATTTGGAAACAATCGCCACTTCGCCGGCGTCCAATCCGTTGGCAGTTGCCTTTATTTTGATGGTTCCGGCGTCCGGCGTGGAGCGGACGATGAGGACCGCCCTGCCTTCGAAAGTCCGACATTTGCTGCCGTGAAACGGGTAGTCAAGCGGGGCATACGGGCTGCTGTTGCCGACTGCCGCCACCGTGGCGGGACCACTGACGGTGAAGCTGATTTCGTGGTCGGCAAGCGGGTTCATGACCCCGTTTCCCCCGGTCACCTCTACTGTGATGTAGCTGATATCGTTGCCATCGGCGCGGATTGACGCCCGGTCGGCGGCAAGCGTGAGCTTGGCTGGTTTGCTAGCCGACCGCAGCACGTGCCCGTCCACTGCATTGCCGTCCTTGTAGCCGACGGCCTTCAGCTCGCCGGGGTGATATGGCACGTGCCACGATGCGATGAATTCCGTTGCGCGGGAGGTTTTCTTCGTGCCCAGCGATTTGCCGTTAAGGAACAGTTCAACCTCTTCACAGCCCGAATAGACATCCACGGTCAGCTCGGTTCCCGGTTCCTCATCCCAAGTCCAGGTAGTGACGGTCGGCGTCCACCCCCAGAGGTTCGGTTTCGCCGATTGGTATTCGGAACCAGGCCGCTGGACGGTCATGTAAACGGTCGGTTCCCTATTCCACAGCAGCTCGCGGTAATACGACCGCGGTTTGCGGAAATGGGTGATATCGAGATCACCGCACATGGCCATGTAGGTGGGGAAGGCTTCCTGGTCGTCCTTGTCCTTGCCACAGCCTACTTCGCCTAGGTAGTCAATACCGGTCCAGACAAAGTCACCGAGAATATACCTGGTGTCGGTTATCCTCATCCAGTCCCGGAAAAACATCCGCATCGCCGACTCGCTTTGATACATGATCCTGCCTGGAAATTTCGCATGATTCTCGATGAAATCACCACCCAACTTGATGGACAAGGCCTCGTAGTTATATCCACAGATATCAACGGGGGCAAAGAACTCGGGGGAGGGAAACTTGTTGCCCCACTGCTCAAAGCCCGGCTGCACGGCTACCGTGACGGGTCTGGTCGGATCCATGCCGCGCGTGTAATCCGCCAGCATCTTCGCCAGTGCCGGGCCCTCGTCGGTGCCTTGATCCGGAACCTCGTTGCCGATGCTCCACATGATGATCGACGGGTGGTTGCGGTCACGCAGAAGCAAGCTCTCCATATCGATCTTCCAGCTCTTGTCAAAGACCGGAGAGTATCCATTGGCTTTGCCATTTGTTCTTTTCCACTCATCAAAGGACTCGTCAATCACCAGCATACCCAGCCGGTCACATGCATCGAGAAATTCCTGTGACGGTGGATTGTGCGCGCAACGGATGGCGTTACAGCCCGTCTCCTTGAGCTTGGTGATCTTGCGCTCTTCCGCCCAGGTATAGGATTCGGCGCCCAGCAGCCCGTGATCGTGATGGATGCATACACCCTTCAGTCTGGTATGGACACCGTTCAGCAAAAATCCCTCCCTGGCATCAAAACGCAAACTACGGATACCGAAGCTGGTGCCCTTGTCGTCAACGACGTCCCCATCGGCAATGACCCTTGAGACCACACGATAGAGCGTTGGCGTCTCAATGGCCCACAAAGCCGGTTTATCCACCGTGCCGCGCTGCCGGACCGTCACATTTTGACCGGGAGCGATCGGAAGCTTCTCGCTCATCCTGGCAACTTCCTTGCCATCGGCATCCACGATTGCACTCAACAGTTCCATATCCAACCTCTTGTCCCCATCGTTGCGCACACGGGTTTCGATGGAAACCTCGGCGGAACTGCCGTCCTCGGCCTGTTTGGTCGATACATACGTGCCCCAGACGGGAATATGGAGCTTGTCCGTCACCACCAGATGAACCGGTCGGTAGATACCCGAGCCGCCATACCAGCGGCTTTCCAGCTTGTTGTCGGTGCGCACCAGGAAGGTATTCGGTGCGCCGATTTTTAGATGGGGTGTCAAATCATACCAAAAGGCCGTGTAGCCATAATGGTGGTGCCCAAGCAGCGTGCCGTTGATATAGACATCGGAGTACATATATACACCGTCGAAGAGAATTTGCACCTTCTTGCCGGCATACTCCGTCGGCACGGTGAAAACTTTCTGGTACCAGGCCGGCCCCCCTGGCAGGTAACCGGTGGAACGTGAGCCAAGGTGCAGGCCCAACTCGCCAACCGTAAGATCCTTCGGCTTCTGCGAGCTCGCCCTACTTTCGGCAACGAAATCAGACTCGATGCTGTAATCGTGCGGGAGACGAACCTGCCGCCACGAAACATGGGCGGGCAATTCGTCTGGTGTTTTGGCGCTGAGCCGTGAGAATTGCCAGTCGAGATTGAACGGAACAACTTGGCGGTGGACCTCCGCTTTCACAATCTGCTCCACGATCTAACATACTCAATACTGAATACGGAAGGCAGGGTCTTCTTGTCCGGAAGCCCGAACCATTCAGGGAAGGTCTCGCTATCAAAGTTCATGTGTAGAGGCTGATGCCAGTGCGTGTTCTTCACTTCATGCACCACCTTGCCGTCCACCCACCATTTGATGACGTCCTTGTTCCATTCCAAGGCGTACACGTGGTAATCATCGGCCATGACAAAGGGCGGATCCCATCTCGTGGTCTTGTACCAATGCTTCTTTTCTGTGGGTGAGTGGAAGACATGAACCGTCATGTTGTAGGAGTTGTTCCATTTGCCTCCCGCGCCACAGATTTCGAACACATCGATTTCCGTCCATTCCTCCGGGGTGGTCTGGTAGAACCAGAACGCACTGGATGCCTGTGATTTCATGGGTCGGCATTTCATCTCGAAAAATCCGTATTTCACCAGGGCTTTGCTCTTGACGGCCGCTGTGGTGAAGGTGTGGAATTTTTTGTCCGGATGATTTGGCTCCTCCACACGAGCGGTCAAGTGGAGTTTGCCGTCGCTGACGGCAACATTGTTCGTCGAGAAGAGGCCCGGATAACGCACCAGCCAGCCAGGGTTGTGGTCGTGCCATTTTTTCGAATCCAGTTTCTCTCCCTCGAACTCGTCGGTCAATTCCGGGATGGGCGTCCATTTGCTCCCCGGAGGCGGACCTGCCATCAGGGCAGGAACCACACCGTTCACCAACATCATTCCCTGCTCGATTACGCCGATCTCGGCAACAATGGCGTGGTTCATTTCGAGGCAATGGCGGGCAATGAATTTGAAGTAACGGGCCTTGGCCGGGGCGAAGGAAATGGATTGTTCGATCGGGTTGGCGCGCAGGTTGCCGAATTCGCCTTCAGCAGCGGTGCTCCAGGTGTTTCCGTCAAGGGATGTTTGAAAAGTATATTGGTCCACCATGCCGTGCGTGACCTTGTCCTGGCGCGGCAGGTAGGTGAATCCCTTGAGGATTTTCTCGGACCCCATGTCGACGACGAAATCCTGCGGAAGCGTGTGTTCCTTTCCGACGGGATGGG
>CAZZBA010000125.1:0-10619 GCA_964652765.1 uncultured Victivallales bacterium | reverse complement strand
TGGCACGCTCCATTAAGAAGGGTCCCTATGTGGATCCGAAGCTGATGCGCAAGATCGAACGGATGAACCGTGCGGGTGATCGCCGGCCGATGAAGACGTGGTCGCGGCGTTCGATGATCATGCCCGAGTTTGTCGGGCACACGATGGGGATTCACAACGGCAAACAGCATATCTCGGTATTCATAACGGAGAACATGGTCGGTCATCGCCTTGGCGAATTCGCGCCGACACGGACGTTCCGCCGTCATGGGTCTCACACGGATAAGGCAGTCAAGTAGGGACGGGACGTAAAACCATGGAAGTACAAGCAGTCAGTAGGTTTGTGAGAATGTCGCCGTCGAAGGCACGTGACCTGGCGCGCAAGTTGACAGGGATGCGGGTGGCGGAGGCTCTGCAGGTGACGACGGTTGGCGAGCGCAAGGCGGCCGAGCAGATCGGCAAGACGCTGAAGTCGGCGATCGCGAATGCGGAGAACAATGCCGATCTGCCGGCGGATACGCTGCGGGTCAAGCAGGCGGTCATCGACGAGGGGCCGCGTATGAAACGGTTCTGGCCTCGGGCACGCGGCATGGTCAGCCACATTGAGAAAAAGATGTGTCACGTCAAGATTGTTTTGACGGACGGTAAATAATTCGGTAAATAATGCGGGCTTTTGGCGCTGCGGCTTAGGAGGATTCAGTTTTGGGACAAAAAATCAATCCAATCGGACTTCGGGTGACCGTCGACAAGGACTGGCGGTCGCGTTGGTTCTCCGGCAAGAAGGGGTTCGGCGACATGCTGAACGAGGATCTTAAGATCCGGGATGTCGTGCGTGAGCGTCTTGACAGCGCGTCGGTGGCCCGGATCGACATCGAGCGGTATGCGAACCGTGTCCGTATCAGCATTCATACGGCGCGCCCCGGCATTGTGATCGGGCGCAAGGGCCAGGAACTCGAGAAAGTCCGTATGCATCTGGCGAAGATGACGGGCAAGGAAATCTACATCGAGATCCAGGAGATCCGCGATCCGGATTGCAACGCGCAGTTGATTGCCGCGAATATCGGCCAGCAGATGGAGCGGCGCGTGTCGTTCCGCCGGGCGATGAAGCGGGCGATGAAGATGGCGATGGACCTGGGGGCCGAAGGGATCAAGATCCGGGCGGCCGGCCGTCTTGGCGGCAGCGAGCTGGCGCGTGTCGAGTGGTACAAGGAGGGGCGCATCCCGCTGCACACGTTGCGCGCGAATATTGATTACGGGTTTGCGGAGGCCGCGACGACGGCAGGCCGCATAGGTGTTAAAGTGTGGGTCTGCAAGAAGCGGGAAGAGGCCGTGAAGGGCAAGAGAGGAGCTGTACGCAATGCCACTTATGCCTAAAAGGACGAAGCACCGCAAGGTGCAGAAGGGTAGCCGTTCGGGGTCCGCGAAGGCGGGGACATCGGTTGACTTTGGTGATTTCGGGTTGAAGAGCATGAGCCGCGGATGGTTGAAGGCGACGCAGATCGAGGCGTGCCGTGTGGCGATCAACCGCAAGATGAAGCGCAAGGGCAAGTTGTGGATCCGGGTGTTCCCTGACAAGCCGGTGACGCAGAAGCCGATTGAAGTACGCATGGGCAAGGGCAAGGGGAATCCGGAGTACTGGGCGGCCGTTATCCGTCCGGGGCGGATCCTCTTCGAGGTGGCCGGTGTGCCTGAGGAAGTGGCGGTGGCGGCCTTGCGGCTGGCGGATGCCAAGCTCGGGTTGCGGACGCGGCTTGTGCGGCGGGGCGAGAATTGATTAACGGATGGCAAGGGTTAGAATAAGCGTATGAAAGCAGCTGAACTGAGAGATCGCAGTGCCGAGGAACTGCGTGAGGCGTACGAGGAAAAACGGCAGGAGCTGTTTATGCTGAAGGTCCGCAAGGATGTGGCCGATGCGGCGGACAATCCGCTGAAGGCTCGTGCGCTGCGCCGGGATATTGCGCGGATCAAGACATTGATGCGGGAACAGGAAGGTGTGAAGCACCATGGATGAAGTGAAAGACAATACACGCGGGAACCGCAAGACGATGCACGGAGTGGTGGTCAGCCGCAGCGGTGACAAGACCGTTGTGGTGCAGACCGAGACTCGCAAGGCACATGTGGATTACGGTAAGATCATTCGTCAGAAGCGCAAGTTTCATGCGCATGACGAGAACAACGAGGCCGCTGTCGGGGACAAGGTGGTGATCGTGGAGTCGCGTCCATTGAGCCGCATGAAGCGCTGGCGCCTTTCGCAAGTAACAGAAAAAAGCGCCTGAGGGCGTTTTCCGGGGGACGGGTCATGATACAGGAACAAACCATGCTTGTGGTGGCGGACAACACCGGAGCTCGTAGCGCTCGTTGTTTCCGGGTGCTGGGGCAGCGCAAGCGCTATGCGTACATCGGCGACATCATCAAGGTGGCGGTGCAGGAGGTGACTCCTAACGGGGCGATCAAGCACGGGCAGGTCTGCACGGGCCTGGTCGTGCGCACCAAGCATCCGCTGAAGCGTCGCGATGGGAGCGAGTTGCGGTTCGACAATAACGCGATTGTGCTTATTGACGCGAACAAGAATCCGATCGGTTCGCGGATTTTCGGGCCGGTGGCCCGTGAATTGCGCGAGATGAATTATATGAAAGTGGTATCACTTGCACCAGAGGTGCTTTAGTCGCAAGAGCGGGTGAGGGGACACGTGAGTATCTGCAGGATAAAAAAAGGTGATGAAGTCGTTTCGATCGCGGGCGTGGATGCCGGTAAGACCGGTCGCGTGCTGCGGGTTGATCGTGAGAAAGGCCGCGCTTATGTGGAGGGCCTGAACGTCAGGAACTGCACGATCAAGCGGTCGGAGAAGAATCCCCAGGGGGGCATGGTGGAGCGCGAGGCAGCGGTTGCGCTTTCGAACCTGATGCCTTACGACCCGGCGGTGAAGAAGGGCGTGCGCGTCAGCTCGGTGACTGACGATGGCAAGCGTGTTCGTAAAAGCAAGGCTAGCAGCCACGTGTTTGATTGAGGATTGAGGGCGGTATGGCAACGATGAGAGAAAAGTACAAGACAGTGGCGGTGCCGGCGCTGAAGGCGAAGTTCGGCCTGGGCAATCCGCTGATGGTTCCAAAGTTGACCAAGGTCGTGGTCAACATGGGCATGGGTTGCGCGGACAAGGACAAGCTCAAGACGGTCGTCGAGGATCTGGCCGCCATCACGGGACAGCGTCCTGTGGTGACCAAGGCACGCATGAGCATCTCGAATTTCAAGCTGCGCGAGGGCATGAGCATCGGTGCGAAGGTGACGCTGCGCCAGGATCGGATGTATGACTTCCTTGACCGCCTGGTGAATGTGGCGCTGCCGCGTATCCGCGACTTTCGCGGGGTGGCGCCGAAGGGCTTCGACGGGCGTGGCAGCTACACGCTGGGGTTGAAGGAACAAACGATTTTCCCTGAGATCGATCCGAACCATAGTGGTGCGGTGCAGGGGATGAATATCACGATTGTTACGACGGCGAAGACGGACGGCGAGGCGCGCGAGCTGCTTTCGCTTCTGGGGATGCCGTTCGCGTCATAGTCAGTAACGGAGGAAGAACATTGGCAAAGACATCATTGATTGTTAAGGCGGCTCGCCCGCCCAAGTTCAAATCGCGCGGATATACCCGTTGCGAGCGCTGCGGTCGGCCGCGGGCATACATGCAGAAGTTTCATCTTTGCCGAATCTGTTTTCGGGAGCTGGCCTCGACAGGGCAGATTCCCGGCGTGATCAAGGCCAGTTGGTAGCGAGGAGCGGGATATGATTGGGGATCCAATATCGGACATGCTGACGCGCATCAGGAATGCGGTAGCAATCGGTCGGGAGCAAGTGACCATGCCTGGCTCCAAGTTGAAGGCGGATGTCGCCCGGGTGATGAAGACCGAGGGTTACATCAGGGATTATCGCGTGGAAGGCGATCTCAAGAAAACGCTGACGCTGCAACTGCGCTACAGCGAGGGGATGGAACCTGCGATCCGCGGGTTGAAGCGTGTCAGCAAGTCCGGACTGCGGCGTTACAGTGCATCCGCTGATATACCGCGTGTACTCGACGGTCTGGGAACGGCGATCCTGAGCACGTCGGTGGGTGTGATTTCGGACAAAGAGGCAAGGGCAAAGCACACGGGCGGGGAAATCCTCTGCTCGATCTGGTGATTTTCGGGGGATAAGTCATGTCGAGAATTGGAGAGAAACCGATTGAGGTGCCGGGGAGCGTGAAGCTGTCGATCAAGGGTACGCTCGTTGAAGTGACCGGTCCGAAGGGGACGCTGTCGCTGACGCTGCCGAAGGGGATCCAGGCATCGCTGGATGGGGCCGCGCTGAAGATGAGCCGCGAGTGCGATTCGCAAAAGCCCTTTCACGGGCTGGCCCGCAGCCTGGTGGCCAATATGATTGCCGGTGTGAATACCGGCTATACCAAGGAGCTGGAGATCCAGGGGGTGGGCTTCCGTGCGGCGCTCAGCGGCAAGAAGTTGAGCCTGTCGCTCGGGTTTGCCTCCCCGGTTGAGTACACGGTTCCCGATGCGGTCACCGTCGCGGTTAACAATAACACGGCACTGGTCATAAGTGGCGCGGATAAGCAGCAGGTTGGTGACGTGGCAGCGCGGATACGTTCGTTTTACCCGGCGGAACCCTACAAGGGTAAAGGGGTGCGTTACAAGGGTGAGAAGGTGCGGCGCAAGGTTGGCAAGACCGTTTCCTAGCGCATAGAGTAAGGATTGATCATGAAAGTTAAGACACGGAAAGAGTTGCGGGCGCAGCGTCACACGCGCGTTCGTGCAAAGGTCAGCGGCAGCGCGGAATGCCCGCGCTTGTCGATGATGATATCGACCCGGCACATGTACGTGCAGATGATCGATGATGACGCCGGGGTGACGCTGGCTTCCGCCAATAGTCTCCAGGACGGGAATCCCCGTGTGGAGACGGCGCAGGCGCTGGGGCGGCGGCTCGGCGAGGCGGCGAAAGCCAAAGGCATGAGCCGCTTTGTCGTGGATCGTGGCGGCTATCGCTTCCACGGGCGGGTCAAGGCGATTGTCGACGGCGTGCTGGAGACGGGGTTGACGAATGTGAAGGAGGCTAAGTGAGCAAAGCGGATGTCAAGGAAAACGCGCCGGGGATGCTGGAGGAGCGCGTTGTGTTCGTCAACCGGTGTTCCAAGGTCGTCAAGGGCGGTCGTCGGTTCAGTTTCAGCGCGATCGTGGTCGTTGGCGACCGCGAAGGCCGCGTCGGGTATGGCTTCGGCAAGGCCAATGAGGTTGCCGATGCGATCACCAAGGGTGGCGAGATCGCCCGCAAGTCGATGTTCGAGGTGACGATGCGCGAGAAGACGGTCCCGCATGAGGTGATTGGCGAGTTTGATGGTGGTCGTGTCCTGTTGCGTCCGGCAGCGCCGGGTACCGGAGTCATTGCCGGCGGCGGTGCCCGTGCGGTGCTTGAGGTTGCCGGTTACCGGGATGTGCTGGCAAAATCGCTGGGCAGCAACAACAAGGTCAACGTGGTCAAGGCGACGGTTGCTGCGCTGGATCAGTTACGTTCGCGAAGCGAGATTTCCAGGGCGCGCGGTCTGGCGCTCTAAAAGAAGTAGCCCGTTGGGCGGAGGATTGAAAATGGATTTGCATTCACTGACTAATACGCCGGGTGCTAAACATCGGCGCAAGCGGCTCGGGCGTGGTATGGCCTCGGGCAAAGGCAAGACCAGCGGCAAGGGCCACAAGGGCCAGATGGCCCGCAAGGGGCATAAGCACAAGCTGGCGTTCGAGGGCGGCCAGATGCCGCTGATCCGGCGTCTGCCGAAGCGCGGCTTCAAGAATCCGACGCGGATCGAGTATATCGGCGTCAACCTGATGAACCTGGCGCAATTCGAGGACGGGGCGACGGTCGATCCGGAGGCGATGCGCAAGGCGGGGCTGGCAAACGGCAACGCCGACGGGATCAAGATCCTGGCGCGCGGTGAGATCGACAAGAAGCTGACGGTCAAGGCGCAGGCGTTCAGTGCCAATGCGAAGGCCAAGATCGAGGCGGCTGGCGGTGTGTGCGAGGTGGTGTAGGTCCTATGCTTAAAGCCTTTCTCAATGCGTTCAAGATTCCCGAGCTGCGGCAGCGTATCCTGTTCACGCTGGGGCTGATTTTCGTCTGCCGGTTGATAGCGCTTGTGCCGTCTCCGGGTGTGAACGCCTCTGCGCTACAGATGGTGATCGACAGTCTTGCCGAACAGGCCGGTGGCGGAATCATGGGCATGATTGACTTGTTCAGCGGCGGTGCATTGGGACGGTGTGCGGTCGGGGCGCTAGGCATCATGCCTTACATCAGCGCCTCGATCATCATCCAGTTGATGACGGCGGTTATCCCTCAACTGGAACGGCTGGCGCGCGAAGGCGATACGGGGCGTGCCAAGATCACGCAGTACACGCGTTACCTGACGCTGGTTATCTGTCTGGTGCAGGGGTTCCTGCTTGCATTGACGCTGGAAAAAGGTTTTGGCGGATTGCCTGGGGGTGATCAGATCGTATCACCCGCGATGAGCGGTTGGGGGTTCAGGCTGCTGACCATGCTGACGACCACGACGGGCACCATGCTGTTGATGTGGCTGGGTGAGCAGATTACCGAGCGAGGGATCGGCAATGGTATTTCGATCGTGATAACGATCAACATCATCAGCGGTCTTCCGGCGGCGGTGAGTGCGGCCGTCAACCTATTCACGGGGGTTGGCGGCGAGGCGCTTTTTGGGCCGTTCGAGGCGATCGGTCTGGTGGCGATGGTATTTCTGGTGACGGCGGGCACGGTGGCGTTGACCGAGGCGTTGCGCAAGATCCCGATCCATACGACACGGCGTGTGGTTGGCAAGAAGGTGTACGGCGGGCAGAACACGTATATGCCGTTGCGGATCAATTATTCCGGTGTGATGCCGATCATTTTCGCTTCGGCGATCCTGGTGTTTCCGGCGGCGATCCTGATGAGGATCCCGCAGACACGGGATATCGGGGCGATGCTGCAGACGGGCTCGGCCTTGTACCTGGGGCTCTTTTCGGCGATGATCCTGTTCTTCTCGTATTTCTGGGTGGCGACTCAGTTCAATCCGTTGCAAATCGCCGATGACCTGAAGAAGAGCGGTGGCTACATTCCCGGAATTCGCCCGGGGCGGCCCACGGCCGAGTTCCTGGACATGACGATGACACGGCTGACCTTGGTTGGTGCCCTGTTCCTGACGGTTATCTCGGTGTTGCCCGGTGTGCTTTCGCAGAATTTCGATGTGCCAGCGATCGTGGCGGATTTCATGGGAGGTACCAGCTTGCTGATTATTGTCGGTGTCACGCTGGATACGGTTCGTCAGATCGAGTCGCATCTGGTGATGCGCAACTATGACGGGTTCCTGAAGCGGGGCAAGATCCGTGGCCGGCAAGGCTGATTGCCGGCCGGGATGGTTCCGTGTCGGGAAGGCATGAGCATTTATGGTCGTGATCAAGACCAGGGATGATTTGGAGCGAATGCGTGTCAGTAACCGACTGGCTGCGCGGGTTCGCGACGATGTCGCCGGCTGGATTCGTCCGGGGGTGACGACGAGGGAAATAGGTGCATATGCGGCGGATTTGATCCGGCAGGCCGGAGGGGAATGCGCGTTTTTGGGGTATAGAGGGTTTCCGGGCACGATCTGCATATCGGTGAATGACGAGGTTGTGCATGGGATTCCGGGACCGCGACGTGTCGAGATCGGCGATATAGTCAGTCTGGATATCGGGGTATTGCTCGACGGTTTTTATGGGGATACGGCGACGACTGTGATGGTGGGGGTGACTAATCCGGACTGGATTCGACTGGTAAGGGTTGCCCAGCAGGCGTTGCAGGCGGGTGTGGAGAAGGCGGTTTGCGGCAATCGGGTGTCCGATATCTCGCACGCGGTGCAGTCCACGGTTGAAAAAGCCGGATTCACTGTGGTCCGGGACTTTGTCGGTCATGGTATTGGTCGGGAGTTGCATGAGGATCCTCAGGTTCCCAATTATGGGAAACCCGGGAAAGGTGTTTTGCTGCGGGCGGGGATGACGCTGGCGATCGAGCCGATGGTGAACATGGGCAAGGCGTCGGTGAAGGTGTTGGAGGACGGTTGGACGGTTCGGACCCGGGATCGAAAGCCCTCGGCTCATTTCGAGCATACGGTGGCGATCAGCAATGCGGGGCCCGAGATTCTGACGGTGTAGTTTTTGTTGGACTTCTGCTGTGTTTATGTGTAGGTTGTGGAGCTTTTTTAAATTTTCCGAGGGGTGGCGATGAAGGTCAGAACATCAGTTAGGCGTATGTGTGAGCAGTGCCGGGTCATCCGGCGCAAGGGTGTGGTGCGGGTGATCTGCACGAATCCGCGGCATAAGCAGCGGCAGGGGTAGTTTTCGAAGGCGTTCGCGGAATGCGGGCGTGGCTGGATCGGCGATGTGCCGGCACGGTGAGTGAATGCGTTAAGGAGAGTTGGAATGCCGAGAGTACTAGGTGTGGATATACCGGGACGCAAGCGTATCGAGTACGCGTTGCGTTACATTTACGGGATTGGTCCGGCAATATCGCTGGAGATTCTTGAGAAGGCGAAGCTGGATCCAGCCAAGAAGGCGGATGATCTGACGTCTGACGAGTTGCGTGCGCTCATCGAGGTTATCCAGGGCGGCTATCGTGTGGAGGGTGATCTTCGTCGCGAGGTGACGTCCAACATCCGGCGTCTGATCAGTGTTGGCAGCTACCGTGGATTGCGCCACCGCCGTGGTCTTCCCGTGCGTGGTCAGCGGACCAGCACGAACGCGCGGACGCGCAAGGGGCCGCGGCGGACAGTTGGTGCCGTGCGTGGCAAAGAAGCGCGCGCCGCCGTGAAGAAATAGCGGTTCTGAAGGATTCTGGTTCTTGTAAGGAGTGATGGTATGGCCGAAGATACGGATATGAAGCAGGACGAGGCGGCAGTGAAGGATGCGCCGGTGGAGACGGCGGCGGACATTCTTGGCGATGGCGGGGCGGAAGGGGATGTCCCGGTGGTGCGCAAGAAGGTTCGTGGAGGCCGCAGTATTCCTGTTGGCGTTGCGCACATCAAGGCGAGTTTCAACAATACGCAGGTGGCGATCACCGATCCGAAGGGCGGGGTGATTTCCTGGAGCAGCGCGGGCCGTGCCGGTTTCAAGGGGTCGCGCAAGAGCACGGCGTTCGCGGACACCATGGTGGCGCAGGAGGCGGGGCGTGTCGCGGCGGGCAAGGGAATGCATGAAGTCGAGGTGCGTCTGGAGGGGGCCGGTGCCGGGCGGGAATCCGCTGTTCGCGGGCTTCAGTCGGCCGGTCTTAGCGTTTCCCTGATCGTGGATGTGACGCCGATCGCTCATAACGGGTGCCGGGCACGTAAACGTAGGCGTGTGTAAGTTCCGTTCAGGTTTTGTTTTGGTATTTGAATGAAACGGTCCGCCCCGATATAGCGGCCAAACAATCAGAAGGATATAGCGATGCCCATTAGAGTAAGCAGATTCGAGATGCCCAAGCGGGTGGTGAAGGAAGAGAAGACGGCAACAAACCTGTATGCGCAGTTTGTCGCGGAGCCATTTGAAATCGGGTACGGACGCACGATCGGCAATTCGTTGCGCCGTGTACTGCTTTCGTCGATTGAAGGGGCGGCGATCACGGCTGTGCGTATCGAGGGTGCCGAGCACGAGTTCTGCGCGATCGAGGGAATCCTCGAGGATGTGACGGACATCATCATCAACCTGAAACAGGTGCTGGTGAAGACCGACGTCCGCGAGATGCGCACGATCCAGGTTGCCGTCAAGGGACCCGGTCAAGTCAAGGCTGGCGATTTCGATCTGGGTGACTATGGCGTGGTGCTGAATCCGGATCTGCATATCGCGACGATTTCCGATGCGATCACCCTGAAGATGACACTTGAGTTCGAGGTTGGCCGTGGCTACCGGCCGGCGGAATGGAGCAAGGCCCCGCAGCAGGAGATCGGTCGGATTCCGATAGATGCCGCTTTTTCGCCTGTGCGGCGCGTGAACTTCACGACGGGTAATACGCGTGTAGGGCAGCGGACGGACTATGACAAGCTCGTGCTTGACGTATGGACCGACGGACGGGTCTCGCCGGATGAGGCACTGAAGCTGTCGGCGGCGATCCTGAGCCACCATCTGGATGTGTTTGTCAATTACGACAAGCAGGAGGTGGAGTTCGAGGAAAACGTGAAGGAAGAGAATTCGCAGCGCGAGGAGTTGCGGCACAAGCTGGCGATGAGCGTCAACGAGATCGAGTTGAGCGTCCGTGCGGCGAACTGCCTGAACAACGCGAATATCACGACGGTTGGCGAACTGGCCATGAAGACGGAAGCGGACATGCTCAAATACCGTAACTTCGGCAAGAAGTCGTTGAATGAGATCAAGGCGAAGCTTGAGGAACTCGGGCTTGGGCTTGGTGTGGCGATCGACTCAGATTTACTTGGAAAATAATTGTAGGATTGGGGGCGGGCTATGCGGCATCGCGCAGTTAGGAAAAAACTTGGACGGAGTTCTTCACATCGCAAGGCGCTTGTGGAGGGGCTGGTAGGCAATCTGATCAAGGAACGTCGCATCACGACGACGGTTCAGAAGGCGAAGATCGCACGGTCTGCCGCTGAGAAAATGGTG
>CAZZBA010000124.1:0-10735 GCA_964652765.1 uncultured Victivallales bacterium | reverse complement strand
ATTCCCCCGCTTGCGCAGGATGTCGGCAATATCCGCAATCTGCCTTGCCGCGTCCTGCGTGACGGCGGTACTGGTCCGGCCCGGACGCAACGCCTCCGGGTTATGGAACACCGCCCGCATGATCTCGATATTGCGGGGCTCCCCGAGCGCTTCCAAGGCAATCTCATGGACGGCGGACACGGTGCCGGTGAAGTTGGTGTTTATGACGATCCGGCCAAGGTCGCAAAGGATAAGCAGGGGTGGGTTCTCGAGGGCGTTGCGATAGCGCAGGAGCTGGTCATAGGCGGCGGCAAGGTCTTTATGCCTGCCCTTGTACTCGATGCCGAAGAAGCCGCGCTTCCACACGTCGGCGAAGCCTTGTGCGGGCGTGACGCCCGCGCCCCCGGCCTTTGCCGCGCCCTTCTCGAAACAGAACGTTTCGCCGGTGGGATCGGCGGAGACGGGGTCGGGATGATCAAAGACCCGGCAAAGGTCAATGAAATGCGTTTGCGCGGCGGAACGCTCCTTCAGTTCAACCTTGCGCCATTTGGCTATGAATTCATTGATTGTCATTTGCGATGCAATATAGACGGGGCCTGCGCACAGGTCAAGGCCGCTGCAAGGGAATCCGCTGTACTCACCCGCCCAGCACCGCGGCCAGCACACGGCTCAGGGCCTGTATGCTGTAAGGCTTCTCGATCGCCGCCTGGAAACCGCAACGCTCGGGCATGCTGATCGCCATCCCGTCGGTATAACCGCTGCTGACAATCGCCTTCACGCCGGGGTCGATCGCCCGAAGCAGTTTCACGGCCTCTTCCCCACCCATGCCGCCGGGAACGGTCAGGTCGAAGATGACCGCATCAAACCGGGCACCTTCCCGCATGGCCTTCTGATACGCCTCCAGCGCCGCCCGCCCGTCGCCGACAGCGGTGACGCGGTAGCCGATCTTCGTCAGCGCCGCCACCAGGATCTTGAGGATCGAGGGCTCGTCATCCATCACCAGGATCCGCCCTCTGCCGGGCGTGGGCGGCTCATGCACAACGGACGGTGCCACCTCCACCTCGTGCTCCGACGCCGGCAGCCAGATCGTGAAGACCGATCCCTTGCCCAGCTCGGATTTCACGTCAATGGCACCCTTGTGCTGGCGCACGATGGCGTCGCTGGTCGCCAACCCCAGTCCGGTTCCCTTCGTCTTGGTGGTGAAATAGGGATCGAATATCCGCGCCATATGCGCGGGGGCGATCCCGCACCCCTCGTCCTCGACCGTGATCCTGACAAGCCGGTGCGCGCCCAGATGCCGGTGCCGCGATTTCAACGCCGCATCCGCGACCGCATTCGCCGCCGTCAACCGGATGGTGCCTCCGTCCGGCATCGCCTGCGAGGCATTGATCACCAGATTCTCGATCACCTGGCTGATCTGGCAGACATCCATATCCGCCGGGGCGAGGTCCGCGTCCACGGCGGAGACGCAACGCGTACCGGTCCCGCTCAGGACAAAGCGCGGAACCGTCTCTAGCAAATGCCGGACCGAGGCTGTTTTCAGGACCGGAGCCCCCCCGCGAGCGAAGGTCAGCAGTTGTTGCGTGAGCAGCTTCGCCCGCAGCGCCGACTCCTCGGCATCGCACAGTGCCTCGTGCAGGGGAGCCTCCGGCGGCAAGTCCAGCTTCATCAGCGAGAGATTGCCGATCACCCCCGTCAGGATGTTGTTGAAATCGTGCGCGATCCCGCCCGCCAGCAGGCTGATCGACTCAAGCTTCTGCGCCTGCCGCAGGTCCTGTTCCATCCGCAGGCGCTCGGTGATGTCGCGCACATGGAAAAGGATGGTCGGCTTCCCGAAATACTCGAAGCGCCTAGCCCGTACCTCCACCGGCACCGTCCGCCTGTCCTTCGTGTAGCTGAACCCCTCGAAGTTTTTCAAGGAATCCCGGTTCCACTGCGGATAGAGATCGACGACATGCTGGCACTGTTCAGGCGGGACCAGTTCCTTCACGTTCTTCGTTAGCAGTTCCTCGCGCGTCATGCCGTGCAGCTTGCAGGCCGCCTCATTAACCTCGAGCACATTGCCCTTGAGATCCTCGATGAAGATCGGATCGGGCCCCTCCTCGAAAAGACGCCGCCAGTTGGCCTCGCTCATCCGCAGCTTGGCCGTGCGGTCCTGCAGCTCGCGTTCCAGCGTGAACTGCTGCTGCCGGAGCGCGTCCTCGTAGCGCTTCAGCCGGACCAGCGACCTCACCTGCGCGATGAGCTCGGCACTGTCGAACGGCTTGCACAGGTAGCCGTCGGCCCCGCTGTCGATGCCCGCCGCCCGGTGCCGGCCGGTCGTCATCAACGCCGACACCATCAGCACCGAAAGATTCTGGGTCTCGGGCATGGACTTCAGGATCCGGCAGGCCTCGAAACCGTCCATGCCCGGCATGTGGACATCCAGCAGCACGACATCGGGAAGCTCCGCCCTGGCCTTCTCCACGCACTCCTGGCCAGTGCTAGCCCGGAGAATACAGACGTCCTTCAGGTAGCTTTCCAGGATGCTGCAGAATGCATCAACATTCTCAGGCGCATCATCGACCACTAGGATTTTCGGTGCCATACAGTTCCCCGCCCGTCTCAAAAGAATCACACGTTCACAATTTTCACACCGCCGGCGGCAGGTCTAGCGCCTTGCGGACCGCCGCCTTGAACTGGGCTTCAGAGAACGGTTGCTGCAGGAAGGCCCAGGCGCCCAGGCGAATCTGGCTGCGCACGTAATCACGCGAGAAGCCGGAGGTCATCAGCACGCGTTTGTCGGGATCATGGTCATGGATGACCTTCAATACCTCGCGCCCGTCCACCCCCGGCATGATCCAGTCCAGGACCACCAGGTCGATCACATCGGCCTGCTCCCGGTAGAGGGCGATGGCCTCCTCGCCATTGCCGGTGTCGATGACGGCGTGCCCCTCCGCCAGCAGCGCCTGCACCATCATGCGCCGACGCTCGTCATGATCATCCACGATCAGCACGGTCCGGCTCGTGCGCACCGCCTCGGCATGCGGTTCCGGCCTGTCCACTCTAGGCATCAGGATGCGAACGCAGGTTCCCTGTCCGGGCTGGCTGCTGAGCTCCATCCAGCCCCCCCACCCCTTCACCATGCTTAGCGCCACCGGCAATCCCAGCCCGAACGCCTCGCGATCCTTCTTGGTCGTGTAAAACGGCTCGAACACCCTGGACATCTGCTCGGCGGACATGCCCACGCCGGAGTCCGTGATCGAGACCTCGACATATTGCTCGTCATGCTCCCCAGCCGGCTGACGCCGCGTATGCACGGCCAGACGCGCCACCAGGGCACCCCCCTGCGGCATGGCGTCCGCGCCATTGAGATAGACATTCATCACCACGTCCATCAACTGCCCGGCATCCACCGATGCGTACAAGTCCGCCTCGTCTTCCTGCAAGGCAAACGAGATCCCGCTTTCCTTCAGGGTCGGCGCGATCAGCTCATACGCCCTCTGCAGGATGGCGGCGACGGACACCG
Source organism: uncultured Victivallales bacterium (assembly GCA_964652765.1). GTDB lineage: Bacteria > Verrucomicrobiota > Kiritimatiellia > UBA8416 > UBA8416 > UBA8416. Next base: position 7,248 of record CAZZBA010000124.1, on the reverse strand, counting down.
GCTCGACGCGCCCCCCCGCTTCCGTGCCGCTCACCCGAACCACACCGAGCAACCGCTTGGTCAGTTCCGAGGCATGACGGGCCGCGTCCAGGATCTTGCGGGCCGACTCGTGCGGACGCGTGTTCGGCAGGAAGCTGTCAGCGATCGAGGCCGCGTAGCTGCTGATGACGCTCAGGATATTGGCGTAATTGTTGCCCACGCCGCGCGCGACCGATCGCACCGCCTCCAGCCGCTCGTTCTCGATCGCCATCTGACGCGCGTGCTTCTGGCTGGCAATATCACGGACCATCAGCACCACGGAGGAAACGCCACCCACATCGATCATGCTGGCACTGATCCCCACATCCAATCGCTGCCCCAGACGGTTGACCAGCACCGTCTCATACCGCTGCGGAGATGCCTCGCGCTGCGTCATCCGCCGGTAAAGGCCAACCGTGCGAACGACTTCCTCCGGTGCCAGGTGCTGGGCAAAGGAGGTGCCGACGAGGGCATCCGGCGGGCACGCCATCATCTCGCACAAACGCGGGTTCACATAGGTCAGCACCTGATCCTGCAGGACACAGATCCCATCGATCGCGGACTGCACCAGCTCCCGGTACATCTGCAGGCTGGCCTGTAGCACAGCCCCCCCCTCGACCCGCACCGACAGGTCCTTGCGCAACCGCTGGTTCTCCATCTCCAGCGCATGCTCGCGCGCCGGAACACCATCGGCACCATCGGCTATTGACTTGTCTTTGCTCATCGCTGAAATCGCCTTCCCGGACCCGGACCCCGCCCGCCCCTTTAACCGCACCATGGCCAGACTACACGGTCCGTCGTCTCATGACAAGCCGGCAATTGCCGTGGAAATGCCGCAAAAAATATTCAAAAACAAATTGAAATATGTTGCGTTACGAAACGCGTCTGTCTATATTTGTGCCAGTTTCATGGTGTTTTTAACAACCAACAACAGGAGTCCGAACATGGCGAAGGCAACAACCCCGAAGACCAAGTCACAGATCATCGCGAAGATCGCGGAAGACGCGCAGATCACAAAGGTGCAGGCGACCGCCGCACTGGCATCGATCGTCGACATGACCTACACCGGCGCGAAGACGACCGAAGGCTTCACGATCCCCGGCGTCGGCAAGCTGGTCAAGGTGCAGCGCAAGGCTCGCACGGGCCGTAACCCGGCGACTGGCGAAGCGATCAAGATCAAGGCCAAGAAGGTGCTCAAGTTCCGCATCGCCAAGGCGGCCAAGGACGCCGTTCTTGCCTAATTCGATACGATCAAAAAAGAGCCGCGGCATTCGTGCCGCGGCTTTTTTTTGCCATAGATTAACCGCCACGCTTCATCGACTCCAGTTACCCACTCGTTCTCGCCCGGGGACCCGGGTGGCCGGCTTACCTATAACTTCAATTCGCCGTTTGCGGCATATTGCGTTCTAATCGCTTACGGGAAAAAGAGATTTGAGTGTACGAGTAGGTGTACGAGTACGCCATCAAAACGGCATTCCCTTACTCGTACACATACTCGTACACGCATATCTCTCCCACCTTCATCCTCTCCAGTTACCCACTCGTTCTCGCCCGGGGACCCGGATGGCCGGCTTACCTATAACTCCGTACCTTCCATCTGCGGTTCAACCTTGAGCACGCGCGGGGCCAGCGCGGTAATCGCCCAGGCACCGACAGGAGCCGTCAGCATGATGCTCATGACGGCGACCGCCAGGATCAATTCGCCAGGGCCCGTGTCCATGCCACCCAGCCGCATCGCCAGAAGCGGGGCCGCCCCGATGGCCGCCTGGACCGTCGCCTTCGGCGAGAACGCCACAATGACGAACAGGCGCTCCCCCGCATCCAGCCGGCTGCCCGCCAGGCACAGCAGGACCCCGAGGCTACGGGCCAGCAGGCCAAGCCCGATCAGCGCCGTCCCCGCCAGTCCCGCATGCCAGGCGACACCGATATCGACCTGCGCCCCCACCATGGAGAACAGGACGATCTCGGCAAACACCCAGGTCTTGGCCAGCTTGGCCGACAGCTCGTGCGCCATAGGCTCCCGCCGCTCCAGGATGATGAAGCCGATCGCCATCGCCGCGACCAGCCCGGCAAACGGGAACACGCCCGCCAGCATATACTGCAGCCGCACCAGCAGGATCGAGATGGCGATCACCACCAACGCCCGCTTGGTCGCGCGCGGATTGAAACGCTCAAACAGCCGATACAGGCCCACCCCGGCCAGCAGACCGATCGCGATCCCGAAGACCAGTGAAAGCGGGATACCGACGATCTGGCCCACGATGCCAGCCTCCCGCCCGAGATACAAGCCCATCACGACGCCATGCAGCACGATCACATAAACGTTATCGACGGAAGCCGCCGCCATGACCATGGCCGGGATGTCCTTGCCTGTACCGCGCCGGTCCTTGCTCAACTGGAGCATGGCGGGAACCACCACGGCAGGGGAGACCGCCCCCAGCACCGAGCCGAGAATGGCGGACTCGAGCATGCTTAGCCCAAGCAACCAAGGGCCGGCCAGGGTGATTGCAGCCGCCTCGATCGTCGACGGCACACACGACAGCAGCAGCACCCGCCCCCCCACGCGGTGCAGCACCTTGCGGCTTATCGCGAATCCGGCACGCAGCAGGATCACGATCAGCGCGATCATCCGCAGATCCGGCCCGATCGCCAGCAGGCTCTCATCAAGCCAGCCCGCTGCATAGGGCCCGAGCAGGACACCGACCAGCAGCATGCCGATCAGCCCAGGCAGGCGAACACGCCGGCAGAGCCAGTCCGCGATCAGGCCCAGGATAATGATTTCCGCGATACTCAAGGCCATTGTTACGTAACCCGCTTCTGCCGAGACTGCAACCACCAGCCGCGGGCGGCGAAGGCGAGACGGTCGAGCGTGGGGCTCAGCAGGTTGACCGCCAGCACCGCCGGGACCACGCCCTCGGGAAAATAGCCATGCTGGCGGATCGCGGCGTTCAACACGCCCGCCAGCAGACCGGCCAGCAGCCGCCCGGACTTCGAGCCGGGCATGCTGCGGGGATCACTCACAATGTAAACGGCGGTGAACAGGATCGCCCCCGCGCTCATGTGATGCACCAGCGGCATATCGAGCAACAGGCAGGCGACGGCGAAGCCGAGCACGAACATGACGCCCGGACGCCAGTCCAGAACCCCGGCCAGGTAGAGCACCAGGCCGCACAGCAGCGCCAGCAGCGGCAGCACTTCCCCGGGCGATCCCGGCAGCACGGCATACGTGCCCTCCCAGTCGCCACGGATCTCGCCCAGCCAGAGCTTCAAGGGCGGCCAGGTCACCCCCTCTTCAGCATACAATCCCAGCGGGGTCGCGGAACTGAGGGCATCGATCTCCGCATCGGGTGCCAGCCATATCTGGATCGAGTTGGCAAAGACGATCATCATGAACAGGCGTCCCAGCAGCATCGGGTTCACCCGCAGCGCCTTTGGATCCACGATCCGCTTGCCAAAGAAAACGGCCACGAAGATACCGCTGCCGACCTGCCACCAGGGCATGCGCGCCGGCACGCTGAGCACCAGCAGCGCCACGGTCACCAACGTGCTGGCCCGCGGGCAGCCGGGACGTCCATCCCGCAGCAGCCCGTAAAGAACATCAATCGCCGCCCCGATTGCCAGATAACCGGCAAACCTCAGCAGGAATTGAGGATCGTAGCGCCATGCGAAATGCGCCGCCGTGACGCCCAGGCAGGCCAGAATGGCCAGCATCATGCCGCGCGAGTCGCTCCTGCGCCGAAGGAATGGAGCCGGTATATTCATTTGACTCCTTTCGCCTTGGCCTCGCGAAAGTACTGGGCCAACGGGATGTTCGACGGACATACCGCCGAACAGGCCCCGCACAGGAAACATTCGCGCAACTGGGCGGAAAGCGAGACAGAGGACTGTCCAGCCTTGATCCGCTCGGCCATGCCACTGGGATGCAGTCCGAGCGGGCAGGCATCAAAGCAAGCCCCGCACAGGATGCAAGGATCTTCGGGTTTGGTCAATCGAGATGCCAGAGGTTTCACGAACACCGCGTTAGTCCCTTTGGTGACCGCGGTTTCCGGCTGCGCCTGCGCCCCCATCATCAACCCGCCGGTCACCAGCAGTTGAGTTTGCGGATCAAACGGGATGCCATACAGCTCCAGCAAATGGCCGATCGGTGTGCCCACGGGAACAATCAGGTTGCGCACGGGGTGCCCCGGTACGGTCAGCGTCAGGGGCCGCCACACAACCGGTTCACCCAAGCGCAGACGCCTGCCAATCGCCCACAATGACGCCACGCTGACAACGAGTATTCCAAGGCTCATTGGCAGCACACCCGCTGGCGACATGCGCCCAGCCAAGCGAGCGACAATCAGCTTCTCCGCCCCGGCCGGATAACGGTTGTTCATCCGCAGAACATCAGCGTGGCAATGCGCCGCGAATGAAGCAAAATGCCCCGCCGATACACCCTTGACTGCCATAACGGTTCGCCGGATTCCTAACGCACCGGCTAGGCAGTCAATACCGGACAGCACGTCGTCCGCCTCATTCAACAGCAGTGCCTCGTCGATCTGGATTCCGGGCTCACACTCGACGGCATTGATAACAAGAGTCTCTATTTGCCTGGCCGCCTTGAACTTGATCGACGACGGGAACATGCTCCCGCCCAACCCGACCAGTCCCGCCTCACGTGCGAAATCAGGCAAGTGCGCCTGGTCGGGCACGGCAACCGTGACCGGAATCGGATCGGCTTGAGGCTGGTACCGCAACACGATCATCGATTCATCGACGGATTCGACCACACCGGAAAGGGAGGCATGCATCACCAAAGCCTGTCCCTCCGCCAGCGGCGCACCGCGATGGACGCGGTCACCGCTGCTTACCAAGGGAGACAGCTTGCAGCGGTTGACGGACTCTGCCAGCGGTAAATAGACACGATCAGGCTGCCGGGCCAGCCATTCCGGCTTGGCAACCGAGTTTTCACCCTTGGAGCGAATCGCACGCTTCAAACCGTCACCTCGATTCCGTGCTAGAGCGATTCGCGCGTCCAGTCGGGCGGAGTCGAGAGCTCATCGATGACTTTCGAGGCCATCAGTGAATAACTGATATAGATGGCCTTGTAGTATCTCGTCGCGCCGGACACGGCGTCCACCATGCCCCGCGCCGCCTTGCCGTCCTCGAAGGAGCGACTCGCGATGTCCTTCAGCGCATCTTGCACCTTGGGTTGGGTCTTTTCACTGAACGTCCCTATTTCAGGGATCTCCGCCGCCTTGATGACATAGCCCTTCTCGGCAGGCGAAACCGCCACGATCGCCATCGCCTCGGAATAGGTCTTGGTCTTCCGCACCGCCACCCCGACTACGGGCTTCCCATCCGCCCCGAAACCGATGTGCATGCTGTCGATGCCTTCGCCGTAAGGGTTTTTCCGCGCCACCGTGACCGCGCCCGTCGACTTCAACAATCGTGCGACCTCCTTGTCGATATCAACCTTGGCGGCCTTATCCTTCGCCTCCAGCACCGGCACCGCCAGCAGTCCCACCGACGCCAACACCATTCCCATCCACTTTAATCTCACTATCGATTCCTTTCTCAGCGGCTCGCCGCGGACCTATTTAATCCACAAGGTAGGGCGAACCGTCCTCGGTGAGCCGAACCTCTAACTGGGGTTTAATATAAGTAGGATCGGGAAAGATAGCAATCCCTTACGCCGCGCCCCCTGTACCCCCCTGTAGCCGGGGTCGGTGACCCCGGTGCCCACGAGAAGGCAAATGGCTTGGCCTCACTTTTTTCTAACCCATTCGCGCCGGGGTCACCGACCCCGGCTACAAGCAAAATCACTTACAATTCCTGGCTCATCTGCTGCTCGTAACGCGTGATCGACGCCTCTTGCTGCAGGGTGATGGCGATGTCATCGAGGCCCTGCAACAGATGCTCCTTTACTGCCGGCTCGATCTCGAAATGGAACGATTCCTCCTCGTCCATGTTCAGCACGACCCGCTGTTCCGCCAGGTCGACTGTGGCCTGCAAGCCCGGGAACCGCGCCACCATATCGAAGATCGTCTGGATCTCGGATTCGGCAAGCTGCACGGTCAGCAGCCCGTTCTTGACCGCGTTGTTGGCGAAAATATCGGCAAAACCCGGCACCCGGCTGCCGCCCCGCACCACCCAGGGCGCAATCACCACGCGGATCCCGTACTGCGCGATCGCCCAGACGGCATGCTCGCGGCTCGACCCGCAGCCGAAATTGTTGCGCGTGACCAGGATGCTCGCCCCGCGGAAGCGCTCCTGGTTCAGCTCGAAGGCCGGATCCGGGCTGCCGTCCGGCAACCGCCGCCAGTCGCTGAAAAGACCCTCCTCGAAACCGGTCCGGCGGATGGATTTGAGGTACTGTTTCGGGATGATCTGGTCCGTGTCGATATTCGCCCGGTCCAGCGTCACCACCAACCCCTGATGCGTTGTAAACTTGTCCACGGCAACTCCCCTCTTATCGAAATGTCCTGAAGTCCACGAAATGCCCGGCGACGGCGGCCGCGGCCGCCATTTCGGGGCTGACCAGATGCGTCCGCCCCCCCTTGCCCTGCCGCCCCTCGAAGTTGCGGTTCGAGGTCGAGGCGCAGCGCTCCTGCGGGCGCAACTGATCGGGGTTCATCGCCAGGCACATGCTGCAGCCGGCAAACCGCCACTCCGCACCGGCGTCCTTGAATACCCGGTCGAGCCCCTCGGCCTCGGCCTGCCGCCGCACGGGCTCGGACCCGGGAACGACCATCATGCGTACCGTCCTGGCCACCTTGCGGCCCTTGATCACCGCCGCCGCGCGCCGCAGATCCTCGATGCGCGCGTTGGTGCAGCTTCCCAGGAATACCGTGTCCAGCGTGATCGACGTCATCGGCGTCCGGGGGGTCAGCCCCATGTAGGCCAGCGCGTTCTCGACGTCCTTGCGATTGAAGTCGGGCAGGTCCTCCGGCCCGGGCACGCAACCGGTCACGTCGGTCACCATGCCGGGGCTCGTGCCCCAGGTCACCTGCGGGACGATCTTGTCGGCCGCGATCACGAGCGTGCGGTCGAACACGGCGTCCGGATCGCTCGGCAGCCGCCGCCAGCGCGCCACGGCGGCCTCGAAGGCGGCCCCCTTTGGGGCGAACGGGCGATCCGCCGCCGCGATGTACTGGAACGTCGTGTCGTCGGGTGCCATCATGCCGGCACGGGCACCGCCCTCGATGCTCATGTTGCAGATCGTCATGCGCTCTTCCATGGTCAGCGCCC
>CAZZBA010000123.1:0-10805 GCA_964652765.1 uncultured Victivallales bacterium | reverse complement strand
TTTATTATATCATAAAGCTTTTTACATATTTTGTCAAGTTCTTTAAAATTTTTAAGAAATATAAATTTCTTTTTCATCTGCATCCAATGAAAAAATTCATGCAATATCCATCGACGAGCACATGCTTGTCGGTGATCAGCGGCGTGAAAAGGCCGGGAATGGCGATGCTGGCGCGGACGGCGTCGGTGACGCTGCCGGTTCGCACAACCACTTCCTCGCCAGTCTCGATATCCGTTGCCACAGCGGCGAATGGCATGGGCAGGTTCTCTATATTGGTCGGCAAAACATGTTTCCGGACGAAATCAACGATCCGTGCACCGTCGATCAGTCCCGAGCGGGGCAGGGAGAACTCCACCATCATCGCCATCACCTGGCGCCAGTCGAGATTCAATGCCACCCGGTGCAGGCTATCCAGCTTGCCGGAGGCGAAGGCGGCTCCGACTAGCGAACCCATGCTGGTGCCGGCCACGGCATAGACTTCCAGTCCGGCCTCGCGAATGGCGTTGATGACACCGATATGCGCCCAGCCGCGGGCTCCGCCGCTGCCGAGTGCCAATCCGATTTTTCTTTTTCCCATTTGCCTGTCAGCATACGCGCCTGTCCGCATGCATGAAAGTTTTTTTGAAATTTTAATTTCCTTGCGGCGTATCTGGTATATGATGCTTTTTTATAGACAAAGGAGATATCATGCAGGCGAGTCCTGACCAGAACGGGCATTTCGGTATCTTTGGTGGACGCTATGTGGCCGAAACTCTGATGCCGGTTTTAACGGAGATCGAGGAGGCCTATCGCGAGGCGATAGCGGATCCGGCGTTCATGCGCGAGTACCACGAGACCCTGCGGCTGTACGTTGGGCGTCCCTCGCCGCTGTATCCGGCCGCCCGCTTGACGGCGGCCTGGGGTGGGGCGCGGATCTACCTGAAGCGCGAGGATCTGAACCATACCGGCGCGCACAAGATCAACAACACGATCGGGCAGGCCATGCTGGCGCGCCGGATGGGCAAGACGAAGTTGATGGCCGAGACCGGCGCGGGTCAGCACGGCGTGGCTACCGCCACGGTGGCCGCGCTCTACGGGATGTCCTGCCGGGTCTACATGGGCGAGGAGGATATCCGGCGCCAGGCACCGAACGTGAAACGCATGGAACTGCTCGGGGCGGAGGTGTTTGCCGTCAAAAGCGGCACCCGCACCCTGAAGGACGCCATGAGCGAGGCCTTGCGCGCCTGGGTGGCCGAGGTGGAGGATACCTTTTATGTGATCGGTTCGGTGGCCGGGCCGCATCCGTATCCCATGATGGTCCGCGATTTCCAGCGGGTGATCGGCGACGAGACGCGGGCGCAGTCCCTGGAGCAGACGGGCGGGCTGCCAGCGGCGGTGCTGGCCTGTGTCGGCGGCGGCAGCAATGCGGCCGGTATCTTCTATCCGTTTATCGAAGACGCGGGGGTGGATCTGATCGGGGTGGAGGCGGCGGGCTACGGGATCGCCACCGGCAAGCATTCGGCCAGTATCGGTGCGGGTGAGGTGGGTATCCTGCATGGCAGCAAGTCGTATGTGCTGCAGGACGAGACCGGCCAGATACAGAATGCGCATTCGGTAAGTGCCGGTCTGGATTATCCGGGAGTCGGGCCGGAACATGCCTTCTGGGCGCAGTCGGGGCGGGTGAAGTATCACTCCGTGACTGATGACGAGGCGCTGGCGGCGTTCCACGAGCTGACTCGGCTGGAGGGCATCCTGCCGGCGCTGGAGTCCTCGCATGCCCTGGCCGAGGCGAGGAAGCTGGCGACTGTCTACGGACCCGGCAAGACCATCGTCGTCAACCTTTCCGGGCGAGGAGACAAGGATCTGGACACTGTGTTGCAAATCATGGAGAAGGGGCAATGAATCGGATTGACAAGACATTTGACGATCTCAAGGCACAGGGGCGCAAGGGGCTGGTCGGATTCCTGACGGTTGGCGATCCGGACGAGGCGCAGTCGGAGCGCGACATCCGCGAGGCGCTGGATGCCGGGGTTGATGTGCTCGAGCTGGGCATCCCGTTCTCTGATCCGACGGCGGACGGGGCCACGATCCAGGCCGCCTCGCAGCGGGCCCTGCGTGCGGGCATGACGCTGAAGAAGGCCCTGGCCATGGTGGCGCGGATCCGTGCCGACTATACCTGCCCGATCGTGCTGTTCGGTTATGCGAACCTGTTCTTCCGGTACGGCTTCGAGGCGGTGTGCGCCGATGCCGCGGCGGCGGGGGCGGACGGGATGCTGGTGGTGGATATGCCGTTCGAGGAGTCCGCCGAGTTGCGCGGGCACCTGGAGCGCAACGGCATGGTATTCATTCCGCTGGTGGCACCGACAACTCCGCCCGCGCGACTGTGCAAGATCCTGGCCGGGGCTCGGGGTTTTGTATACTACATCATGGTCACGGGGGTGACCGGAGCCCGTGTGGGGTTGGCGGACGGCCTGGCCCGGCGGATCGCAGCCCTGCGCGAGGTGACCGCGCTCCCGGTGGCGGCCGGCTTCGGTATCAGCAGCGGCCAGCAGGCTGCCGCGGTGGCTCGCGATGCCGATGCCGTGGTAGCGGGTAGTTCGTTGATCGCCGCCGCCAGGGAAGGCAGGCTAGGTGCGCTGGTGAGCGAGATCCGCGCCGCGCTTGACCGGGAGGCGCGCTAGCATGGCGAAAGTCTACCGGTTCTCGTTTTATGTGCCCTATGCGCATGTTGACCAGATGAAGGTGGTCTACTACGCCAACTTCCTGATGTATTTCGAGATGGCGCGTTCCGCCCTGCTACGCGAGGCGGGACTCTCCTACGTCGAGATGGAGGCGAACGGGGTCATGCTGCCGGTGGTGGAGGCGCATTGCGATTACCACCAGTTCGCGCGCTACGACGACCAGCTCACGATCCTGAGTACCTGTCTGCCGTTCAAGGGGCCGCGTCTGCGTATCAATTATGAGGTTTTCCGCGACGACACGCTGCTTACCACTGGCTACACGCATCACGTCTGCATGAGCCCGGAGGGCAGGATCCTGCGACCGACCGCCGCGCTGCGCGCGCTGTGCGATTGACTGCTTTTCTCTTGCGATTGGTTTTGCAGTAGGCGATACTCGCGCCTCGCTTTTACGAAATTCTGAAGAAAGGGATTATCATGATTACGATCAACGGCCAGCCGCTTCCTGAGGAGGCAATTGAATTCGAATACCGGCGACTGCTCCAGTTCTACTCGCAGCACATGCCGGCGGAGCAGCTCAAGACTGAAACGGCCAATCTGCGGGCCAAGGCCGTTGAGCAGGCCATTGGTGCCAAGCTGTTGATCGACGAGGCCGTGCGCCTCGATATCCAGGTGCCGGTTGCCCGCGTCGATACCCGTATCAACAGCATGATCGAGCAGGTCGGCGGGCGCGAAATGTTCGAGATGCGGCTCAAGGAGAACGGGTTCAGCGAGAAAGCCCTTCGCCAGAACATCGAGCAGGGCTGCAAGGTCGACCTGCTGATCGAGAAACTCTGCGAAGGCCTGAATGATCCCACCGAGGCCGAGATGCGCACGCATTTCGAGGCCAACCGCGATAGCTATGTGCAGCCCGAACGGGCATCCGCGCAGCATATCCTGATCAGTCCGGCAACCGGTGCCGATGCCGATCGCGCCACTGCGGAATCCCGTATCGAGAGCATTCGTAGCGAGATCGAGTCGGGGGCATCCTTCGATGACATGGCCGCCGCCCATTCGGAATGCCCCAGCGGCAAGCAGAACGGCGGCAGCCTCGGCTGGTTCGGTCGCGGCATGATGGTGCCCGAGTTCGATGAGGCCGTGTTCTCGATGAATGTCGGCGAACTGAGTGATATCATCGAGACCCAGTTCGGATTCCATATCATCTTCAAGACCGGCGAGGACGAGGGCGGCGAGGCTTCCTACGAGGAGTCCGAATCAAAGATCCGCGACCTGTTGCGCCACGACCAGCGTGGCCGCTGCATCACCGCCCATGTGGCCGAGCTGCGCGAGAAGGCGGACATCCAAGGCGCCTGATAATGAAAGCCACCACCGGCGCAAGCCGGTGATGGCTTTCTACTTGCGCCAGAACGAGGGCATGAACATCACCAGAACGGTGTATAGTTCCAGCCGTCCGAGCAGCATGCACACGATCAGCACCAGCTTGCCCGGTGCCGCGATGAAGGCGTAAGTCTCGGCCGCGCCGACAGCGCCAAGGCCCGGTCCGATATTGCCCAATGATGCCACCACGGCGGAGGTTGCCGTTTCCAGGTCCGGTGTGAAGAAAGTCATGACAAACGACATGATGGCAAACACGGCGAAGAAAATCATGACAAAGGTCAGGATATTGGCGACAACCCCCTCGTCCAGTGCCTGGCGGCCCAGTTTGATCCGGGCGACGGCTTGAGGGCGTATGACCCGCCCCATTTCCCTGCCGATATGCTTGATCACGACAAAGAAACGTGCCGCCTTGATGCCGCCTGCAGTTGAACCGCCACAACCGCCGATGAACATCAACAGGACCAGCAGCAGGCGGGATGCCTGCGGCCAGAGGTTGAAATCGCGCGTGGCGAAGCCCGTTGTTGTCAGGACCGAGGTTCCCTGGAAGAACCCATGACGCAGAGCTCCCCCTGCTGGTTCGGTGCCGCACATACAGAGATTACCGCTGATGAAAAGGCAACTGACCAGCCAGACCAGGAGATAGACGCGGAATTCCGGATCCCTGTGGAAAACCCACGGGGCCCCTCGCAGTGCCCTGAAATGCAAGGCGAAGTTAACGCCTGCCAGGAACATGAAGGCCGTGATCACGACATCGATATAGAGGCTGTCAAATGCAGCTACACTGGTTGTCCTGGTAGAGAAGCCGCCGGTCGACATGGTGGCAAAGGTGTGGCAGCAGGCATCGAACCAGTTCATGCCTCCCGCCATCAGCAACAGTGTTTGCGCAAGGCTCATCAGGACATACAGTCCCCACAGCAGCTTTGCCGTTGTCGCGATACGCGGTGTCAGGCGATCCTTCGACGGTCCCGGCATCTCGGCCCGGTAGAGCTGCATGCCGCCCACCCCCAGGAAGGGCAGGATGGCAACGCACAGGACCAGCACGCCCATGCCGCCGAACCATTGCGTCATCGCCCGCCAGAACAGGATGCCTTTCGGCACCGCCTCCAGGTTGCCCAGCACCGATGCGCCTGTCGTGGTGAACCCGGAGACGGTCTCGAACATGGCCGAGACCGGGTCGGTGATCACGCCCGAAAGCAGATACGGGATCGAACCGACCAGCGCGACGGCAAGCCAACCAAAGGTGACCACGCCGAACCCAGCTCGGCGTGACAGCTCGATCGGCCCGCGTGTCAGGTAGGCGAGCAACAGGCCGGACAACACGCCGAACGCCCCGCCATTAAGCAGGGCATAAAAGGCGGGCAACGGATCGCGGTAATGAAAGGCGACCCCCGCGCAGACCCAGATGGCGAGTCCGGTCACCACCATCAGGTACGAAATCAGGTGAAACACGGGCTTAAACTTCATTTCTGGAATACCGCCTGTAGCTTGACCGAAGCGCCCGCTGGCGCGAACAGGATCAGGCGGTCACCGGCCTGCATCACCGTTTCCCCGGTCACGACCAGCACATCATCCCCACGCTGCAGCGCGGCCACAACCGCCCTCCTCGGTAGTCGCAGATCCCGGATCGCCAATCCGTTCCAGCGTCCATCCGCGGCGATCTCGACCTCCTGCAGTTCTCCCGGGACATCATGCAGCAGGTTGGCCGCGCGGACGTTGGTTCCCCTTACGAAACGGAGAATCGCGTTGATCGTTGTCAGATACGGGCTTACTGCACGGTCCAGCAGGTTGTCATCATTGATGATGGGTACGTAGGCGGGGTTCGATACAATTGCCACCGCGAAGACCGCCCCGACTTTCTTGGCCAGCAGGCAGGCAATGATATTGTTCTCGTCGTCGCCTGTCGCGGCCACGATCGCGGTATGGTCGGAGATCCCGATGTCGTCCAGGATCCCTTTCTCAAGCGCGCTTCCCCCGATCACCATCGCCTTGTTCAATGCCGCCGAGCAGAAGTGCGCCCGTGCCTCGTCCTGTTCAATCAGCACGACGTGCTTGTCCAGTTTTTCCAGCCGCTGGGCCAGCCGCAGCCCCGTATCGCCGCCGCCGGCGATCACGACTTTCTGTATATTCGGCTGCGAGGGGTAGACGGCATCCAGGAACGCCCGCACATCCGGCGGAGTACCGACGCAATAGACGACATCCTTCTCGGCAAGCTCAAGTTCACCGTGGGGCATGATCAATTCCCCATGGCGCATGACCGCGATCAGGCGTACCTTGTTCAGCAGTCCCTTGCCCGCGAACGACTGTAGCGGCGCACCAAGCAGCATGCTGCCGGCCGGCAGTTTCATGCCCACGCAGAAGATCCGGCCGCGCACCATCTCCACGACTTCGCGGCTGCCTGGCATGCTGAGGATACGCTGCATTTCCTGTGCGCATTCCTCATGCTCGTCCACCACCAGTTCAATACCGAAAGCGCCCAGGTTCGCAATGCAATCCGGAGTCAGGTATTCCGCGTTCGACACGCGTACCGCCGTATGCTCAACGCCTGAGGCGCGGGCAAACAACGCGGAGAGGATATTGACCTCGTCATTATCGGTGACAGCCGCGAAGAGTGATGCCTTCCCGACCTGTGCCTCCGCCAGTACGCAGGGACTGGCTCCATTGCCGCAAACGGTCATGATGTCCAGTTCGGCCCCGGCATCCTCCAGGCGCCGCGCATCATGATCAACCAGCACCACGTCGTGGTGTTCCTCGCAAAGCCGCGAGGCCAGGCATCGCCCCGCATTCCCGGCTCCTATAATCAGTACGCGCATCGCCCATCCTCCCTGCAAGTATCCGAATCAACCCCCGCTTGTTTATCGCGAATCCGAGGCACAGGCAATGATAAAACCGGGCCACTTTCCCGCCGTTCCATGGCATGCCGGCTTGCGAGTCGAGCCAGTTCCTCCACGTGTGCCGTCTGATGGCGCTGACCTTCGGAATCGCTTTTGTGCGGTGCGATGACCTCGGCCGCCGGCTCGAATAATCCGGCAAGGCGTTGAAGCCCGTCGTGCTCAACCGCCGCCGTGTTCTCGACCGCCGGAGGGCGAATGACCGTGTTGAGCTGGACCTTGTCCGGGTGCAGGCCGGCAACAAGGGTCGCGATGCGCGACACCTGCTCGGGTTTGTCATTCACGCCGCGCACCAGCAGCGTTTCCACCCATAGCGAACCGGTGTAAACGGCCCGGAATGCATGCAGTCCCTCGATCAGGCGCGCGAAGGTCAGTCCCGCCGCCGGATGGTTCAGTGCTGCCAGCGATGCGTCATCCCACGCGCTTAGCGAGACCTTGACGATGTCCGCGCGCGCCGCTGCTGCGCGTACCTCCGTATTCCAGAGCAGGGTACTGTTGGTCAGCAGCGCGACCGGCAGGTGGCAGGCGGCATGCACGGCATCGATAACGTCACCGAAACCGCTGTGCAAGGTCGGCTCGCCCGAACCTGACAGCGTGACCACGTCTGCCGTGCCACCGGTGGCGAGCCACTCCTTGAATTCCTCTATCACTGCTGCTGTCGGCACGTACTCGCGACGTTCCAGCGTGAGCAATTCCGTCGCGCCGACCTCGCAGAAGACGCAGTCGAAACTGCAGCGTCGCCGGTCGAGCAGGTCGATCCCGAGCGACAGCCCCAGCCGCCGCGAATGCACCGGCCCGAAAAGATGGTGATATTGTGTTTTTTGCATTTAAATAGAAAAGCCGCACGACATCCGCCGTGCGGCTTTCCAGCACCGATCAGCGAACGGTTACTCCGCGCTGATCGCTTCCACCGGGCATTCGTCGGCGCAGGCGCCGCAGTCCACACAGGTGTCCGCATCGATCACATACTGGGCATCGCCCTCGCTGATGGCCTCGACCGGGCACACCGGCGCGCAGCTTCCGCACTTCGTGCAAGCATCCGAAATAACATATGCCATAACTATTCCCCCTGATTGTTTTGCGAATCAAACATAACCCCTGCAAATGCAGGGCAAACAACGATTTTGTTTATAAACCGGTGTCCCCGCCTCGTCAAGCGTAATCGCCTCTGCAATCGCCTCTGGGGTGCCCGGAGGGCGGGGTGGGTTTCTGTTTGTAAGGAACAATCAAACTCCGCGAAAAATCAATGTTGCTAGTTGATGGTGTGCGTTTGTTCTGCTACAATAAAGGTGTCGAAGGGGGGTGTGTGGTGAACATATCGAAATACGGATGCAAGTTCACGGTCCTGGCGGTGCCTAGGCAAACCGAGATGTTCATGATGAACATGCAGGTATTCGATATCGTTCCGCACCGGATCGAACCGCAACGGCTCGAGCCGGATGTCAACGGGCGGCCGCTCTCCGTGGTATGGTGCGCCGTGTTCAACCTCAAGGGCATGCACAACGCCTAGTTTCAGGATAGATCGAGGCTGAGCTGTCCGCGCACAACGACTTTGCGGCCGGATGGTGTTTCCGGATCGGATGTATAGTAGACAACGAATTTGATAGCCGGGAATTCCTTGGCAAGGGCGGTTCGGACGTAGTTCTCGACGGCGATCACATTGCCTTCGTCATCGTCCGAGAAGCCAACGCTGATGGGCTTGTCAAGGCCGCGTTCGCCAGCGATGCGGATGACGTGCTCGACGAAATCCTTGATCGCGAACTGCTTGCCTGTTTCCGTGTTGGGTGACGCCGCAGGTAGCTGACCCATCTTCTGGCGGAATTCCGGCGACATCACCCCGTGGTACTTGTTGTTGTCGAGGTAGTACCGGAGCACATCCTGGTCATTTGTCATCGGCTGCTGGGGGTCGAAGCAGGCGATATAGCCGCGCAGGTTGCCCAGCATGTTCTTGCGTTCCTCGCCGGTCAGCACGGTGCTGATGAAGTATTCCACCCCCGTGCGGATGACGTCGGGACCATGACCGCGGGCGGTGACAATTGCAAACAGCCGACCCTCGATCAGGGTAGTGCGGAATTTCTCGAAACTCGGGGCGGCCTTTTCCACGCCCGAAACGACCCGGTCGATAGCGGTCCGGGTGTCGCGCAGGAAAATATTCTCGTTGTCCACGTCCAGGTCCCGGAATTCACGAAACGCGTTTTCCCAGGATCCGTCCGGCGGGCGGTAGTTGGCCGTGTCGCGGCGGATGACGCTGAATGCCGCCGTGGAGACCGAATGCGGGACCCATTCCCCGTTGGCGGTCCGGCGCTCCAGATGGATACTGGTGGGCATATGCAGGATATTATTGTCCCAGTCAAAGATATAGTACTTCAAGTCGCGCTCGGCCACCGCGTAGTTGACTTTGTGTGCCTCTGCAGTCATTACGACCCCTTGCCATCCGCTTCGTAGGTGAGGTTGATTGCCGCCCGCCAGGCATCGAGCGTGCGCATGTTGCCGAGCGTGTCGTCCCAGGTCATGGCCGGGGGGGATGCCTCGGTCTGGCCTTTGGCGACAGCCTCTCCCACGATATCGGCCTCGGCGGCAAAACAGGTGCAGTCGGCCTCGATGGTGTGGGTCTGCGTCTCGTGCGCGTGGACCGTGATGCGCGTGATGGCTGGTTTATCACGCGAGGCCGCCCACGGATTCTCGACGACGATGCGCCCCAGTGTCCCGTAGATGCGGGCGGAGTTATCCATGGCGAGGCGAACACCCGTTGCCACTTGCGCGATAATATCGCCGGGGAAGGTGAGCATGGCGGCGGCGTACTCGTCGACGCCGGTGCTGCCGATATGTCCGGTGCCCTGGACGAGGAGCGGATCCTGGAAAGGGGTGCCGGTGGCGGCACCCGCGATCAGCCGGGCAAACGAGACCGGATAGCAGCCGACATCGAGGACCCCGCCGCCGCCAAGCTCGCGGTCCAGGATGCGCGAGTCCGGATTGTCGCCGCCGCGGAAGGCGAAGGCGGCCTGGATGCACTTGACCTCGCCGATCACCCCTTTGCTGATCAGGTCGAGCAGCAGCCGGATCTGCGGATGGCAGCGGTACATGAATGCCTCCATCATGAAGATGCGGTTCTGGCGGGCCGCCTCGAACATGGCTTGCGCCTGCGCGAGATTCATGGCGAACGGTTTCTCGCACAAGACGTGCTTGCCAGCCTTGGCCGCTTTCACTGCCCATTCCGCATGGAAGGGGTGGGGCGGGGCGATATAGACCGCTTCAACCTGCGGATCCATAAGTAGGGCGTCGTAGTCGGCGTGCTGTTTGTCGGCTGGCAAGCCGAACTGGCCACCGAATGCCGCGGCCGCCTCGCGGGAGCGGCTGCCGACCGCGACGAGACGCCCCGTGCGTGATTGTGTCAACCCGTGGGCGAACGTGCGGGCGATAGCTCCGGTGCTCAGGATACCCCAGTTAAGCTGCATATGACCTCCCTTATGCCTTGCTGCGGCGGTTGCCGACCCATTTTCGAATGTCTTCACGGATGGCTTTCCACTCCGCCTGGTTCAGTCGTTCTTCCAGGAAACGGGTGTAGAATCCCGTGACCACCTCGCGCAGGGTGTCGAGTGCCAGCATGCGGTCCTGGAAACGGCTGGTGGCATCGAGTTCCTCGCCTTGCGGAAGCTGCGTCGAGCGGAAGGTGAAGGAATCGGCATCCAGCGTGAATTTCCAGGCGGTATCGTCACGGGCGAACATGACCTTGGCCCGTTTGAGTTTCTTGCCGCTGAGCAGGGCGGTCCGGGCCTCGGCGCTGACCAGGGGCTGCCCGTTGCGCAGGACGGTCTCGTGCGCACCGGCACCCTCGAACATGAAGCAGAGCGGTCCCTCGATGGCGACGGCGAAGGGGCCGGCG
>CAZZBA010000122.1:0-10829 GCA_964652765.1 uncultured Victivallales bacterium | reverse complement strand
CGTCAACCGATTTCCCTTTTCCGGTCATTCCCCATTCCCCACTTCCTTCAGCCTGGCGTCGAGGTTGAAGTCGAAGCCGCCGTTGTAGACAACCAGGCCTCCCGCGCCCCAGCGCCAGTTATGGCGTGTCGTGATCGCGAGCGTATTCTCGCCGTTCTTCAGGTGCTTCAGTGCCGCCGTCTTGAACTCCTGCTCAATATCGCCTGCATCTACCGCACCGTTGACCTTGGCAATCAATTCACCGTTCAGATAGATCTGCACATTCTGCTGCCGCATGATCCAGGAACGGAGACGAAGGCCATCGAACCGATCCTTGTCGTCGACCTGAAAGCGCGTGCGCAAAAGAGCCGTGTGATACATGCGCCACGATGTCGGCAAGGTTGTTTCCAGCCATTTCGAGTCATCGAATTTCGCCTTAAACCAGTCCGCCGGAGCCTGGTTCATATCTTCGACTACTTTGAGCTTCCAGATGCTTGCCTTTTCGAGTTTCGATGTGAGTATTGGGACTTTATTGACCCCCATCTGTATCTTCTTCGGATCCTTAACCTGATTGTCCATGACCAGGCATTCCCATAGGCGGGGCTTCTCCGCCGGATCTGTCGTCGCGGCCTTCGCCATCGGAGGTGCCTTCACATCGGCCAGCTTGGCCTCGAGCGCCGTAACCCGTTCATCGCCAACGGGAAGAACGCCCTGCAATCCCGCGAGGAAGCTCCTGGCTTGCCAAAGTTCTCCGGCGTCCACAAGTTTCTGCATGCGCGCCAGGTCCGCCTCTATACTCTGCTGCATTTCCTTCGCGGCGCGAGCAAGGTACGTCGCGGTGGGCATGTCATTCAGGCTGACAGTTCCGCCTGCTATCAGCTCATTGACGAGTTTCTCGCAGCCGGCATAGTCCTTCTTCCAGTACGCATCCAGGGCTGGCTTAAGCATCGCAGGAGCGTTCGTCGCGAATGGCGACGGCGGTGCCCCCACAATCTGGAGCCGCTCGCGCGGAACCACGAGCGGGATGCCGAATCCAGCCTGGTCTTTAAACGCATCGAAATTGAATGAACCATCAAAATTACGCCCCAATTCACGGTACCAGCGGTAGTTTTTCCAGAAGTTGATAAACGTTTTCTTGCCCTGCACTTTGGCGCCGAGCGGGGTCCAGAAATTGTTGAAGAAGTTTCCGCCGTGGCCCTCGAACGTGTTGTTCCAGGCATGCGCACTGATCTGTGAACAGAGATGTGCCGTCTTGTTATACCCCTCCATATGGTAAAGAACCGCCGCTGCTGCCAATGCACCGTTCCCTGTATGCATAGTGCCGTTCTGCAATGCTTCCGGCTCGAATTCACGCGGTCCAGGAATGGAACCCGCGCCAACACCATAAACGATCCGTCCCATCTCACTGGAGCCATCGTGGTGGTACTTAATGACTTTACTGTAAGCCTCCTGGCTGATGTCCAGCCCGGCATCGTTCGCCAGGTGATAGCCGATCGCGGCGGCCAAGCCAACCGCAGGCATCAAACCATACCCTCCTTCACCCCCGTCATAACCGTGACGCCAGGCCCCTTTTGGATGTTGTGTGACCGCCAGTCGATCACAGTAGAACTTGAGGTAGGGAAGAACGTTTCTATCACCCGTGGCCATGTAGTATTCACCCATCACCATCGCATCCCAGGCGTCGAACCAGTTGCCTTTACCCCCTCTGGCGGGCTCGATTTTATCGGGGATCTTCGTGTTCGCCATCTTCTCATACATCACGCGGCGCACTAAACCGAGGTACTCGGGATCGCCTGTCGCCAGCAGGAACAGCGTATCGGTTCCCAGGAAGTCGGGTCTGCGCGATTCCGCTGACTTACCGGATGTGACCCACTTCGCCAGGTTGTCCACGATCTTTTCGGTCTTCGGGCAGTCGTAGGGTGCCGTCGAACTGTACGTGCCCATTACCGGAAGGCTTAATTCGACGTCAATATTCTCAGACCCGCGACGGACACCGAGAACCAGCCTGCCCTGCCCCTGTCTGGTTTCGCTTTCCGTGATGGCATCTGCCATAACCAGCCAGGATTCTTTGCCAAGCATCTTGCCGTTGGCGCTGAAGATGATGTCGCCAGCAAGCAGTTTGCCGTCAGCCGGAGATCCCTTCTTTATTTCCCCGACACCCATGTTCGGTCCGAACGGACCCGCTTTGAACCCGGCAGGGCCAACCCAACCCGAGAAATTGCCAAAGCCCGCGCGCTGTAGAGCCACATTGATCAGGGTGACATCGTTCTTTCCCCACTCGTTCGCAGGCTTGAAGTATTCTTCGGCCCAATCATTCTCTTCATTCCGGACAAACCAGTCATACTCAGCCCGTTCGGTTCGGAAGGGAATAGCCGGCAGGCCGGCCGCATTGACTAGTTCCTGGTTAGGCTTCTGGTTCCAGTTATAGCGGATGCGCACGATCCGGTCCACGTTATCGCTCTCAATATTGATCGATTCGCCATCGATCTTAGCTATGGCCGGGTAATAGTCGCCTTCCACGTTGGCGACTTCGAAGAAGGCCAAAGCACTTCCCCCGGCTTTCAACCCTCTGGCCGTCCCATCTTTGAAGTATATGGTTGCCTCATTGTAACGGGCTTCGATGCGGTCGAACAGCGGACCGGTTGCCGGAGCGTCCGGCTTCTTGTAAACAGCACCTTCGAGCCAGGCGAGGCAGCGTGCTGCCAGCAGCCCCTCGTCCGCAGGCTGCGCACTGAACGGAATATGCGTCGTGCCCGGCAGGATAATGCCGACGCCCGGATTCTCCGCCGCCGTCAGACGCTGTAGCTCACGCATCTCGCGATGGTGCTGGCCGAGGGTGTTGAGATCGGAACCGGGCGGAACCATGAGGCCGAATGGCAAGGCCTCGTCCCCGAGTGCCTTGCGCCATTCGCGGGGGATGCGAGGAACCGTCACTGACTCCATGCGAAAGCCCTCCTTCCGCAGGAGATAGACGTGCCGATACGCCACATCCAGCACGCCGGGATCAGAGGGGTTATCGCTATCCAGAATCTCCTGATAACGCATGTAGGGATAGTCATTACCAAGCTGAATCAGCACAGCCTTCAGCGCAAGCCCCGCCAACGGGCGAAGCGTTCCATTATAGCCCCCCGCCGTAAACAGCGGATGGTGAATTGTGTTTACCGGAACTGGCTGCCCGCTGCGCAAGGGCACACCCTCGCGTTCCGCCTTGAGCAGAGCGTCGAACTCGGCCACCTTCCCCGGCACACCGGTTTTCCCATAAAGAGCGTCGGTTTCCAGCAGCGCCTCGCGACTAAGCCAACTGTTGGCAAAGGCGGGTCCCATATTAAGGTCGATGATCCCGATGGGGATTTGAGCGCTCGCGGCCAGATCGCGGCCCAGATAGTAGGCGGAAGCCGTCATCTTCAGGGCGGTATCCCTGTCGACTACAGCCCAGCCTCCAGCCGCACCAGCCGCAAGATCACTTAGTGGCTCCACAGACGGGATCATCTTTAATGAGATGACCCTGAACATCGGATTCGGCTTAGTCTCAGCGGCAGCCTTCCTGCCGGCCTCGCCGCGCCCCAGGGATATGTCGATGTTGGTCTGCCGGGCATGCAGGAGGACATCGCCGACAAGAATATTTCCGATTTCCGATTTCTGATTTCCGATTGAAGAAATGGCCGTCAGCTTGGCCGGTTTGGCCGAAGCGGCCACGGGGTCGAGCGTCACGCTCCAGGCCCCATTCCCATCCGCTTTCGCTGATTTCTTCTGACCTGCGAATTCGACCGTGACCTCCGCCCCCTTCTCCGCCGTACCACGGATCACCAGCGGTTTATCCCGCTGCAGGACCATGTTGTCGCTGAACATCCGGTTCAGCTCCAAACCGGATACGCTGCCAGCCAGCACCGCCATCAACAGTACCAGGCCAATTGGTCGTGTCTTCATGCTGTCCTCCATCTTTTAGAGCCAGGACGTTCCGCCCTGTCGTTCTTCTGCTCGCTTCCATTTCAATGTCCCTAATCCATCGGGATGTTAGAATCATAGGCAGATGCACACATGACCCACAATTTCATAATCATGCATTCTTCATTACAATTGACAGCCAAAAAATGGCCCTTGCCTTCAAAATCAGGGACTATTCCATTTGAATGAGCCACTTGCAAAACATCCCTGCGGCTCACCACAGGTTCGCCCCCCATCAGAAACCACACCATTATTCCCGAATCTGGGGGGCGAGGCTGTGCCGAGCCGTTCATTGACAAAGGGTTTTTCAAGCGCCGCACAATTTTGGTCAAGGCGCGAATGGAAAATTTCCTGGAAAATCCATTCTACTTTGCCCCGGTTTTGGTTTCAGAGTCGCTTCAGCATCAGCAGGAAGACGCTCGCCGTCCACGTATATGACGGATCGCGGAGCGGTGCACCGGTCAGGGCATCGAAGTTTTCCGCGAACCCGCTGTAATCGCACAGGGCGCAGAAGCGTTTGGCAATCTCCCTGGCAAAGTCGGTATAGCCGCAGCGCTCCATCCCGCAGACCGCGATATAGGTCGAAGGGCCCCAGACGGGGCCACGCCAGTAGCCGTCGCTCTCGTACTTCGGACTCTCCGGGAGTTCGGTGGCCAGTCCCCATTCGGTCAAGTGGCGTTCAATTCCTTGCTTCAGGCAGGCACGGACATCGCCGGGCAGGCGCTCACCCAGGATGGCCGCCAGCCAGGGAATCAGGCTTTGGTTCGGGACCAGGGAGTGATCGTTCGCCAGCCGCGCAGCAAAATGGTCGCCCTGCCAGAGTTCCTGCATCAGGGCGTTGAAGAGCCTATCGGCCCGTTTCTGCCACTTGGGTTGATCCTCCTGCCTGCCGACCTTGAGGCACAAGCCGGCAAGCACATCCATCTGCACGACCAGCAGCGAGGCCAGGTCAGGGGCTTCCAGCGGCACCCCCTGGTCGAACATCGTGCTATTGTCCCAGCCGCTGTCGTTTCCGTGCAGGTAGTACGGGAGTTCACTTCCCTCCTTCCGGCGATAGGTCATCCACCAATCGGCCTGCCGCGACAACGAGTCGTACATGATCCACAGGGTCTCGGGATCGGGCTGCTTCTGCATCGTCTCGAGCATCGACCCAAAGGCCCAGCCATGGACAGGCGGCTTGGAGAAATTGTAATGAATGCTGATATCGTTGATCGCGTCGGGGTAGCTGCCGAATTTGTCCTGATGATCAACGAGAACAAGCATCTGGTCCATGGCCAGGGCATCCTGCCCGCCGGCCAGGGCCATGGCATTGAAGCACTGGTCCCAGCTCCAGAGAGAACTCATATGCTTCTTGGACATCAGGAGCGCATGGCGCTTGATCAGCCCGCTCGGTGCCACCGTTGTGGCCCAGTTGACAGCAGAAGCCAGACGGTGGGCCTTCCTCAGGTGAGCAGGAGCCTGGGGCATCGAGTCCACAAAGCTCTCGAATTCGGCGGCCGTATCCTCCTGGCACTGGGCGAATGTCTTGCGGGCCGGTCGCTTCCAGGTGCTCCAGTATTCGTCCAGGGCAATCTCCCAGCCGCCGTCTTCACCCGGCTCGACAAGCAGGCCCGGTGTCTCCTGATTGCCGCGACGGTAGCGTCCGCGCAGGGTACTCCTACCGGCCAGTGTCTCAATCTGATAACGACGCAGGGCTTTCCGGAAATTGAACGTGGCTACGTTGGCTGATTCGGAATAGGCAACCGCCGGAATCGAGCAGGTCAGATCGAGCGCCACGCCCGTTCCCTTGACGCGCATCGTGTCGGCTGACTCAAAGCAGAATTCAACGCTGCCCTGCCCGATTTCCAACTTCAGGACCGTAGCTGTCATCGTGAGCGTATAGTCGAGCGGCTGACCTCCCGCCATGGGAGAGAACAGGAAGAGGTCTTGACCGTCATTGTGCACATTCCTCAGGATAAGACGATTTCCCTTCTTCCTATGGCCCAGAACCATCCATGAACCGAAGCAACTGAAAGGAGCCCTGCCGGGGTCTAACATAATATCATCAGTCATAATATTTTCCTCATATTAGTGTATTAATCAGCCTTTGTTAGTCTTGTACAGGCGAACATCGAAAATCGACCACCAGTACGGCGACTCCTCCGTCAACTGTAGTTTCATGAATTGCGAGGTTCTGGTTCCTACCTCAATTTTTGTTAGCCCCTGTCTGCCATTATTCACGGCAACGGGACTTCCCCACGTATTGCCGTTATCCGACAGGAACAATTCATACCCTCTGGGATAATCATACGGTGCCCAATAGTTCTCAAGAACGATGGTATCGAAGGTTTCCGGTTTTCCCAGATCCACCATAAACCATTGACCAGGCGCTTGAGGCACTCCGGTACTCCAGCTTGTCCAGACGTCCCCATTGATCGCATCGTTCGGGCTGCCGGCATCTTTCTTTCCTAATTTGTAGGATAGAGTCGGGCCACGGTGGACATGAGATGCAGTCGCTCTCCATCCTTTTGAGTCAATCCGCGTGGACGGAACCGTTGCGGCGCGTGGAGGCTTTGCCTCTTCACCATGCAACATCCCATGAGCGACACATTTCCACTCTCCGGGAGGCAATGAAAACGTAAGATACCCATCGTTTTCCCCTGTCCAGCGAACACCGTCCGCTTCACACGGATTCCCGTTGCGCCAAACGGTCATTCCGTTTATCTGCACATCACCGAGGATTCTAAACGACTTTAGCGGGATGCCGATGACAGCCGTTGTGCCGAGTGGGGAATCCAGTACTAGGGTGTAATCACTGGCAGTCTTGGCAATATCAACGGAGACCCCGCCTTTGACTGTTTCCACATACACTGAAATCGATTTCAGGAACGCCTCTTTTGGGAGAACCGTATAGACGGCCCATCCCGCTTCAACAGGGGAAACGCCTGCAATATACCGTGACAATATGGTGTTGGATGAATTCCATCCGTGATTCATCGTGGAGTTTGGATCAAAAGACGTTTGCCACCACCGGCCGAAATGTTCCCAAAGCGTCGTCGTAGAAGACTCTATCTGATCCGCATAGCGCTCATACATGCGAATCAGGGCGAACTCCTCTTTACCCATCTTACAAAGCGCTTCCATGATCCAGCGCTCAAAATAGCAACTGGCATTATAGGTCTGCCCCTCTTCCCAATTGGAGTTGAGCTTTTGGCTCAATACTTCGTCGAATATGGACTCCCATTTATCCTGACTGGCCAAACCGGTAATAACCGCCATGGCATTGGCTCGCTCATCAGGGTAGTCCACTTTCCCGGACTTATAGTAACAGCCGGTCCAATAGACCGTATCGAAGTTTTTCTCTATGCTGCCAAGCTTGCGGTCAAACTCTGCGAGGTCATCTGTATTCCCCGTCACTACTGCCATTTTACGGCACGCTCTCAAGGTTGAATAATACTGGCAACATTGGACCACTGCCTTGTCCTTCGACGGGCTGCCCCAGTCACACCAATCCCGACCGTCCGTGTTATGTAGGGTGAGCCCATTGTCACCCAATGGCCATTTTGCCAAGTACGCCTTGAGGTTGGGATACTGCGTCTTTATCGTTTCGATATCCCCCGTGTTCAGGTAATAGAACCAGGTGCCGTACTCACCGGCAAACACAAGGTTCTGATCAATGATATAATCGTACTTTGGCTTGTTGAGAATCGCTTCCCGTGCCAACGCATGTGATTTCGTGTCGAATGCGTAGAATATTTCCTCCATCTGGATGCATACGTCGCCGAGACAATCGGGCGTGCGTTCGCGATCCGGACAGTCCATGAAATGATCCCGCATGCAGAGGTAGCAGGTTCTGGTGGCTTTCTTCCACAGGATGTTATAGTCATCATCATTGCACCGGAACGCCCCGGCAAACTCTGTGTCATAGCCGGTTTCCCTATACATGACGGCCCGGACCGTTACACCGGGAGGGATCGTATAAACGGCACCCTGACCACTTACCCAACCGGGGGTTTCATAGGTTTGAACCCCTTGTATGGTTGTGTAGGACTGAACAGGCTGCATACATGCCGCCAGATGGTTTGTGGAGTTGAAGCTGATCTGCCTGCCGGCATCACTCTCGATCTCTATCCACAACTGGAACTGTGAATTGTGAGGCAATAGACATATCAATGTCCATTTATCGCTCTCGGCATGGGGCAAGTCCTTCGAGGTGCGCTCATAGCTCCGCAACCCATAATCCTTAATGGATGAGACTGTCTTCATGATCTCGCTTTTTTTAGAATGTTCCTTCGAAATCCATCGCTTTGTCAGCACCTTTTGTTTTCTTCTTTTTGGTACTGGAGGCGATCTTTTCCTGGAGCTTCTTCCAGTACAGGTCTTCGTCAACTGGCACATCGACCGATTGGCCAAGCCAGGCGGACAGGTGCATGGCATTGCTGATCTGGAGCCCCTTAATTCCCTCTTCGCCAGGGGCAATCAACGGTGCGCCCTCGCGAATAGCGGCAATGAAGTTCTCTGTAAGAGCCCGGTGCCCGCCGCCCTTGCCAAATGGAATTTCGCAACGCCATGCCTCCGGCGGCTCCATGCCCCTTGTACAGGTTGCCAGGTGCTCGCGCACTGACTGGCGCGTCCTGATAAAGAGGAGCTTTCCATGTTCAAAGAGCAGCGTGCCGCGGTCACCCACAATCTCCCAGCGCTCTCTGCCGGCCCCCTCGCCGGTGGTGGTGATAAAGACACCGGTGGCACCGTTGGGATATTTCACCATTGTGGTTACATCGTCCTCCACCTCGATATCATGGTACTTCCCGAAACTCATCTGTGTTGTAACGCTGCTAGGCATCCCGCAGACATTCTGCCAGAGATCCAGATTGTGAGGGCACTGGTTGATCAATACACCACCGCCTTCTCCTTCCCAGGTTGCCCGCCAGCCGCCTCCATCGTAATAGGACTGCGTGCGATACCAGTCGGTAACGATATACAGATTGCGGTGGATTTCCCCGAGTTCACCGCTTTCGATCATCTCCTTGATCTTGCGGTTTACCGGCCAGGTGCGCTGGTTGTACATGATGGCAAAAACCTTGCCGCTCTTGACTGCCGCCTCATTCATCTCACGAACCTGTTTGGCATAAACACCGGCGGGCTTTTCACTCAGCACATGAAGACCTGCTTCAAACGCCTTAATAGCCAATGGCGGATGGGCGTAGTGCGGAGTGGCAATCAAAACCGCATCCACGGCCTTGGCCGCGATCAGTTCATCGATGGAAGCATAGGTCGGCATATCGTCGCCGTAGGCTTTTTTCGCAACGTCGAGCCGTTCCGGACGAATGTCACAGACAGCCGCCAGCCGCGCGCCCTTTACCGGATCCTTCCATAGATAGTTTCCATGGTTGCCCCCCATACCGCCGTAACCAACAATTCCCAAACGTATGTCATCCATTTTGCCATCTCCTTTCGTATCACAACCATTTAATTTCAATGTTTTCCGCATACGTAGCCTCGGTCGCCAGACCGTGGACGGCTCAACCAAACGCACTCGACCAATCATCCACGGCCTGGCGGCCATGGCTACAAAGTTTCACCTCCGCATCATCTTGGCCAATCCCTAATCCCTAACTCCTAACGCCTATCCCCTAGCCCCTTCTCCTTGCCCTGCCGGCCACGCAGCCCGGATCGCATCGATCACCATTCTGCTGACATCAACATCTGACCCCTTCTTGCCGAAATTGTGCGTTTCCGCACTGACCGGTCCGTTCATGCCAAGCTCATGGCAGGCCTTCAGAACTTTCTTGTAAGGAATCGGCACAGCTTTCTCCATCAGGGCAATCGCACCCCAGGCTTTGACGTGAACGCAGTTGGCCCGCTTAACCATGCGAGTGATAAAGGCGTCCTCGTCCTGTTTCCGCTCGGCGCACCCCCAGGTGTTATCCACATCCCACGCCATATTCCAGCCAGGTACATTGAGCTCATCAAGCAACGCAAAAATCTCATCCGTTGCGACTCCGCAATTCTCGAACGACATGATCAGCCCGGCTTCCTTCGCACGCCGCGCGATCGGCCGGAACATATTCATTACCTTCTCCAGCACCTCGGGCCGCGTTGCCATTGTACCGGATTCTACGCCCTGGGGCTGCCAGTAGCTGAACGACCGGACCAGCCGGCAATCAAGCGCATCCGCAGCCCTGATTATCCCTTCCAGCTTTTCGGCTTCCTTTTTCTGCCGCTCTGCATCCGGCAGATGTACTTTGCAGAGTGACGTCTGGAGACAGCCGACGGTCATGCCATGGTCATCCACCAGCTTCCTTAGCTGCTTCAGTTCATCATTATTCAGCATCTCTATGCCTTTGCCGAAAATCTTGGACCGGAAATCGACATGGCTCAAACCCCATGATTTGATAATCGGCAGTGCCTCTGCCACATCCAAGCCCAACTCATCAGAAAAAATCGATATGTACATTATTCATCCTCCCTACCCGTATATTTTCCGTCATCCTCCTGTGTGCGCGGTTCCCGCCAGGCCTTCGCCATGAGACTGCTGAGCTTGCTGACGATCTCTGGATGGCTCGCGGAAAGGTCATTCGCCTCGCCGATATCGATGCTGAGGTCGTAGAGGGCCAGTTCCCCGGGTTTGCCGACTCCCTTCCAGTTCTCCATCTGGATCGCGCCCGACCAGAAGAGATACTCGTGCATTTTCTGTCCCTCTTTACCCAGCAGCGTGGGGACAACAGAAATTCCATCGGAATCTTCAGGCACTTTCCCGGAAACACCGGCCAACTCGGCAAGCGTCGGCATGACATCCGGGAAGTACCATGGCAGATCGCTTTTTGTACCGGCTTTGATCTTGCCGGGCCAGCGCACGATCATGGGCACACGGATTCCTCCCTCGTATTTGGAGCCCTTTATTCCTCTCAATTCACCACATAAAT
>CAZZBA010000121.1:530-10851 GCA_964652765.1 uncultured Victivallales bacterium | reverse complement strand
GGTGGCGCCGGTATATTCCGGCAAGGCGGAGAGGGTCAGGGTGCCGGCGCTTGCCTTGGTAAGAGAGTAATCACCGCCCACGATGCCGCTGACGGTCAGGGTCTTGCCGCTGGCGACATGCCAGGTTTGGTCCGCGCCGAGGTTTACCCTGCTGCTGATCGTGCTGGCGGCATTGGCATTCGCGGTAACCGAAATGGCGCTGCCGGGCGATGCCACGGTGCCGGCGGTGCCTGAGGTGCCCATTAGCGTGAGCACGGCACCATTCGCTCCCGCGATGGTAACCGCCGTGCCGTCATCGATCGTCACGCTCTTGACCGTGACATCTGCGCCCAGAACAGTGCTCTGCTGGGTTTTCCCGACCTGGCCATTTGCAAAAATGACATCCGCCGAGACACCTGGGGTGAGGGCGGTGGCGGTGTAGTTGGTGGTGGTCGAGGACCAGTTGCCTTTGGTGCCGTCGGAGAGCGCCCAGGCATTGTCCACGCCGGCCACCGCTCCCGCTGCCAGCTTGTTGCCCTGCCAGTAGAACGTGGTAAGTGGCGTCTGGCTGGTGAAGCTGCCCACGGACACCGTAGTGGCCGCGGGCGTGAGCGTGGCGGTGTAATCCGTGGCATTGGCCAGATAGAAGGTCGAGCTATTCAGCGTACTGCCTGCTCCGCCCGTCAGCAGTGTCACACTGCCGCCGGGTGTGCCGCTGCGGTTCAGATTGACGTAAAACCGGCTACCCGCCGTGGGTGTGATGTCCGCCGTGGAGGTCAACTGGTCGCCGGTGCTGTCGCCCGTCCAGTCGAAGGACAGGCTGCCCAGGCTGGTCAGCGTGAGGGCTGAAACAGTCTGGTTCCGCGCGGTGCCGTCCACCAGGCTGAGATGACCGGAGGCACCCACGGCGACCGTACCGCTGGCGGGCAGCGAGTTGGCGCCGCTGAAAAGCAGCTTACCCGTGGTGACGGTCGTCCCGCCGGTGTAGCTGTTGCTGCCGGAGAGGGTCCAGCTGCCGGTGCCTGTTTTGCTGGCGGAAAGTGCCCTCGGCGTGCCGTCGGCGGAGTCCAGGATGTTGCCCGAGATGGAGTTTCCGAGATTCACGCCTTCCATCTGTAGGATCGTGTTGGCGTTAGTGGCACCCGCCTGCTGCTGCACGTTTCCAGTGACAAGCAAGGCTGCCGTGTCACCCTGGAGCTTGGCGGTCCAGTTGCCAGTCTGCCCCGTCGGGTTGACGTTCACGTTGGCGATCTGAAGCCGGTAACCGTTCGCGCCGGTCACTGCGAGGGCTGCGCCGGCAGCGGCAGTCCGGTTGAAAGTCATATTACCCAACTGGATGGTACTGCCCGTCGTCGTGCCACTGCTGTTCCCTCCATTGGCAGTGTTGTTATTGCCCACGAAAATCGTGAACGGATCTGCGCTTGAGTTACCGCCGCTGTAGGTCAGATTGACTCCCGACCGGGAGGCCGAGGTCACGGAATCATCCAGAATCTTGAAAGTGCCGACGAATATTCCTCCATTCGCACCGGTCGTGGCTCCACTCAATGTGGTGTTGGGCGACAGCGCCTGGATACCCTGAAAAATAAAAACACCCGAAGCGGCGACGGTGAAGGCGACTTGGGGCAGCGTCGTCGCGCCGGAGTAAGTGTTGGTGCCGGAAAGTGCCCAAATACTCGAACCACCCTTGGTCAGGCTTATAGTCGAGCCCGTACCGTTGGTGATGCTGCCGGCAAAGGTGTTAGCGCTGGCGGTATATGTGCCGCCGAGCTCCAGCGTCCTGCCACCCGCCGCGCCGGTGATGGCCAGGTCCTTCTGGATTACCAGCGCGCCGGTGCCGGAACTCCGGATTTGGCCGCTGCCCGTGGTGTAAAAGGTGAACGGACGGAGAGCGAATGTTCTCGCGTCACCGGTCCAAGTGAATGAGCCAGCTGAATTCCCAATATTGTAGGGATTCGAGGAATCCCCGAGGCTGGCGAAGGTCATCGCGTAGCCGGCATTCAGTGTGCCCGTGAAGGTGTTGCCGGTATTAGCGAATGTGGCAGTGTCGGCACCCGACTGCGAGATGGAGCTGGCGCCGGAGAGCACCCCGTTCACGGTAATCCGGTTGTTCAGAGCCAAGTTTGCGTTGACCGTGACGGCGCGGTTCAATACAAAGTCATCCGAATAGGAGATTTGGCCGCCATTGAAAGTAAGTCCGCCGGATGTGGCACCGAGGTAGCTATCGTTGTTGGCGCCGAAACTAATCGTGCCCGCGTTAAGAACCGTGCCGCCACTATACGTGTTATTCGTCGAACTGAGGGTCAATGTGCCGATGCCGTTTTTGGTGATCGCCCCGGTTCCGGTGAGCGCGGAAGCGATCGTAGCGGCCACTGAATTCGAGATGATACCAGCTGCGCCGAAGGTCAAGGAGTTGCTCCTGATGGTATAGCCCGAGGTACTGAAGATAAGCCCGCCAACGGTTATCGCTTCATCCAGCGTGACTGTGCCCGCCGTACCGCCGAAAACGGCGGTGTCGTTGTTGCCATTGACCCACTGTGCTGTGTAAGGGGCACCCGCGGGGGTTCCCCAGTTGGTCAAGCTGGTGGTATTCCACGTGCCGGCACCGCCCTGGGTAGTGCCATTGCCGGACCAGTAGAGATCCGTCGCTTGCACCGTACCGGAACATGCCAATCCAAGAATCGCCACAAATGCCAACAACAGCGCTGAATGTCTTTTCATATTATACTCCTCATCAATATATCTATAAATGCAATCGTACGCCTGTATTATCCATGCATTCTCCACTGAAATCAAATTGATATTTAGGAATTTTCCGAATCCGACAGCCTCCGCTGCTGTAGTACGCTTTTTCAGCTTTCATCCGCCCGAAACCGATATATAATGGCCGCCGTTTGACAGAACAGAGAACAAGGAAAGGAACATGTCATGAGACGATTAGCGTTGATCGCCATGGTGGCGATAGTGGCCGTGACCGCGTTGGCGGCACGCCAGAAAGTGATGAGCGTCGAGGTGCAGGACGCCAAGCTACGGTCGGCACCCACACCGATCAGCCGTGTACTGGCGACGGTCGGCTACACGGAGAAGGTGACGATCCTGGAGGAGAAAGGGGATTGGAACCGCGTCCAGTACGGCACGACCGAGGGGTGGATGAGCAAGGGATCGCTGACCACCAAGACGCTCAAGCTGGCGGCGGGCGGGCCCGCTGCCCAGTTGTCGGTGACCAGTGCCGAACAGGGGCTGGCTGGCAAGGGATTCAATTCGGACGTTGAAAAGCAATTCAAGGAACGGAATAAAGAAGCAGATTTTTCCGCCGTTGACCGCATGGAGAAGATCGCCGTTTCGGATGCCCAGATCCAGCAGTTCATGAAGCAAGGATCGCTGGTTGCCGAAGGGGGTGCCAAATGAAGACATTCATCATCACCTTGGGATGCGCCGTGATGCTGGCCTCCATCCTGGCAGGATGCAAGGCGCTGGAGGTCGCCACGAAGGTCGGGACGAACGTCGGGGTTGCCACGGGAACCATCAGCCAGGAGCAGGCGGAAGGAATCAAACGCAGTGCCAGTGCACTGGGCAAGGCGTTCGAGGACCTGACGCTCGAGCATGAGTACTACATTGGTCGCTCGGTGGCCGCCACGATCCTGTCCACCTACAAGGCCTTCGACCAGACCGCGGCCACGCAGTATCTCAACACACTAGGGAAGGTGTTGTCCATGTATTCAGAGAAACCCGAAACCTTCGGCGGCTGGCACTTCCTGATCATGGACACCGACGAGATCAATGCCTTTGCCGCGCCCGGCGGTTTCATTCTCGTCTCGCGCGGCATGCTGCGCTGCTGCCGCAACGAGGATGAACTGGCGTCCGTGCTGGCGCACGAGATCGGGCATGTACAGAGGGAACACGGGCTGCGTGCCATCAGCAAGAGCCGCTGGACCTCCGCGGCCACGATCATGGTCGCCGAGGCAGGCAAGAACCTCGGGGGACAGCAACTGGCTGAGTTGACCACGCTGTTCGAAGGCAGCATTACCGACGTCACCAAGACACTGGCCGACAGCGGTTATGCGCGTGCCTTTGAACGGGAGGCGGATGGCGACGCCATCGTGATCATGCAACGCGTCGGTTACAATCCGGAAGGCCTGGTCAATATGCTCGCGGAAATGGGTAAGCGTCTCGAGAAGGATAAGCGCGGTTTCGCCAAGACACACCCCGATCCGAACGACCGCATCAAGGATCTCCGCAGCACGATCGGCAGGGTAACGCCTATCGCCGTGCATCCGGCCCGGCAGACGCGTTTCACCGCCGCGCTGGCAGGTATCTGACTGATGCTGGGTATGATTGGCCACAAAAGGCACAAATAACACAAAAGCTGATGCTCGGCGGGTCTGGCCACAGAAGGCAAAAACCACAAAACTTATGCTCGGGTGTTTTGTGATTTTTGTGCCTTTTGTGGCTAACTTTAAACAGGTAAAATGAACACGACGAAATTATTTAGACCGTGGATGCAGGGTGGGTGCATCGGTGTGGTGGCGGCGCTGGTGGCCGGAGTGTTGTTCAGCGTGGGCTGGCTCGGCTGGCTGGAGCGTCCGCTCTGGGACTGGCGGGTACGCCAGCAGGCGGACAAGGGTGCCGCCACGGACAGCGTCTGTACGATCATGATCGATCAGACCAGCCTGGATGCGGCTAGGGAACAGTTCGGCCTCGCCTGGCCCTGGGAGCGCCAGTCCTATGCCTATATCCTTGATTTCTGCCGCCGGGCGGAGGCCAAGGCGGTCATTTTCGATATCCTTTTCACCGAGCACAGCATACATGGGGTTGCCGATGATGAGGCGCTCGGCGAGGCGATCGCA
Organism: uncultured Victivallales bacterium; assembly: GCA_964652765.1. Lineage (GTDB taxonomy): Bacteria > Verrucomicrobiota > Kiritimatiellia > UBA8416 > UBA8416 > UBA8416. Next base: position 6,028 of record CAZZBA010000121.1, on the reverse strand, counting down.
CGGGGAATACCATTTGTAATCGCCCTGCCGGTGGGTGTGGGTACGGAACAGCCATGGCCGGAGACAGCCGCCTATCGGTTGCCTCTGGCGTCCAACATTCCTGGACTGACGCCCGAGGGGATTGCGGCCGCCAGCCGGTTGGAAGCTTCGTTTCCCATCCCGCCAATCTCTAGCAACGCCACGATGCTGGCCAATGTAATCTCCGAACCGGACAAGGGTGCCATCTTCCGCCGCCTTCAGCCGTACCGGATATTCGACAACCGCCTCGTGCCCAACCTGGGGTTGGCAGCAGTGCTTGCCACGGAGCCCGACACCTCCATTCGCGTCGAGCCTGGGAAACTGCAGATCGGATCACGGACAATCCCGCTTGACCGGCAGGGCAATGCCATCCTGCGTTTCCGAGGGCCCACCCAGACGCACAAGGCCTTCAATGCCACGTCCGTGCTGCAATCTGAAGCCAATTTACAAGCGGGAGAACCCGCACCGATTGATCCATCGGATCTCAAGGGGAAATTTGTATTGGTTGGCATGACAGCACCCGGCCTGATGGATCTGAAACCGACCCCGATGGGCAAGACCTATCCCGGCATGGAGATCCATGCCACATTCCTCGACAACCTGCTCTCCGGCGACTTCCTGCGTGAGTGCCAGATGCCCGTTACCCTGGCCTTCATGCTTCTGCTCGCCATGGTCGCCGGCGGCACCGTCCGCGCCAGTCGCAAGAGCACCACCGTTGCCGCCGCCCTGCCAGCGTTCTGCGTGGTCGCCATCGCATCCGGCTTCGCCGCCTACCGGCTGGGATGGTGGCTGCCGGTCGCCCCGCTGATCAGCGCGGCCCTGCTGGCCATGGTGGCTGCCGTGATCGTGAACTACGCGGTGGAAGGCCGGCAGAAGCGCTTTATCAAGGGGGCCTTCAAGCAGTATCTCAGCCCGATCGTGATCGAGAAACTGATGGAGAATCCCGACCAACTGAAACTCGGAGGCGAGGAGAAGGTGCTGTCGATTTTCTTCTCCGATATCCAAGGATTCACCTCCATTTCCGAAAAGCTCTCACCAACCCAGTTGACGGGACTCCTGAACGAGTATTTGACGGCCATGACCGACATCATCTACAAAACCGGCGGCACGATCGACAAGTACGAGGGCGATGCGATCATCGCCTTCTGGAACGCTCCTCTGGAACAGGCCGACCACGCCGTGCAGGCCGTACGGGCGGCGCTGCGATGCCAAGCGAAGCTGGCAGCTATGCGGGCGGATTTGAACGAGCGCTACGGCAGCAATCTTTACGTGCGCATCGGCATCAATACCGGGCTGGTGGTGATCGGCAACATGGGCTCGAACCAGCGTTTCAACTACACATTCCTAGGCGACGCGGGCAATCTGGCCGCCCGGCTGGAGGGGATCAACAAGCAGTTCGGGACCCACCTGATGATCTCGCAGAACACACGCCAGGCAATCGGTAATGCATTCCCGGCCCGCGAGCTTTCGCGCGTGCGGGTAGTCGGCAAGACCGAGCCGATCACGATCTATGAGCCGATGCTGCCGGAAGCGGCGGAAGCGCGGCGCGAGCCGCTGGCGGCTTTCCAGGCTGCGCTGGAGACCTATTACGCTGGCGACTTCGCCCAGGCGCAGGCGCGCTTCGCGGCGATTGCCGACGATCCCGTCGCCGCGATCTACGCTAAGCGCTGCGCCACGCTGGCCGCGACTCCACCCGCCAACTGGGACGGGATCTGGACCATCGGGGAGAAGTAGGGGGAGCAAGATGCTCCCGCCACTCTCAACAGCCCCAACTCCAAACTGACTCCTGCCGGTTGCCAATGGTAGGGCGAGGCGTCCTCGCCGAGCCGCAGCGTTGCAAGCTTGGAACATCGGGCGATGGATGTTGAAATTCTTTTCCCTCGACAGGGCTGAATTCCGCGTTGACCGCCGTGCGTTCCCGCCTTATGCTGGTGCCATGATCAGTGAACTGTCAAAAAGCGTTCATACCGGCACCGCGGCACCGACAGCTGCGGCAGCCTCCCTGTCTTCGACCATGCGGCTGCCGATGGAGGAGTTCACCGACCCGGATGCCGAGATGCACCTTGACGTGCGCAGCATGGACGATGCCAAGCCCTACTCCATCCGGATCGACAAGATCACCTACGAGGTCGGACGCCGCAGCGACGCCGGCATCCCGCTGATGCAGCCCGGCGTTTCCCGGCAGCACGCGCGACTCTTCCATCTCCATTCCGAAGAGATCATCGAGGATCTCAACAGCACCAACGGGACCTACGTCAACGGGGTGCGCATCACCCGCTGCGTCCTTCAGAACAACGATGTCATCCGGATCGGTGACGCCACATTACTTTTCACACGGACAGCAGGGGGCTGCAGATGAACACGAAGACGACACCGGTATCCGTCACATTCTGGGGCACGCGCGGCTCGATCTCGACACCGGGCGGCAGCACGGAGAAGTACGGCGGCAACACGCCCTGCGTCTCTGTGCGCTGCGGGCACAGCTCGATCATCCTGGACGCGGGCACCGGAATCCGGGCTCTCGGCATCCGCCTCGCCTCGCAAATCCACAGCGAGGGACCCAGCGCACAGCACATCCTTCTCAGCCACACCCACTGGGACCACATCCAGGGGCTGCCCTTCTTCCAGCCGGCCTACATCAAGGGCACCGACCTGGTGATCTACGGCAGCGCCCAGAAGGAACGCTTCCTGGAATCGATCCTCAGCGGACAGATGGACGTGAACTACTTTCCCGTGCAGATGAAGGAGCTGGCAGCCAACGTCAGCATCCGCGAATTCGAGGACCGCTTCATGACCATCGGCGATATCCATATCGAGATGCAGGAGCAGATCCTGCACCCTGGCGGGTCGATCCGGTTCAAGATCACCGCCGGCGGGCGCAAGATCGTCTATGCCACGGACGTGGAACTCAACGCGGCCTTCGAGCCCGACGTGCCTACCCGCGAGACCCGGCGAATTTCGGAGGAGTACAGCGCGTTCATCCAGGATGCCGACCTTCTGATCGGCGACGGGCAGTATTCCGGATCGGAATACGCTCTAAAGAAAGGCTGGGGGCACACCTCATACCCGCTGCTGCTCGAGGTCGCGCACGCGGCACACGTCCGCCAGCTTGCCGTTTTCCACCACGACCCCGAGCATTCGGATGCGTACTTCGATGCGCTCGAGAAGCAATGCGGGCCGGCCTACCGCAACGCATCGCCAGCCATGCAAGTGCTATGGGCGCGCGAAGGCATCACCATCGATCTCTAGGCGGGTTGGTGCGCATCACGCCGCCCGCGTGACCAGAAGACGACGCCGCCTTTCGCGCGCCTGTCGGCTGGCGTGCCACAGCTCGTGCAGCCAGAACACCCACCCCCGCAATCGATTTCAATACGGCGGACTTCACCCCGCTGTTCAAGGAATTCGAGCATGCCGCGAATGGCCGATTCATCGGCCTGTAGACGCAGGGCCAGGACCGCGGTCTCGCAGGCCCCGTTCGCATCCAGATAATCACGAATCTGCTTCAGCATCGCCACCCTCCCGTCGTCGGGCCCGCCGGCGCCACCACCCACCTCCACCCCCGCACCGGCACACCGCCACCGTGGCGGCAATCTCGCGGGGGATCACGAACCGGCTCTCGCCCGCCATCACGACCATGCAGGCCGCCGAGGGGTCATTGTTGATCACATTTACCGCCGCGCCTGGATAAAATCCCATTTCCATCGACCGAGCACCGGTATTGCCAACCACGGTTGCACATTCACCAGTCGTGCAATCGCTCAGCGGACGCGCTTCCCCGCAGCCGCCGCGCCGCCGTCCATACCGTATGCCGAGCATCACAAGCCCCGCCTTCCGTAGTGGCGCAAGCCGATCGCCCCAGCCGCCAGGAAGGAGACGCAGCCCGCCACCCAGGCAGCGGAGACGAGCGGCTGCTGTGCGAAGACCGCTATCTGGTAGAACAGCGTCGCCACGACCCAAGCCAGCAGGGTCAGGTAGGCCACGCTGAACACCGTCCACTTCATATCCGATTCCTGGTAGATCGCGCCGATCACCGCGACGCAGGGACAATAGACCAGGATAAAGAGCAGATACGCGACCACCGCCGCCGTACTGCCGAACGCCTCGCGAATCGCGCCTTGCGCCGCACTGTCCTCCGGTTCCTCGTCGGTAAACCCGAACAGTGCAGCAAACCCCTGAGGCACGGCTTGGAACGCCTCCACGATCCCGGCTTTAAAGGAATACTCGACCTCCGCCTCGTCCGCCTCGCGCCGGTACAGCGAATCAAGAGTGCCGGCCACGGCCTCCTTGGCGAAGACGCCCGCGATCAGCCCGACCGTTGCCGGCCAGTTCTCCTGCCGCACACCCATCGGCGCAAAGACAGGAGTGATCAGCCGCCCGGTACGCGCCAGCAGCCCTGCCTGTGCACCGACCTCCGCCTGGCCACCACTTTCTTCCTGATGCAACAGCGAATCCAGCGCCCCCACCGCGCTCGTCAGGACCACCACGAACAGGATCACCCTGCCCGCCCGCACGATAAACCCCTTGAGGCGGTGCCAGGTATGGAACAGGATGCCATTGAGCGTCGGCATGTGGTACGGAGGAAGCTCCATGACAAACGTGCCCGGTTCCCCCGGCATCAGCGTCCGCTTAAGCAGCAGCCCCGTCAGCACTGCCAGCACGATGCCGGTCATGTAGAGCCCGAAGATGAGCTGCCCGCCGTGCCGCGGGAAGAAGATCACGGCGAACATGGTGTAGACCGGCAGACGTGCCCCGCAGGACATGAAGGGGTTCATCAGCATCGCCAGCCGACGGTCGCGGTCGTTCTCCAGCGTGCGGGTGGCCAGGATTCCCGGCACATTGCAGCCGAACCCCACCAGCATCGGCAGGAAGGCCTTGCCGGGCAGCCCGATCATCCGCAACAGCCGATCCATCACAAACGCCGCACGGGCCATATACCCCGAATCCTCGAGGAACGACAGACACAGGAAAATCAGGAAAATCGGGGGAATGAACGTGGAAACCGTCTGTATTCCCTGCCCGATACCGTCGGCGGCGAACGTCACCAGCACATCGGGCACCTTCACCCGCTCGAGCACATGCCGCAGGCCATCGACAAACACCGTGCCGCAAAGGCGGTCGAAGAAGTCGATGAAGGGCGAGCCGACATTGACGGTGACATAGAATACGGCGTACATCACCATGAAGAACAGCGGGATGCCCAGCAGGCGGTTGAGAATCACCCGGTCAATCAGGTCGGTAACCGTCCGCCGCAGCTCGAGGTCACGATGCAGGACGTCCCGCACCAGGCCGTGGATGAACCCGTAGCGCCCGTCCGCCACGACGATGTCCGCCGGATCCCCGGTATGGCGGCGGATATGCTCCAGCTCGACCTTGACCTTCTCGGCATGCGCGCCGGCGGTGATCTTCGACCCGATCGCATCCTCCTCCACCAGCTTGATGGCCAGCCAGCGCGGATCGACATGCCCGTCATGCGCGGCCTG
>CAZZBA010000121.1:0-520 GCA_964652765.1 uncultured Victivallales bacterium | reverse complement strand
GCGCCCACGGCCTGTCCCAGCCCGACCTCGCCGTGCCCGTCATGCGCGGCCTGCGACACATGCGGCAGCAGCCGCCCGATCACCGCCTCCACCTCGGTGTCGTAGACCACCCGCGTGGCGGGAATATGCCCCGAGTCCGCCACGCTCTGGATCGCCTCGCGCAGTTCCGCGAGTCCGAGTCCCTTGCTGGCCGTTACCGGGATCACCGGGCAATCGAGGTGCCTGGCCAGATGCTCGACCTCGATGCGCAAATGCCGCATCCTGGCCAGATCCATCATGTTCAGCACCACCACCAGCGGCACCTGCATGTCCAGCAGCATCGACGTCAGGTAGAGGTTCCGCTCGAGGTTGGTCGCATCCAGCACGTTGACCACCACATCCGGGCGCTCATTCAGGATGTATTCGCGCGCGACCCGCTCATCAGGTGAATGCGCCGAGAACGAGTAGATACCGGGCAGGTCGACCACCGTCACCGGCTGGCCCGCGTGCGCGTACTGTCCCTCGCGCCGTTCCACCGTGC
>CAZZBA010000120.1:0-10851 GCA_964652765.1 uncultured Victivallales bacterium | reverse complement strand
CGTGCTGGCCGGCCGACCAGGACGCCGCGTTCAGCCGGATGCGCGCACAGGGCGGATTCGTCGTCTCGGCCTCGTTCCGGAACGGACGGGTTGAGTCGGCAACGGTCGAGAGCGTGGCCGATCAGCAACTTGTTCTGCTTAGTCCGTGGAGGACGATGCAGGTTAATGGTCGTCAAGTGGAGATCCGGCAGGATGGGCTTCTTGTGATGGATACAAAGTCAGGAGACCGGTTGGTGCTGTCCGAGGGAGACAAGTGACGGCGTTCGCGGAAAGGATGAGATTGTCATGGCGATTACTCCAGAATGGTTAAGCAGGATCAACCGGTGGCGGGATGTCATGCCGCGGTTGTTCTATCGCGAGCTTGGGCGCGTCGCCTATGAAGGTTTTGTCACACGGGAGCAACTGACGGCAGATCAGGCGGCGCGCCGTCGGTTCGCGCCTATGTCGCCCGGAACGCGCTGGGGTGCGAAATGGGAATATGCCTGGTTCCGCGCTGACATCGTACTGCCAACGTCCGCAGCCGGCGAACGCATCGTGCTGAAAACCGACCTGAGCGGCAACGAGTCGGCGGTGTACATCAATGGTCTCCCTGCCGGCTCCCGTGACAAGTTCCATCATGAACTTACGCTTTCCGTGAAGGCTCGCGGCGGTGAACCGTTTCATGTCCTCATCGAAACCTACGCTGGTCATGGTCCGCAGGATCCGGCCGGGGGCGGAGGTCCGAATCCCCATGGCCATATTACCGTTCCAGAACCGCCGCGCACCCAGGCCGCCGTGGGCGTATGCTCGTTTGGCATCTGGGAGGAGGAACTCTATCAGCTGTGGATTGACACCCAGACGTTGTACGAATTGATGGAAAATATGGCTGATAAGGAATCCCTTCGCGTAGCGGCGATTGCCGATGCACTCAAGGAAATGACACTGGTCGTCGACATGGAGCTCCCGCGCGCGGAAATGATGCAGACGGTTTGTTCGGGTCGTGCGCTGCTGCGCCCGCTGCTCGCCGCCCGCAATGGTTCGACCACGCCGTTTATGCACGCCTTCGGCCACGCCCATATCGACGTGGCCTGGCTGTGGCCGCTGCGGGAAACGGAATCAAAATGCACCCGTACGTTTGCCACCCAGCTGACCCTTATGCAGGACTACCCGGAATACAAGTTCCTCCAAAGTCAGCCGCATTTATACTGGATGATGAAGCAGCGCTACCCGGCACTCTATGCGCTCATCCGGAAAGCCGTCAAGAAAGGCCAGTGGATCCCCGACGGAGCAATGTGGGTCGAGGCTGACAGCAATCTGTCCGGCGGTGAGAGCCTGGTCCGCCAGTTCATCCATGGCATGCGGTTCTTCAGGGATGAATTCGGTGTCGAGAACGAATTGCTGTGGCTGCCGGATGCCTTCGGCTTTTCCGGCGCGTTACCGCAGATCATGACCGGCTGCGACGTGAAGTTCTTCTCCACCTCGAAGTTGACCTGGAAGTTCAATGGCGACGCGGTTTTCCCGTACAACACGTTCTGGTGGGAAGGCATCGACGGCACGAATGTGTTGGCGTACATCCATAACGATTACAGCGCGTCGACAAGCCCGGCTAACATGCTGACGAGATGGACCGAACGGGTACAGAAGGATTCCACGCATACCGGCCGTCTTTTTCCTTTCGGTTGGGGAGATGGCGGGGGCGGTGCTACGCGCGATCACCTCGAATTTCTCCGGAGGTTGAAAGACCTCGAAGGATGTCCCAAGTGCCGGATTGATGCCCCGGCCGCATTCTTCAGGAATATTGACACCGGAAAGCTGCCCCGCTGGGTCGGCGAGCTTTATCTTGCCGGGCACCGCGGCACATACACCACGCAGGCCAAGACCAAGAAAGGCAACCGCAGAAGCGAAATCATGCTGCGCGAGGCGGAGATGTGGGGAGTCGTCGCGTCTGTTACCGCCGGCTTCAGGTTCCCGCAGTCAGAAATGAACGGCTTGTGGCGCGAAGTGCTGTTGAACCAGTTCCATGACATCATCCCGGGCTCATCCATTGCGCAGGTGTATGTCGAGGCTGAGAAGGCGTATGCACAGGTAATTGACCGCGCGTCAGTGATTGCGGGAAAAGCGCGCGCGCTCATGGTGGGCAGGGATCGTGCATCCGTTACAGTGTTCAACTCGCTTTCATGGGAACGGAGCGCCGTAGTCAAGTTGCCCTCGGAGTTCACTGGTGCTGTGACAGACGACGGCATGCCCGTGCCTACGCAGAGCCATGAGGGTACCCTGTACGGACTGGTGCGCGGCATCCCGTCATGCGGCATGGTTTCCGTTCAAAAGGCGAAAACCGGTGGGGAGGTTCCTCATGTGAAAGCCAGTGCAGTTTGTCTGGAAAACGAGCTGCTCCGCGTCACCTTCAACAAGCGCGGCGAGATTACGAGCATCTACGACAAGGAATATCGGATCGAATTTGCCAAAGCACCCTGCAACGCCTTCCATCTCTATAAGGATGTGCCGTCAAAGTTCGACGCCTGGAACCTCGACAGCATTTACAAGCAGCAGGAAGTTTCGCTCACGGGCGCAGCGGCAATGCGGGTAGGCGCCGAAGGTCCGGTGTTCGGGATGGTGCGGCTCACGCGGACGATTGGCCAATCCAAGCTCGAACAGGATATTGTGCTTCGGGCCAGCAGCCGTCGCATCGAGTTTCGCACCCGCGTTGATTGGCGTGAAAGCCACAAACTCCTGAAAGTTAACTTCCCTGTCACAGTGACGGCAGAGGACGCGCTTCATGAAATCCAGTTCGGCTATGTTCGACGGCCCACCCATGCAACACGGCCGTATGATGGCGCACGGTTTGAAGTGCGCAACCAGAAATGGACCGCCCTGGCCGAGGAAAACCGCGGTGCCGCAGTGCTGAACGACTGCAAGTACGGGGTGAATGTGGACGGCAGCAGCATTAACCTGACCCTTCTCAAATCTCCGCTCGTGCCGGACATGACAGCGGATAAAGGCGTGCAGGAATTCACCTATGCCTTCTATGGCTGGGCCGGATCTTTCAAGGACAGTGGTGTTATCCAGGAAGCCTATGAATTGAATGTGCCCGTCGCCGTGATACCAGGGAAATCACCGCGTGCGAGCATGTTCACGGTTAGCGATCCCGCGGTGGTCATTGAGGCGGTCAAGCCTGCGGAGGATGGTTCGGGAGATCTGGTAGTGCGCCTGTATGAGTCGACACGTAGCTCCGTCGCCTGCACCCTCGCCACCAGCCTGCCGGTAACGCATGTCGTTGAAACGAACATGCTCGAACGGGCGTTGCGGAAAGCCAAATGCAAGGGAGGAAGGATCACGCTGGCCTTCAGGCCGTTCGAGATCAAGACCCTGGTATTGAAAAGCCCGGATGCCAGTAGGGAACGGGGTTAGATTCCGGCGCATGCCGACGGAGGAATAACGCGCGCACTTTCTGGTGGATGGCGGTTGGTTGGCGCGATAATCAAAAATGATATGATGCGTTCAAAAGCATATTTATCGGTCATGACGGCGCTGGTGATGGGGACCATCCGCATTTCGGTCGCGGCCAGCAACGATCCCGAAGGCGTATTGGCCACGCTCCATGCCGTAGCGGATTGGCAATTGAAGGCGGACACCAAACCCCGGTATACGGATTGGATCCACGGCGTGGGCTATACCGGGTTCATGGCGCTCTCCCGTCTTCCCGGTGGCAAACCATACGAGGAAGCCATGATTCGGGTGGGGACGCAAACGGGGTGGACCCTGGGCCGGAACTGCCGTTTCCATGCCGACGACCAGTGCATCGGACAGCTGTATCTGGACCTCTATGCCCTCAAGCATGATCCGGTGATGATCGCGGAGGTCCGCCAGGTCATGGATGCTTTTTGCGGCAGGAAAAATGCTGGTGGCAGCATGGCGCATGGTGGAAAGAATTCCAATCAACGATGGACCTGGTGCGATGCCCTCTTCATGGCTCCTCCGGTATTGGCGAAGCTGTATGCGATTACGGGTGATGCAAAGTACCATGACACGCTGGTAAAGGACCATAAGCGGACGAGTGATTTCCTGTACGATGCCGAGGAGCACCTGTACTTCCGTGACCAGACCTATTTCCAGAAGCGAGAGGTGAACGGCCGGAAAGTGTTCTGGAGCCGGGGAAACGGCTGGGTATTTGGAGGTTTGGCACTGGTTCTCTCCTCGTTACCCAAGGAGGCACCCTCACGATCCGAATTCGAGCGCCAATACAAGGAGCTGGCGGAACGGATCATGACCCTGCAACAGCTTGACGGACTCTGGCGCGTGAGTTTGCTGGATCCGCAAAGCTATCCTGACAAGGAAGTCAGTGGCTCCGCGCTCTTTTGCTTTGGCCTGGCCTGGGGGGTAAACAATGGACTTTTGGAGCGCGAAGCAACGTTGCCTGCCATTGATAAGGCCTGGAGTGCCATGTCGGCTAGCGTTCAGCCAGACGGCAAGTTGATCCATGTCCAGCCCGTGGGTGAGGGTCCGAAAGCCTTTCCCGCCAACTCGACGGCAGTATATGGAGTGGGCACCTTTTTGCTGGCGGGTTCGGAGGTCTATCGCTTACATCAACCTTCCGTGCCAAAGCCGGCGGCGGCCAGGGCCGTGACCGTGGAGAATGACGCTACCGTGTCACGCCTTGCTGAAACCATCGAGCTTCCCTGACCGGCGGAAGCGGCCACCGTGCTAGAATGAGGGACTCCCATTCCCTCGCAGATTGTTGAGGGGAAGCTCCTGTTCCAATCCGATTTTGCGCCTGGCGAGACAAAAACCTTTACAGTAACCACGGCACCCGCTACTGCCTTCCCGATGCGCGCCTTTGGACGCTACATCCCGAGCGGATGGATGACCATGCTTGGGAGAATGACCGGATCGCCTTCCGCGTTTATGGGCCAATGTTGATGGAGAAGCCCCCGCGGGGCGAGGGCTTGGTGTCGAGCGGGATCGATGTGTGGGTGAAGCGGACGCGCAATCCGGTTATTGATAACTGGTATCAGTCCCGCGCCTACCACAAGGACCGGGGTGAGGGGCTTGATTACTTCCATGTCGGCACAAGCCGTGGTTGCGGGGGAATCGGAGTGCTGGCGGGAGGCGTGCTGCATTACTCCCGGAACTGGGCGACGCAGAAAACCTTGGCGAACGGGCCGGTACGGGCGATCACCGAAATAACCTATGAGCCATGGTCGTGTGGAAAGGGACTCTCCGTTGCGGAAACCCGCCGGATCATCCTCGATGCAGGCTCGGACCTCAATCGGTTCGTGCGAATGGTGGCATGCAGCAACAGATGTGTGAAGCCGTAAGATGTAAAATAGAGGAAAAAATACGCAATTGTTCACCATGACCGGGTTGCTTTTGCCCGTTGCGGTCTCTATACTATACGAAATGTTAAAGATGACAGGTAAAAGAAGTCGGCAACGATGATAGCCAAAGGATTAAACCTCTACGTTTCACCACTGGGCAACGATTGTTGGTCAGGGTCGTTTGTTGTTCCTGCCGGGAATGGTTCGGATGGTCCCCTGGCAACGATTGCCGGGGCTAGGGATCGCATCCGGAATCTCAAGAGGCAGGCGGGAGGATTATTTCAGCCTGTGACGGTTCAGATTGCCGCAGGCGTTCATGACTTCGTTTAGAACATCTTCGAGGCGCTCGACACGCCCGGCGAATGGTATCTCGACCGGATGGCGGGACGTCTTTATTACCTGCCGTTGCCCGCAGAGACGCTGGAGACGACCTGCGTGACGGCGCCGCGGCTGACGGAGATCGTGCGGGTGCAAGGGGAGGGGAACCGGCGGGTGGCGCATCTATATTTCGAGAACCTCACCTTTGCCTACCAGCACTGGGAATTGCCCCCCGAATGCACGGGTTATATCCAGGCGGCCTGGGGGGTGCCCGGTGCTGTGATCCTTAAGGGCGCGGATGAATGCGTCTTATACGGGTGCACCGTGGCCCATGTGAACGGCTATGGTATCGAGATCCTGGCCGGCAGCACGAAGAACGTGATCGCGGCTTGCGCGATTCACGATACGGGAGCTGGAGGGATCAAGATCGGACACGAGCAGCTTGAACCCCATGAATCGGCGGTCGGCACGGCGTTCACCGGGGATTATCCGGCCATGGCCACCACGGTAGTGGATTGCACAATCCGCGACTGCGGCCACATCTATCCCAGTGCCATCGGCATCTGGGTAGGCAATAGCGGATGGAACAGGCTGCTCCACAACCACATCTTCAATTGCAACTATACCGGGATCTCGTGTGGTTGGACCTGGGGTTACGCTCCTTCCCGGACGGTCGGCAACCGGATCGAGCATAAACACATCCACCACATCAACCACCGCGAGATCCTTAGCGACAACGGCGGCATCTATACCCTTGGCCAGCAGCCGGGTATGGTGATTTGTGGCAATGTGATCCATGATATAGCCTGTTATGGTTACGGGGCCTGGGGTATATATCCGGATGAGGGCAGCTCGGAGATGCGGGTTGAGCAGAATCTGGTCTGCGGGACGAAAAAAGCCGCCTACAGTACCCATTATGGTCGCGACAATCTGGTGCAGGACAATATTTTTGCCAACAGCCAGGCGGATCATCTCGGGCTTGGTAAGCATGAGACGCACCGTTCCACCGTCTTCCGGCGCAATGTGGTGTTCATGTCGAACGGTCTCATCCAGAGCAGCGGCACCTGGGAGCCTGCCCACTACACGGCTGCCGACAACGTGTTCTGGACGCTTGATGGCACCCCTGTAACCTTCAAGGGCCAGCGCCTGGAAACGCTGCAGAAGGCGGGGCAGAACCTGGGGTCGGTCATCGCTGATCCGCTGTTGCTGGATGGGGCTGGTGGCCATTTCTCGCTGCGGCCCGATTCGCCAGCGCTGAAAACGGGGTTCCGCCCGTTCGATTGGCGTGCGGCGGGGCTACGGCTCGGGTCGGATAAACCGCTTGATTACGACGATTATCGCCGACGCTATGGATTGCCGGATTTTCAAGTACCGGTGGTGCGGACAGAGATAGCCTTGCTGACGCCACTGGCTGATCTCCAGGATGGCGGTAGGGCGGCGTTTTCAGTCGTACTGACGAATATCGGCACGGCCGTTGCCACCGGCGTAGTACGCCTTTTCGGAGGGCCGGAAAACGTCGTGGGTGTGCCCAGCTTGCGCAAGATTGCCTACACGCTCCAGCCGGGCGAGTCCGTCACCGAGCGGGTGACCGTGAAAGTATGGCGGGGATGGCATGAGTTCTGGCTGGACAGCGAGCCGAAAGGATGGGATGCGGTACCCGCACGTGCCTTGGTGCTGGGGAGCCGTCGTTGGAGCATTACACGTGTGGCCGGAGGGGAAAAACCGGAGTTGATCAGTGAGGCGCTCAAAAGGACGTCCTTCCGGGAGATGACCGTTGGTGAACGCAGTGTCGCTGAGGTCGCATGGCTGCAAACCATGCATCTTGAATTAACTGCACAAGAAAGGCCATCCTTATGAATCCGCAACAGCGTTTACAAGTGCAAGGTAAGATCCGATCACGTTCACTGCAGGTCATGCGGCGGGGAGATTTGTGCTGCCTGGCGTTGATGATGATCTTCAGCGGCAGTATACTGACGCAAAGGGTGCAGGCGGCGGAACGCGATGAGGCCGCCGCGAAGGCGGCGGCCCTCGGGCACAGTGCGGATGAGGAAGCTCCGCCGCGCCCTGCCAAGTTGCCGGACCTGACCAAAGGCGGCGTTACACCTGCGGACAAGAAAGTCGGTGTGCGTTCCTGGAATCTGGGACCCACCGGCATCGTCGGTACGCCGAACGCCTGGTACGATGGCGATCAAGTGCAGGTGCTGACCGTGCTGCCGGGCTCACCAGCTGAAGGCAAGGTGATACCGGGTGATGTCCTTCTGGGTATGCAAGGAACCGATTTCACGGCGGGTGGGCATCTCGGGATCGTGATCGGCAACGCCATCATCAAGGCCGAGGAGGAAAGCGGCCAGGGCCGGATGACCCTGCATGTCTGGCGCGATCTCAACTGGACCAAGCGGGTGGGGCCGAAGGATGTGCTGGGCATCGATATAGATCAACTCATGTCAAAGGCCGATGCGGAGCAGCTTTACGAGTGGGAAGGCGGAGAGGAGCGCACTGTCTCGGTCAAACAGCAAGCCTACGACGAATTCCCCATAGACGGCGTGCATACGAACATCACCCTCCAGCTCGAGGTTATGGGTACCTATAGTGACACTTCGCCTTGGAAGTGCCCGGTGGCTGATAAAATCCGCGAAGGCGCCATGAAGGTTATAGCTGCCGATTTCCGTCCGGACAAGAGGGGACAATCCCGTGGCGATTGGCCGGGTGTCCTGGCCCTGGTCTCCTCCGGGAATCCCGAGTATGTCGATCTCGCCAAGCAATGGGTTCACAAGCAGAAGGTGTGTCAGGATATGAATCTCCAGACTACGCTCTATGACATGTCCTATAAGGGTATGCAGAGCTGGGCGGCAGGTTTCGACGCGTTGGAACAGGCGATTTATTATGATGCGACGGGGGATGAGTTCATCCTGCCGGAGATCCGTAAACGGGCGATCTGGGCGGCGATGGGCCAGAGCGGTGGCGGCTCATGGGGGCATACGTTCTCGTTCCCGGAAGTCAACGGTGGCGAATTACACAAGCGCAATCCGGGCTATGGCGGGATGAACAATGCCGGTGGTCGCTGTTTCTTCCTGCTGGCGCTGGCAAAGAAATTCGGCATCCAGCATCCGGAAATCGACCTGGCGATTGATCGCGCCAGCCAGTTCTTCGGGACGTATATCGACAAGGGCTGTGTGCCGTACGGGGATCACGCTCCCTGGCCTTCGGATGACAGTAATGGCAAGAATTACGGGCCCGCGTATGCATTCTATGTGCTGGGGAAACCCTACGAGGCGAAATACTTCTCCATGCATTCGGCCCATGCCGCCTTTTCGCGCCGTGGTGGACATGGCAGCCCTACGCTCTGGTATTATACCCCGCTGAGTGCAACGATTGCTGGTCCGCGTGCGGTCACGGCCTCTATGCGCAATATGCGCTGGTTCTACACGCTGGCGAGACGGCACGATGGATCCTTTGTCTTCCAGGGGGATCAGGCCGGCATCGGTGGCAAAGGCATGCGCAACCCGACGGCGACGCATGCCATCTATTACTCGGTGCCGCTCCAGAAGTTGATCATAACGGGTAAGGATGCGGATCCTTCCTGGTTGGTTAACGATGAGGAGCTGGAGGAACTGCTGGTCAGTGCGCGTGGTCAGATCACCGATCCGTTACTGCTCAAGGGGATCGGCAAACCCTGGCCGGAACGCGATACGGATGCCTTGATTGCGATGCTGGATCATTTTTATCCAGTGGTACGTAAAGCCCTTGCCAAGGAACTCGGACGTCGTTTTGCCGCCGGTGAAACGGCCATTCCCGGCAAGGTCCTCCCGTTGCTCACCAGTCCGGAGGCGCGTGCAAGGGAAGGCGCATGCCTGACCCTTACCGCCTGTGGAACCGATACGGTGCTCGCCAATCTCTCAGGGATTGCGAAGCTGCTTAATGATACAGCCGAATTTGTGCGTATGACGGCGATCAGCACGATTGCCGGAGCGACAAAGCCGGGCGACAGCAAGAGAGAGTTGATGCTCTTGAAATTGGCGGCGGGCGAGTACCCGGACATGTCGTGCGACATCGCCAATGTCGTCACGGCGTGCAAGGCAGCCCTTTTCAGTGGTGACAAGAAAAAGGATGCTGAACAGGTCTCCAAAATGGGTACAACGCCTTTCGAGGCGGGCTATGACAGGGATCTGGTCAGGTCGGCTCTTGAAAAGATTATCACCATGGATCCCGGCGGAGTGGCGCCGTCGGACTGGACCCGTGACACGCTTGTGGAGCTGGCCGGCCCCGTCGTGTTTATTGCCGACGAGATGCAGCTCATGGACAAGATGTTCAGCCTTGGCCGACTAATGGAGGGGCGGTCATTGCTGGCGAAATACGGCTATCGTGAAGCGGTGGAATGCGATGTGGTGAACCTGCTGAAGAGAACCCGGCTGGAGCGGGACGTTCGCTATAATGTGATCTTTGTCCATGGCGGGGCGTCGGGGTTCTATGGAACACTGAACCCGATTCCAGTCGAGGCGCGTCCTGGCGCTTACCGCCGCTATCTGGCCCCGATGAAGCAGTGGCTGCAGGATGATCCTCTGGCGGAGGCCGCTGGGATGGGGTCGGACTGGATGACTCGTTCCGTAGGATTGGATGTCCTTGTCAATAAGGTTGAGGCGGACAGTAAATCATACGAGTTTCCGTCACTGGAATCGGACGTGGCCGCATTGTTTGAGAAGGATCTTGCAACAAAGGGCGACGCCGTCGGGAAAGTCAAGTTCTGCCGCGATGTCCTTGCGAATCCCGCAAACAAGGATTTCTTCCGTAAGATGGCGGCCCTTACTCAACTTGCCGCGCTGGTGGGTCCCGAGGCCGTGAATGACGCTGCCGCTTATCTGGGCGATGAACAGTGGCGCTTGCGGGAGCATGCTTACCGCGTGGCGCTGGGGCTGGTAAAGAATGGCGCGGGTGAGCGCCTGGCGGCGTGTCTGGCATCGGTGCAAGGCGAGAATGCGGCCGCTATACTGCTGGTCCTGCGGGATGCTGGTGACCCGGCGGTCCTGAAGACGGTTAATGCGGCCATGCAGCATCGCGAAGGCGTGGTGCGCAAAGCGGCTGTGCAGGCACTCATGACGCTGGGTGGAGACAATGTCCTGCCCCAGGTCCTGGCATTCATGGAGAATACTACCCATGGCGATGACCTGTGGGGTTGTGAACTGGCACTGCTCTCGCGGCGCGATGATGCGGCCTTCTGCCAGCGTGTGCGGGACGAGGCGAT
>CAZZBA010000119.1:0-10990 GCA_964652765.1 uncultured Victivallales bacterium | reverse complement strand
TTCCCAAGCGTTCCATCACGCCATCACAGGCATCGATGCATTGGGTGCACGCGACGCATTCCATTTGCAGGCCGTCGCGAATGTCGATGCCGGTGGGGCAGGTATCCGTGCACTGGCCGCAATCGATGCAGCAATCCGCCGGCAGATGGTTTTCCCGCCGGGCCTTCTCCAGCCGCGCATACTGGGCACGGGCGTGCTCCCAGAGTCCGTAAACCCGTCCGGTATTGTAGATCGAGAACACCTGCGGGATATCGATCCCCGAGGGGCAGGGCTTGCAATACCCGCAACCGGTGCAGTAGAGCTTGGCCATCTCGGCCAATTGCCGGGTCTGCTTGTCGATGATCGCCAGATCCGCCTCATTGAGCGGGGTTTCCACCGAGGCTGCCGCGACATTCTCAAGCACCTGCTCCAGTGTACTCATCCCCGAGAGAGCGATATCCACATTCGGATTGGCCAGTACAAAGCGCAGCGCCAGCTCCGGTATGCGCCGGATATCCGGCACCAGCCGGGCGAGCACCTCGCTATCCCCGCCCAGCCGTCCGCCGCCGACCGGCCCCATGACCACGACGCCCATGCCGGACGCCTTGGCGTAGGCAATCTCCTCCTCGAGCTCGCGGTTGAGCATATTGTACTGGATCGTCACACTCTCATAACGCCCATCATCGACCATGCGGCGGAAGAACTCGCGCGAGCCGTGGAACGAGGTGCAGATGTGCCGGATCAACCCCTGGTCCCTGGCCTTTTCCAGCGACTTGCAGATATGCGGCACGACGAACGTGTCGTAGCTTTCGGCATTGATGCCGTGGGTGTTGTAGATGTCGATATGCTGGACATCGAGCCGTTCGAGGCTGTTTTCCAGATTCGTCCACCAGGCCTTCTCGTCGGCCTCGAAACAGTGGTTCTTGGTGGAAAGCACGATCCGGTCGCGCCAGCCCTTGAGCGCCTCGCCGACAACCCGCTGGCTGTCCTGGTTGCAATAGAAGACGGCGGTGTCGATGTAGGTCACACCCATCTCGAACGCCCGGTGGATCATGGGGATCGCCAGCCCGCGGTCCACGGTTTCCCCCTGCATCGGCAGCCGCATGGCCCCGAACCCCAGCCGGGACACCTTCAACCCGGTTTTGCCAAGCGTCGTGTACTGCATTATAAACCTCCGATTAATCAATTGTTGAAGTCTACCGCCGGATTCATTATGGTTGCAACCCTAATCCGCCTTTAACGCATCGGGAGAAGAACATGAAGGTCACCCAAGTCTCGCTGGTCCCCTCCGAACAGGCCATTGCCGCCGGACGCCCCGCCCTGACCCCGGAATTGCTGGCCGCCAGCGGGGCGCGCTACTCGCGCAACAACGAGGGGCTGGAAGCCATCCTGGCCAAGATCGATCCCGGCAGCATGGACCGCTCGGTGGACGCCATCTTCCGCCTGATCGACTACGGGCACCAGTCCATCGCCGACATGGTGCCGGTCGCGATCTTCATCGACGATATTTCCATCTGGCTGGCGTACCACGTCTGGTCGCTCTGCCCGACGGCCGGCGGACAGGAATCCTCCACGCGCTATATCAAGCTGGATCCCGAGGCCGTGATCGCCCCCGAGCGCCTCGGCATTCCCGCCGAGCGCCAGCCCGAGTGGCGTTCGCAGATGCGGGAGGCGTTCGATGCCTACAGCCAGGCTCTGGACCTCTGGCAGGTGATCGGCGAGCAGCGCCCGGAACTGACCGCCATCCCGGCAGAACTGCTGGC
The DNA here is from genome assembly GCA_964652765.1 of uncultured Victivallales bacterium. Taxonomy (GTDB): domain Bacteria; phylum Verrucomicrobiota; class Kiritimatiellia; order UBA8416; family UBA8416; genus UBA8416. The sequence goes on along the minus strand of CAZZBA010000119.1, from coordinate 9,248 downwards.
CGACAGCAGCGACAAGGCACGCAAGACGGTTGACCGGATGCAACGCAACTACCGCTTCGACCGTGCCCGCTACTACATTCCCGTGGCGGCCTCCACCAACATGATGCTGGTCATGTCCGCCCGCGGCTGGACCCGCCTCTGCCAGCACCTTTGCTCCCACCTGCTGCCGGAAGCCCGGGCGCTCGGCGACGCGCTGCGCGGCGAACTGGCCCTCTCCGCCCCCCGGCTGATCAAGCACGCCTGCCGCTGCGATGGCATCGCCACCGGTATCGCGGCCGAATTCAGCCGCCTCTGCCGCCAGGCCGCCGACAACGGTGTGCCCCCCGCCTTGCAGCCCGACAGCCCGGGTGCCGCCTGCCCGCCCGACGTGGAACTGGACGTGCATCAGCCGCCGGACTGGATGGCCGGGTGCTTTGCCGACGACCTCCGGACGCACGACAACCGCTACGGCTGGATCGGCAGCCAATTGCAGAGAACCGTCGTGCGCTGCAACTGGCGCGCCATCGCCATGGCCGAGATCCGCGACATGAACCGGCACCGCACCGGGAGCAAATACTGTCCCCTGCTGCCGGTCGGTTTCTATGCCGCCACCGAGCAACTCCCGAAGATGGCGGGCGGCCCTGTCAGCAGCCTGGCCGGGAAGATACGCAGCCTGACGACCACCGGGCGTCGGATCACTGCGGAGGCCGTTGAACTGCTCGCCGCTGGCGACCCCACCGCCATCTACACCACCCTGCTGGGTACGCAGTTCCCCTTTGAACGGGTGACCCCCGCCGATAAATTCATCTACGAGGCGGAACTGCGTACCGGGCTGGGCGCCCATTTCCGCTATGCCCGGCATTACAAGGACGCGCTGAACCTGTGGTACGAACGCTATCCCGAAACCCGTGGGCTGATCCTCGAAGGCAATGCCGAACCGGAATAGCCGCCATTCTTCCCGGGGCGATCCCACCGGTCTTGCGCCGGTGGTGAAGGAATTTGAGCGGGGGCTTGAATTATTTTTATTTGGTTGTTGACCTTTTACCGGCCAAGCCTCACATTACAGGCAGCAACTGCACGTAGCCGTTGCAAATCCGGTGCACCTTTCTCGTGTTATGGAATGGACTCCGACTAAATCAACTCATGACACAAGACAAGCGAGGGACACATGGACATCTACGTAGGCAACCTGCCGTACGACGTAACCGACAACGATCTGCAGAAACTGTTCGAACAGTACGGGCAGGTTGAATCCGCACGCGTGGTGATGGATCGCGACACTGGCCGGGCCAAGGGCTTCGGCTTCGTGACGATGAATGATCGCGCGGAGGCCGAGAAGGCCATTGCGGCGACGAACGAAATGGATATGAACGGCCGTGCGCTTCGCGTCAACGAGTCCCAGCCCAAGCCGCGCGACAGCCGCGGTGGTGGCGGATTCGGTGGCGGCAGCGGCGGTGGCGGATTCGGCGGCGGCAAGCCCCGCAGCGGTGGTGGCGGCGGCAGCCGCTGGTAACCGTTAACTCGGACCTGCAACGGCGGCCGGAGAAATCCGGCCGCCGTTTTTTTGTGCCCAGTCGCCTTAGGGCGGTATCAACGCCGGCCTACTTGTCGCCGTACTTGATCTCGGCGGCCGTACGGAGGCTCTCGATGTAGTCCTGCACCACGGTCTGCTTCTCCTGCATGGCAAGCTGCTCGCTGATCTCAGCCTTGACCTCTTCCAGCTTGCGCTCGCCAGCCTCGCTCTTCTCGGTCACCTGGACAATGTGAAAACCGAACGGCGTCTCGATCACCGGCCCGACCGCATTGATTTCCTGCGAGAATGCCGCCTCCTCGAAAGCCGGTACCATCTGCCCGCGCGAGAAGGTTCCCAGATCGCCGCCGCGCTTGCTGCTCGGGCAGTCGGAATGCTCGGTCGCCGCCGCCTCGAAGGTCACGGTACCCTCCTCGACCTGCTTGCGGATGCCATCGATCTTGGTCTTGGCAGCCGTCTTCGCCGCCTCGTCCGCGCCTTCATCGAGCTTTACCAGGATATGTCGGGCCTTCACCGATGCCGGCAACGTGAACATCTCCTTGTTCCCCTCGTAGTAGGCGGTAATCTGCTCATCCGAAACCGCCGGCACAGCGGCGGTCTTGGCTTCCAGCAGCTTGCGGATCTTGATGTCGGCCGCCACATCGCCACGCAGCTTGTCCATCGCGATTCCACGCTCTTGCATGATCCCCTCGAGTGTCACATCCTCGGGCAGCGTGCCGCGGATGCCGGTGATGAACTCATCGATCTCCGCGTCGGTCGACTCGATCTTCTCGGCAACTGCAGCCGACGAGAGCAACTGCTGGCTGACAAAACGGTCGACAACGCGCGATTCCATCTGCTGGCGGATCATGCCGGCCTGCTCAGGCGGCATCGAGGCGAACTGAGGCGAGGCGGTGATCATGTCCAGTTCCTTGTCAAGTTCGGCGCGCGTCAACGTCTCGCCATTGACCGTCACCACATCGGACGTAGGCGACGGTGCCTGCGCGGACACGCCGGGAATCGCCACCGGTGCGGAAACGGCAACATCCGCGACGGGGCCTTCATCAACACTCGCCGTCTTGGTTTCCTTGCAACCTGCCACAACCCCGACAGCCACCAGGGCCGCGCACATGATCGCTATTTTCTTCATCTGCATCCTGTCATCTCCTTTTTCCATTTCGTTTTAAAACAACGCGTGAAAGGCTACCACGTCGCCACCCCATTAGCAACACGCATTTGCATGACTCCAACGCGCAAACCACGCCCCCTGCAACTTATGCCTTGCTTTTTCCCGCCGCTACACGCATAACATGCACCCGTAACTTCAAACCTTCCAGATGAGGATGCCATGCAAGCAGATAAGAAGCCCCTTCCAAACGTCCAGCACCATAACGATGTCGAAAAACTGAAAGCCTGGGTTGCCAGACACGGCAGCCATGCCGTGACCGCCGTGCTGGCGGTACTGATCGTACTGGCCGCCCTGCACCTGCTCAATACGCGCGCCAGCCAGCGCGAGGTCGATGCGAACCGGCGACTGGCAACCGCGCAATCGGCCAGCGATTTCGAGGGCATCCTGGCGGACTTCGCGAAGTCCGATGTCGCCCCGATGGCTCGATTGGCACTGGCCAAGCTCAATTTCGACAACGCCAGCTACGAAGTCGCGCTCTCGCAGTACGACCAGTTCCTGGCGCAGTGGCCCGCTCATGCGATGAACAAGACCGCCGAACTGGGCCGCGTCTTCTGCATCGAGGCGCGTGGCCACAACGACGCACTGAAGGAAGCTGCCGCTGCCTTTGCCGCCTTTGCCGCCGCCAACCCGGAGGACGCCCTTGCCCCCCAGGCGCTGTTCGGCCAGGCGCGCTGCCTGGAACAACTCGGCGAACTCGCCCAGGCACGGGCCATCTACGAGGATTTCGTCACCAGCCATCCGGCAAACCTCTGGACCCAGCGGGCCGAGGAACTGTTGACCGCCGTTCAGCGCCGCATCGACCGCGCGACACCGCAGTCATAATCGCCTATGGGGTATGGAAAGCGGGAGTTTGAGGGTTTGTCTCTTTCAGGCCACTTTCAATTCCGCGGACTGACCTTGGGGCACCCTTTGCGACCCGCCGAATCAATCGGCTTGCATTAATCGGGATCACCGCTATATTAGCAACCCTGAAGTTGATGGTTTTCAGTTTTCAGTTCAACGGGGAATAGAGTCTATGCATTTTGTGGTCTGTATAAAGCAGGTTCCGGACACGCACGACGTGAAGATCAATCCGGAGACGAACACGCTCATGCGCGAAGGCGTGGAATCCATCATCAATCCGTTCGACATGTACGCCATCGAGGAAGCCATCCGCCTGCGTGAGCGGCTCGGCGGCACGGTGACGGCCCTGACCATGGGACCGCCGCAAGCCGAGGCGGCGCTGCGCGAGGCCATTGCCATGGGTGTCAACCAGGGCATCCTTGTCTCGGACCGCGCCTTTGCCGGCAGCGACACCTGGGCTACCAGCTACACGCTGTCCAAGGCACTCCAGAAGATCGGCGATTACACCATTGTACTCTTCGGCAAGCAGGCCTCCGACGGCGACACCGCCCAGGTCGGCCCCGGCGTGGCAACCCACCTGGATCTGCCGCAGATCACCTACGTCCGCAAGATCGAGGAGGTCGATGCGTCACGCATCGTCGCCGAGCGCCTGCTCGAATCGGGCTTCGAATCGATCGAGTCCCCCCTTCCCTGCGTACTGACCGTGGTCAAGGAGATCAATGAGCCGCGGCTGCCTTCCCTGAAGGGCAAAATGGCCGCGCGCAAGGCCGAGATCGTGAAATGGACAGCCAGCGATATTGGCGGCGACCCCGAGAAACTGGGGCTGAAAGGCTCTCCCACGAAAGTGGTCAGGATCTTCTCACCTCCCCCGCGGCAAGGCGGAGAGATGATCGAGGGCGACCCCGACGAGATCGCCCGCAAACTGGCCGCGAAACTCAAGGATATCCTGATCGAAGCTGCATCGTAAGCAAGGAACAGTAACATGGTGAACGATCCCATTAATGTAATCGATGAGAAATGTGTCGGCTGCAGGCAGTGCGTCAAGGCCTGCCCGTTCGAGGCCATTGCCATGCAGGACCGGGTGGCCCGTATCGACCTGACCAAATGCACGGTCTGCGGTGCCTGCGTGGAGACCTGCAAATTCGACGCCATCGTGATTGCCAAGCGCGAGGAGTCCGCCAGGATCGACCACAGCCGCTTCAAAGGCGTCTGGGTGCTGGCGGAACAGTTCGACGGGCATATCGAATCGATCACCTACGAGCTGCTTGGCGAGGGTCGCAAGCTGGCCGACGACCTCGGTATGGAGCTTTGCGCCGTGCTGCTGGGCAGTGACATCGCCGGCAGGACGAAGGAGCTGATCGAACGGGGCGCGGACAAGGTCTACCTCGCCGATGCCCCGGAACTGGCCTATTTCTCGGACGAGCCCTATGCCAAGGTCATCATCCGGATGATCCGGGACTACGCGCCTAACATCGTGCTCTGCGGCGCGACCACGGTAGGTCGCAGCCTGGTCTCGCGGGTGGCGGTCTCGGTCAATGCCGGCTTGACGGCCGACTGCACCGGCCTGGCGATTGATCCGGAAACGCGCAACCTGCTGCAGACGCGCCCGGCGTTCGGCGGCAATATCATGGCGACTATCGTGACCCCGGACCACCGTCCCCAGATGGCGACCGTCCGGCATAAGGTGATGAAGGAAGCCGAGATTGACCCATCCCGCACCGGCGAGGTCATCCGGGTCGCGCTGACTCCGGACCTGCTGGCCTCGCGCACCCGGCGCCTGCGTTATGTCGCGGAGGAGACGTCCACCGTCAACATCGCGGAAGCCAATATCCTGGTCTCCGGTGGACGCGGCCTGCAGAAACCCGAGAATTTCGAGGTGATTGCGGAGCTTGCCAAGGTACTCAAGGCGGGCATCGGGGCCTCTCGCGCGGCCGTCGACGCCAACTGGATCGCCTATTCGCACCAGGTCGGACAGACGGGCAAGACCGTCTGCCCGAAGCTCTATATCGCCTGCGGCATCAGCGGGCAGATCCAGCACCTGGCGGGCATGTCGTCGGCGGAGACGATCGTGGCGATCAACCGCGATGCGGATGCCCCCATTTTCAGCGTCGCCACCTACGGTGTTGTCGGCGACGCGTTGGAGATTGTTCCAAGACTGACGGCGGAATGCAAAAAAATACTAGGAAGATAGCCGCTGCGGCGGCACTAAGGAGACATCATGCACAATAGACCTGCTTATCGTTTCATCCTGATCGCGTTGACTTTGGTTCCTTTCCTTGCCACCGGGACTGCACAGGCCGCACGGAAGCAGGATGTGCTGGTCGTGCCTGCACGGCAGCGCACCGTGGCTCTGGCTTTGGATGTGCGTGCCATGCGGGACATGGTACTGATCACCTACCGTGGCACGGCGTCGACCGGAACCCCGCTGATGCATGTATGGTCCTCGTCCGCCAACGCCTGGCAGGAGCTGGCTCCCGAGGCCTACGCGATCGGGCAGTTCATGCCGTCGCAGCCCGGGACCCTCATTCTGATCGGGAACGACGTGCCTGCCAGCGTGATCGAAGGAGCGGCACAGGCCGAGAAGGTCATCCGCATCGACTCTGTCAGCATCGCCGAGATGGCGAACTTGCTCAATCAGCACTTGAATTTCTCTTCCCGCGAATGGAAAGCACTGGCCGAGCGGCACGGTATGCAGACCCGCGACCTGAACTACGAAAAGCGCAAATGGGGCCGCTTCGGACCTCCCAAATCTGAGCGGACGGATGAGCAGATGCCCCAGGAAGTGACTGAATCACCGGAAGCCGCAGTTGCCGCCCCGGAGGTTGCCGATCCAGTGGAAACCGCGAAACCCGACATTGCAGCGACCGCCCCGGAAACCAAACCGGAAGCCGCAGCACCGATCGTAATTGACGCCTCGGCAGGAGCCCCTCTGGAACCGGAAGCCGCAGTCCCCCAGGCGGCGACTGAAAAACCGGCACCGCCGGTCATCGAGGAGACGGGTGCAGAGCCGCAGGCGGCCCTGCCGACAATCGACAACCTGATCCCCGAAAACAAGTAACACCCGCCCCCCGGCATATGTTGGCACCCGCGATCACCACGGTCGAATGCGGGCTGATACCCGACTAGGTTATGCCGCCGGTCCGTCAGCGCGAAACACCGGCCACGCTGCACGTGCAGCACGCAGTGCCGCCCCGCGATGCGAGATGCGGTGCTTGACGGCGGATTCCAGTTCGCCGAAGGACTGCGTGAAGCCGTCGGGCAGGAAAAGGGGATCGTAGCCGAAGCCGCCACGCCCCTGCGGAGCGTCGGCAATGCGCCCCTCACAGCGACCGTCCACCGTGGAGCAGGCCCCGTCCGGGGTCGCCAGCGCGATCACGCAGCGGAAGCGCGCACGCCGGTTCGACTGACCACGCAACGCCTCCAGCAGCTTGGCATTGTTCGCCACGTCGTCGGACGGTTCCCCGGCATACCGCGCCGAGTAGACGCCCGGTTCACCGCCGAGCGCATCCACCTCGAGCCCGGAATCATCCGCCAGCGTCAGCATCCCAGAGGCCCGGGCCAGCGTCACGGCTTTCTTGATGGCATTGGCCTCGAACGTGTCGCCGTCCTCCTCGACTTCCGGCAAGTCCCCAACCGCCTCCGGGGCGAGAAGCTCCAGCCCGGGGGCAGACAGGATCTCGCGAATCTCCGCCAGCTTGCCGCGGTTGCGTGTTGCCACCAGCATCCGTCTTGTTCCCTTGTTCATGTCCTGCTCCCGTTAACGTTCAACCGCGTGTACATCCACTTGCTTGTCACCCGCCAGGTCGGCGGCCTTGAACGCCTCGGATGCTGGCAGATCCAGCACCAGTCGGTGGCGGCGGCAGATCTCGACCGTGCCGCCGTACGTCTCGAAGTCGAGCAGATGACCGCCGCTGTCCAGGACATCCGAAAGGAAATGCAGGTGATAACCAGCCATATTGACCCCCGCCAGGAAAGGCGGCAGCCGGAATCCGACCAGGCGGCCGGCGCAGGCCTTGATCTCGAACTCCGGCTGGTGGCGGGTGACCTCCGTCAGACGGGGGTAGGGTGGCGACTGCGCCGGTACGCTTCGGGTACGCACCCGCCCGAACCGCCCCCGCACATTTACGGCGACGGGAAGATTACCCGCTCCCCCGATTTTGCCGTCCAGCCATTCGCGAAACGCGGCATAGTCGAGCCCCGCTGGCAGCTCCCAGGTTTCCTCGGCAACGAACGAGACCACGGCCGCGAACGGGGTGCGCGTCTGCGGCGGCGGCTGGTAGACCATGCCGTCGGCGCGCACCTGGTAGAACACCCCATCGAGCAGGATCATCTCGCCATCCAGCGCATTGAAGGTACCGATGCCGAAATCGCCTTGGCGGCGCAGTTCCTCCAGCGTTTTCTCGCCATCGTACACGCCCTCGATCAGGGCCTGCAGCGTCGAATACTGGTAGATCCCGGCCGAGCCTGCCATCGGAACCTGGTGGTAAACCGTGCGGCAGCCCGCCATGGCCAGCAACATCAACGCGATTGAGCCGGCAAAGGCTAGCCGTAAGACTCGTGTTTTCTCTTTTCCATTCATGCGCTGGCTCGTTGTCTATAACGGCGGATCAAATGCCAAAATCCACTTTTTAGCAACAGCGTCCTCCCACATGCAGTCCCCACCTCAAGATGCCCACTTCAATGCAAGTTTCTTTCCCGAGTGGGCACATTCGGTAAGATACAGATTGATAAGATTCTGGTAGGGAACACCGGTTTCACTTGCCAATGCCTTGAAGTAGCCAATCGCATCCGTGTTAACACGGAGCGTAATCTGTTTCTTCAGGTGTTTAGCGTAAGGATTCCGGACTGAATCCGCGAAGTCGTATTCTTTTCTCATAGGAATCCTCCATATTGTTTGCGTTGATTCTCACGTTCTTTACGGTCATCCCAAGAAAAGGCGAGCTCACTCATAATGCTATCGTATTGCTATATGCATGATGGTGCAAGCGAATTCTTTGATCCTCTTCCGGCACAACGCCACGGCTCAGTTTCGTTTTGCCCGCAGGGCAAAACGTAAACTGAAGGCGATTGTTGGCCTAGACATTACGATCTATTTATTAAATCCTCTTGTAGAGCACCTTGCCCGCAGCGAGGTCTTTCTCAATCTGTTTCAAGTCTTTGATGAACGTGTAGCTCTCTTCGTTCTTCCAGTTCCAAGTCTTCCCGATCACGAAGTGTTTCACGGGCAGATCACCGACGCTGATCTTGACCGTTGCCGTTACGGTGGAGATTACTTGAGCGCCCATGATGTCGGGGTCTTGTGAGACAGTCGAAACGACCCATATCTCCTTATTGACTTGGTGAACCGAATCAATGGCGATTTTCCAGGCCGCATCGGGAACTGTAAGTCGCACCTCTATCTGTTTCTCTTCTGCACCGCCTGTGATTGCACTCAACGCCAGCAATAGAACCATCAATTTCTTCATCTGCATTATTCCTCTCTTGTTTGGCCAACAGTACTTATTGAGCGGAGTTCATTTTTTGAGCTTCCGCTTTGTATGACTTCAACGTAGTATCGGGTAGATCGTTTGTCAATCGCATAACGCGGCATCTTTGAACAGGTTAAACGATTCTCGCGGATACCGTAAAGTCGCTGAAGTAGGCTTTATATCCGAACACTCGGCGTATGAATGGACGCCCGCGCGCGACCGGCTAATGCAACACTGTTGTATGAAAAGGTCACTCGGT
>CAZZBA010000118.1:0-11092 GCA_964652765.1 uncultured Victivallales bacterium | reverse complement strand
GTCTCGCTGAGCCTGCCGACGCTGCGTGATGTGATCGGCTACGAGGAGAAGTCCGCCGATGTCTTCCGGCATGTCTGCTCGGGGTATCCGCGTTTCGTGCGGCACTGGACGGTCGAGCGTGTCCAGTCGCTGCTGCAGGAACGCTTCGGCTGCGCGGGGCCGGTGGTTGCCTTGCACGAGCCGGCAGCCTGTGCCCGGCTGATGGCGTTCCTGCAACGCGATCTCAAGGTGCTCGACGGCCTGCCGTTCGGGGCCGTGGAGCTGCCGGCGGGCGATGCCGGGCTGATGGCCGAGGCACAGCGGTTCCAGCAGCATACCGGCCTGATGCTCTCGTCGCGCCAGGCGGAGGATTGGCTGATTGGTGCCGACTACAGACTACAGACCGCAGACTGCAGACTACAGACCGCAGACTGCAGACTACAGACCGCAGACTGCAGACTACAGACTGATGACTGTAGACTGATGACTGAAGACCGAAGACTGAAGACTCAACATCCAACGTCCAACGCCCAACGTCCAACGCCCAACCAAGAACCAAGAACGAAGAACGAAGAACCAACCTCCTTCGCGGAGGCCGTGCGGGGGTGCCTGGCGGGGCTTTATGGTGTTCCCAGCGGGGATATCGGTCTCTATCCCTCCGGGATGAATGCCTACTTTTCGATCTTCGAGACGCTAAACCGCCTGCAGCGCGAGCGCGGGCGCGAGCAGTGGCTGCAGGTCGGCTGGCTGTACCTGGACACCACGGCGATCCTCGACCGCTTCGCGACCCGCCGGCACCTGCATTTCCCGGCGACGGCGATTGATTCCATCGAGGCCTATATCACCGGGCATCACGCGGAGATCGCCGGCATCACGACCGAAGTGATGACCAATCCCCTGCTCCAGACCCCGGACATGGTCCGGCTCGGCGCCGTGGCGCGCCGCTTCAACCTGCCGCTGATCGTGGACATCTCGATGCCCACGCCGGTCAATGTCGAGGTGTTCCCCTATGCCGATGCCGTCGTCGAGAGCCTGACCAAATTCGCCAGCGGTCACGCCGATGTCATGGGCGGGGCGGCGGTTTTCAACCCGCATTCCGAATGGGGGCGGGCTTTGCGCGGTGCCGTGCCGGATGGCACGCCGTACGGGGGGGACCTTCAGCGCCTGGCTCACAGTATCCAAGGGTATGCGGCACGCATGGCGGTTATCAATGCCAATGCGGCGGCCTTGAAGGCCTTCTTCAGCCGCAGCCGGGCGGTGCGGGACGTGTATTGGGCCGGGCAGCCCGGTTCGGCAGCGGCCTACGCGGCACTGCGGCGGCCGGGTGGTGGCGATGGCGGCGTGGTGTCGGTGGTATTCGCCAAACCGCTGGAAACGGTCTACGACCGGCTGGATCTGCTCAAAGGTCCCAGTTTCGGTACCGAATTCACCCTTTGCATGGCCTACGTCTACATGGCGCATTACGACCTGGTCACCACGCCAGGCGGGCGGGAGCGGCTGCGGCACGAAGGCATCGACCCGGAGCTGTTGCGCATTTCCGTTGGCATGGAGCCGATCGACGACCTGATCCGCGCGTTTGAAACGGCATTCTGATTCGTGTTTGACTTTCCTGCTTGGGAGGGTTAGAGTGCGGGCTTTGTTTTTTCCTGCACAAAAGAGGATCAACCGCTGGTGGCGATAGGCGTTATCCGGCACTTACATACGAGGAGCTAATCATGATCGTGTCCACGCAGAAACTCTTTGACCATGCTTATGGCAAGTATGCCGTCGGTGCCTACAATATCAACAATGCCGAGCAGATCATGGGCCTTTTCCGGGGCAACATGGACAGCAAGGCCCCGTTCATCATCCAGCTTTCCAAGGGTGCTCGCAGCTACACGGACACGCGGCTGCTCGAGGCGATGATCCGCGCGGCGGACGCGATCTTCCCGGATGCGATCTTTGCCGTCCATCTGGACCATGGCGATGAAAAGACCTGCTACGAGTGCATCGACAGCGGTTTCTACAGCTCGGTCATGATCGACGCCAGCCATGAGAGTTTCGACGAGAATATCGCGATCACCAAGCGCGTCGTGGACCGCGCGCATGCCAAGGGGCTCTCGGTCGAGGCCGAACTCGGCAAGCTCGGCGGTGTGGAGGAGCATGTCTCGGTCGATGAGGCCGACGCCAAGCTCACTGACCCGAAGCAGGTGCAGGAATTCGTGAAGCGCAGCGGCTGCGACAGCCTGGCCTGCGCGATCGGCACCAGTCACGGGGCCTACAAGTTCACGGGCGGCCAGGGGCTGCATTTCGACGTGATCGAGCAGATCGCCAAGCTGATGCCGCGCTTCCCGCTGGTGATGCACGGCTCGAGTTCGGTGCCGCAGGACGAGGTCGCGCGCATCAATGCCGCCGGTGGCCAGTTGAAGGGCGCCAAGGGCGTGGACGAGGCGCAGATCACGAAGGCCTCGAAGATGGGCGTCACCAAGGTGAACATCGATACGGATGGGCGCCTGGTATGGTGCCGTGTGCACCGCGAATGCTTCCGCGACGATCCTGGGAACTTTGATCTGCGTCCTGCTGGAAAGGTCTTTATGGCGGAATACGCCAAGTACATTGTCCACAAGAACCAGGTGCTCGGCAGCGCCGGTCAGCTTGAAGGTGTGCGTAAGTTCATCAGTAAGTAAGTATTCAGGAGAAACACGAGATGACCGCCAAGAATATGATTATGGTTGATGGCAACACCGCCGCCGGTGTCGTCGCCCACGCATGCAGCGAAGTCTGCGCCATTTACCCCATCACACCTTCCTCGCCGATGGGCGAGACCGCCGACGAGCTGAGCGCTGCCGGTGTCAAGAACATCTGGGGCACGGTCCCGGAGGTTGCCGAGCTGCAATCCGAGGGCGGTGCGTCCGGCGCCGTGCACGGCGCACTGACCTCCGGCGCGCTGACGACGACGTTCACCGCATCGCAGGGCCTGCTGCTGATGATCCCGAACATGTACAAGATCGCGGGCGAGCTGACCTCTACCGTCTTTCATGTGACCGCCCGGTCGCTGGCCTGCCAGGGGCTTTCGATCTTCGGTGACCATTCCGACGTGATGTCTGTCCGCCAGACCGGCTGGGCCCTGCTGGCCTCCAACAGCGTGCAGGAAATCGCCGACCTGGCGCTGGTCTCGCATGCGGCCACGCTGAAGTCGCGCGTTCCCTTCATGCATTTCTTCGATGGTTTCCGCAGTTCGCACGAGGTGCAGAAGATCGAGGAAGTAGGGCATGAGATCATCCGCGCGATGATTGATGACGACCTGGTGCTGGCGCACCGCCAGCGCGGGCTCTGCCCCGACCGGCCGGCCATGCGCGGTACCGCGCAGAACCCGGATGTCTATTTCCAGGGGCGCGAGACAGTCAACCCGTTCTATGACGCCACGCCCGCCATCGTGCAGGCCTGCATGGACCGCTTCGCGAAGCTGACCGGCCGCCAGTACCACCTGTTCGATTATGTCGGCCACCCGCAGGCCGAGCGCGTGATCGTGATCATGGGCTCCGGTGCCGAGACCGTGCACGAGGTCGTCGATTTCCTGACCGCCAGCGGCGAGAAGGTCGGCGTGCTCAAGGTGCGCCTGTTCCGCCCGTTCGACGCGAAGGCCTTCGTGGCCGCGCTGCCTGCCACGGTGACCTCGCTGGGTGTGCTCGACCGCACGAAGGAGCCCGGCTCCCTGGGCGAGCCGCTTTATGGCGATATCCGTACGGCGATCGGCGAGATGATGGCCGAAGGCGCCTACAAGGGCACGCGCTACCCGCGTATCGTCGGCGGCCGCTACGGCCTCGGCTCGAAGGAGTTCACCCCGGCGATGGTCAAGGGCATCTTCGACAACCTCGGCGCCGACAAGCCGAAGAACCGCTTCACGGTCGGTATTATCGACGACCTGACGAACTCGCACCTGCCGTTTGATCCGTCCTGGACCGTGGATTCCGGCAAGCGTATCGAATGCATGTTCTACGGCCTGGGGTCGGACGGCACGGTCGGCGCGAACAAGAACTCGATCAAGATCATCGGCGAGGATACCGCGAACTACGCGCAGGGCTACTTCGTGTACGACTCGAAGAAGGCTGGCGCGATGACGGTGTCGCACCTGCGTTTCGGGCCGGATGTGATACGCAGCCCGTACCTCTGCACCAAGGCCGACTTCGTGGCCTGCCACAACTTCAGCTTCCTCGAGAAGTACGACATGCTTTCGAATGCCAAGCCGGGTTCGACCTTCCTGCTGGCCAGCCCGTATTCGGCGGCGGAGGTCTGGCAGCACATGCCTGACGAGATCGAGCAGCAGATCATCGACAAGAAGATCAAGTTCTACGTGATCGACGCGGTCAAGCTGGCGCACGAGCTGGGTCTCGGTGCCCGCATCAACACGATCATGCAGACCTGCTTCTTCTACATCTCCGGCGTCCTGCCGCAGGACCAGTCGATCGAGGCGCTCAAGTACGCCATCAAGAAGTCCTATGGGAAAAAGGGCGAGGAGATTGTCCGCAGCAACAATGCCGCCGTGGATGCCGCCGTGGCGCGCCTGGAGAAGGTGGCGGTACCGGCCAAGGTGGCGGGCAAGGTCAAGATGCCGCCGACGGTCGTGGGCGACGCGCCGGAGTTCGTCAGGAACGTGACAGCGGTCATCATGCAGCAGAAGGGCGACAGCCTGCCGGTCAGCGCGATGCCCAACGACGGCACCTGGCCGACCTCGACCACGAAATTCGAGAAACGCAATATCGCGACGGAGATCCCCGAGTGGAACCCGGACCTGTGCATCCAGTGCGGCCAGTGCTCGCTGGTCTGCCCCCATGCCGCGATCCGCATCAAGGCCTATGGCGAGGGTGTGCTCAAGGGTGCCCCGGCCGGCTTCAAGAGCGAAGAGGCGAAGGGCAAGGAACTGACCGGCCTGAAGTTCACGGTGCAGGTAGCGCCCGAGGATTGCACCGGCTGCGGAGCCTGCGTGCAGCGCTGCCCGGCCGCCGAGCGCGACAAGGAGACGAAGGAGCCGACCGGCCGCAAGGCGATCATGATGGTCGAGCAGCTGCCGATCCGCGAGCGCGAGCGCGCCAACTGGGACTTCTTCCTCAGCATCCCGGAGACCGATCCGACCAAGTACAACCGTGAAACGGTCAAGGGCAGCCAGTTCTGCCAGCCGCTGTTCGAGTTCTCGGGTGCCTGCGCCGGTTGCGGCGAGACCGCCTATGTAAAGTTGCTGACTCAGCTTTTCGGCGACCGGGCGATGATCGCCAACGCCACCGGCTGCTCCTCGATCTACGGCGGCAACCTGCCGACGACGCCTTACACCACGCGGGCGGACGGGCGTGGCCCGACCTGGGCGAACTCGCTGTTCGAGGACAATGCCGAGTTCGGTTTCGGCATGCGCCTGGCGGTGGATCGCTTCAACACCTACGGCTTGGAGCTGGTGGAAAAGATCCTGGGCGGGGAATGCGCCTGCAAGGAAGTGCCGACGGAGCTGTTCAAGGCAATCCGCGACGCGGACCAGTCGACGCAGGCCGGTATCGAGGACCAGCGCCAGCGTGTCGGGCAGATGAAGGCCAAGCTGTCGACCTGCAAGTGCCCGGAATGCAAGATGCTGCTCTCGGTGGCGGACTACCTGGTGAAGAAGTCGGTCTGGATCGTCGGTGGCGACGGCTGGGCCTACGATATCGGCTACGGCGGCCTGGATCACGTGCTGGCCAGCGGTCGCAACGTGAATGTGCTGGTGCTCGATACGGAAGTGTATTCCAACACCGGCGGGCAGGCTTCGAAATCGACGCCCATGGGCGCGGTGGCCAAGTTCGCGGCGTCGGGCAAGCCGATGTCGAAGAAGGACCTGGGCATGATCGCCATGACCTACGGCAACATCTACGTGGCGCAGGTCGCGCTCGGTGCCAACATGAACCAGGTCGTCAAGGCCTTCAGCGAGGCGGAAGCCTACAACGGGCCCTCGCTGATCATCGCCTACTCGCACTGCATCGCACAGGGCATCGAGATGACCACCGGCCTGGAGAACCAGAAGGATGCGGTCAACTCGGGGCACTTCCCGATCTACCGCTACAATCCGCAGTTGCGCGATGCTGGCAAGAACCCGCTGACGCTCGACAGCAAGGCACCGACGATGAAGTTCAGCGAGTCTGCGCTCAAGGAGAACCGGTTCCGGATCCTGACGAAGAGCAATCCGGAAAACTCGAAGAAGCTGCTTGAGAAAGCGGACAAGTTCTTCGCGGCCAAGTACGACATGCTCACCAAGATGGCGTCGATGGATATGTACAAGGGGTGAAAACCTGAATACAGGTCGGTTGCTTTCTTTTCTGTCGTCGCTGGCGGCGATGGTTGTCCTTTGTGGCTGCGAGGATAGCGGAGGTCGCAAGTGGATTGGCGATGGTCACGATTTCGGGGCGAACAACCCTGATCTCCATGTGGCCATGGGCGATAGCATCACCGACGGGACCGGGGCCAACACGTCCTATCCGACGATCCTCGGGGAGATGCTCGGCAAGACGGTGATCAACGAGGGGTATTCCGGCGAGCATACCGGCGAGGGTGCCGCCCGTACCCCGGGAGTCCTTGCCGAATATCGTCCGGGATTCCTGCTGATCTTCTACGGGGCTAACGATGTCATCCACCTTGCAGATCATAACTTGGTGATCGTGCAGTTGCGGTCGATGATCTACGCCGCCCGAAACAACCAGACGATTCCCGTGCTGGCCACGATCACCCCGCATATCTTCTACCGCGAGGCTGCGTTCGGTCAGTCGGTAAGGGATCTGAACGTCCAGATCAGGAACCTTGCCGCTGAAGAGCAGGTCACGCTGGTGGATCTGGAGCGGGCCTTCGAGGGGCATCCGGAATACATGACGTCTGACGGGTTGCACCCGAACGACGATGGCCAGGCGGTCATCGCCGCCGAATTCTATGACGTGCTGCGCCGCTGATTTCCCATCAGGGCTTGGTTCCGGGCGTGGGTGGTGGCGAAGCGTCTTCTTTCTCGACCGGCGGGGCCAGCAGCGGTGTGATGGAAGTCACTTCATCGAGCCGCAGGGTCTTGAAGATGCCGGGGCGAAGCTCGAGTTTCAGGGACTCTGGATTGCGCTCGATCAGCACCCCGCGATAGACTTCAGTCTGCGTCTGTACCTGGCAGTTGGGGATGAACCGGCGCGGCAGGGTATGGTGTCCGGTCAGGGTTTCATTGCGCACCACGGTGATCGTCGCTGTCAACGGGTAATATCCCGGCTTGGTCAGGGTCAGGTCATGGGTGCCGACGGGAACCAGCGGCAGGGTGAAGAGCGACGAGATCTTGTCCGTGCCATCGGCCGCCAGTGCCGTCTCGCCGGCAGGCATGCCGTCGAGCAGTACTTTCACGCCAGCCGGTTCCGTGGTTATCTCCAGTTTGCCGGCATTGGGTGTCAGCGTCAGATCCTCGACGCGGTCCTGGCCCAGGCCGAGCTGGACCGATCGGGTGGCGGGGTCGTGGGCGGGGAGTTCAGCGCGCAGCGCGTAGGTCCCCGCGGACAAGGGGGCGATATCCAGGGGGGAGCGTCCGCGGTACTGGTCGTTGAGAGCGATGCGTGCCCCCGGGGGCGTGGTGGTGATGCGCAGCGACGAGGGTTGCGGCCGCAGCGAGATGTCGATCTGGCGGACCTCCCCCGCCTGCAGCGAAAGCGTCTCCTCGAAGGCATGGTGGCCGGGAGCCGTGATGCCGAGCTTGACCTCGCCGGTACGGACGTTGGCGATCTCGCACGGGGATACCCCCTGGCGGATCCCGTCGAGAGCCACTTCGGCACCCGGCGGGGTGGTCTTCACGGAGAGCGATGCGGTGTCGGCGGTGAGCGTTGTCTCGACCCGCTTCGGGATGCGGCTGTCGATGGCGATGTCGAGCGGCTTGGGCAGGAAGCCGGACCGGGTGATCTGCGCGCGGTGTATGCCATATGGCAGATCGGAGACCAGTACAGGCGTGGTGCCGCGGTCGACGCCGTTGATCTCGACGTTCGCGCCCGGCGGGGTGGAATGGACAAGCAGCAGCCCGTGCAGCGGCTCCAGCGCCAGGTCGAGGACGTTCCGCTCGCCGCCGCTGAGCTCGAGTGTCTGGTAAAGCGTGCGGTAGCCCCTGAGCGAGGCCGACAGGAGGTGACTCCCGGTAGCGACCGCCGGAAGGGTCAGTGGCGTGACGCCTGCGGTCTTGCCGTTGATGGTGATCTCCGCGCCCGGCGGGGTCGAGGTGATATAGACCTCCGCCGACGGGGACTGGGCCGAGAGGCGGCTGCCGGGGAGGACGAGGGCCGCCAGGAGGGCGGCCCTCAGCGGGGCAACGAGGCTGTGCAGGCGTGTTTTCATCGTGCGGGGTTCCGTCTGGCTTCGACTTCGATCAACTGTTTGCGGGCGGCCTGGTGGCGAGCGTCCTCGCGGTCCGGGATAATGTCGAGCAGCATGCGCAGTTCGGCGGCGGCGGTTTCCCAGTCGCGCAAGCGGACCGCCCGCTCGGCCTTGAAATTGATTTCCTCGTAGCGCTTGGCGAGGGTCTCGACAGCTTCCTGGCGGGTGTCGAGGATCGTCTGGAAGAACGGTGGCTTCACCTCGACCGCCTCGAGCAGCCACTCCGCCTCGTTGAGGCTGGAGATGGAGGCGGACAGGTTGCCCGGGGCGACCTCCCGCTCGGTGCTGAGCTTGCGTCCCTGCAGCATGGCTTCCTCGGCCATGGCGACAAGCTGCTCGGTGGAGTACTGGATTGCCCAGAGCCCCAGTTCCACTTTGCCGACATTCTCCAGCTTGGCGCACACGCTGCCAAAGCCCTCGGGAGCGGTGGATGTGTTGCTGACGCGCACGGTATGCGCCTCGCGCCCGATAATCACCGTCAGCGTCTGTTCCGTCACCCGTCCGGGGGTCACGCCGCGGTAGAGCGGGTCAAGCCGGGCAAAACCGCTGTCACGGATGAAGCCGATCAGCTCGTCGATCACCTCGGTACTGACCTGTTTGTCGCGGGCCAGGCTGCGGTTGCTGGTGACATCGTCGACGGCAATCGAGAGGGTCCGGTCGGGGGCGATGTTCAAGGCATAGCGGAAGATGTTGTCCGGTGAGGCCTCGACCTTCTCGTAGATCACCGTCAGTGTTCCGGGTTCGGTGATGGCCGCCGGAGGCCGGTTCGCGGGGCGATCCGGGGTGTCGGTGGCCGGCTTCGGCCGCAGCAGCCAGGCACCGGCGACCAGCAGGAGGGCGGCGGCGACAGCCAGCGGCAGCGGGCGCAGCCGGCGGCGGGGGGCGCGGGCGGCTGCTGTCTCGCCAAACCCCAGGTCGACGGAGGTTGCGGCGGCCGAGCCTGCCTGCTGGCCATCGCCATCCACGCGGATAACGGTATCCCCGATCATGATCAGACTTCCGGCCGGGGCGGGCGCTTCGGTGACGGGTTGCTCGTTGAGCAGCGTCTGGTTGGCGCTGCCCAGGTCAGTCACCCAGAGGCTGCCATCCTGCATGAAGAAGCGGCAGTGGTGGCGGGAGAGCAGCGGGTCGGCAAGCACGATATCGTTCTTGGAGGAACGTCCGATGCGGACGCCCTCGGGCGGGACGTCGAACGACTTGCCGGCATCCATCCCGGCCAGGATACTGATTCTGGCTGTTTCGTTTATCATAGCTGGTATAATGTAACAGGTGAACGCCTCGCAATCAATAGGGGAAAATTCAGCATTTGCGTTCTGGATGCGGTTGCGGTAAAAGGGACTCGGTTTTGCGGAGTCAATGGGAAATGCGGCGGCGGGTTACAGGCTCTAACGCCTAGCCCCTAATGCCTAGCCCCTAGGGAATTGAGGAGTTTGTCATGCTGGATATGAAACGGATACGGGAGCGGACGGACGAGGTCCGCCAGGGCTTGAAGGCGCGAGGGGCGGATGCCTCGGTCGTGGACCGGGTGCTGGAGCTGGATGCCCGGCGGCGCGAATTGCTGACGGAGGCGGAGGCGCGCAAGAGCGAACGCAACCGCATTTCCAAGACCGTCGGCGACTTGCGCAAGCGTGGCGAGGATACGGCAGGCATCCAGGCGCAGGTGCGCGGCATCGGCGACGAGATCAACGCGCTCGATGAGCAGGTGCGCGAGGTCGAGACGCAGCTCGAGCAGCGGATGCTGATGATCCCGAATATCCCCTGCCCGCATATCCCGGTCGGTCCCGATGCCTCGGGCAACCGCGTGGTGAGAAGCTGGGGCGTGCCGCGTCAGTTCGATTTCACGCCGAAGTCGCACATCGAACTGGGTGAGTCCCTCGGGATCCTCGATCTTGCGCGGGCGACGCGCATGACCGGCGCGGGCTTCCCGCTGCTGGTCGGTGCCGGTTCCCGGTTGCAGAGGGGGCTGATCCAGTACATGCTCGACCTGCACATCACCGAGCACGGTTATACGGAGATCTGGCCCCCGGCGCTGTGCAACACCAAGAGCATGACCGGGACCGGGCAGCTCCCGAAGATGCAGGAGGACATGTACCATCTGGTCGAGGACGACCTCTGGATGATCCCGACGGCAGAGGTCCCGGTGACCAACTATTTCCGCGAGGAGATCATCGAGCAGCCGCTGCCGGTGCTCCTGACCGCCTACACCCCCTGTTTCCGGCGCGAGGCCGGGGCGGCGGGCAAGGGCACGCGCGGCATGATCCGGGTGCATCAGTTCGACAAGGTCGAGATGGTCCGTTTCGTGGAACCGGCGACCTCCTACGAGGCGCTCGAGACGCTGACGGCCAATGCCGAGGACGTTCTGCAGCGGCTGGGGCTGCCGTACCGCGTGCTGGAACTGTGCAGCGGCGACATCAGTTTCGCCGCCGCCAAATGCTACGACCTCGAGCTGTGGGCACCGGGACAGGACGGCTGGCTGGAAGTATCCTCCTGCAGCAACTTCGAGGATTTCCAGGCGCGGCGGGCGGGGATCCGCTACCGCGATGGCGAGGGCAAGGTGCAGTTCGTGCATACGCTGAACGGTTCCGGCGTGGCGCTGCCGCGCCTGGTCGTGGCGATTCTGGAGAACGGCCAGCAGGCTGATGGCTCGGTCGTCCTGCCGGCGGCGATCGTGCCCTACATGGGCGGCATGGACAGGATCACGCCGTGAACCGCTGCGTCTTCTTCGATCGCGACGGCG
>CAZZBA010000117.1:0-11118 GCA_964652765.1 uncultured Victivallales bacterium | reverse complement strand
GGCGCTGACGAGGATCCCCACGTGCTGATGAGTCGCCCTCAGGTAGGCCATCAGACTCTCGGTGGGCCGCCGTTTGACATGTAGCGCCGCCTTGCATTCAATCGGGATCTTTATCCCCAGCTCAACCGCATCCATCACAAAATCCACCTCCACCGCACTTGCTGGCCCCTGCCGCCATGTGCTGATCCGTTTTTTGGCGGAAGCCCCTTCATGCAGACTCAAGAGGACGGCATTCTCGAAAAGCCCACCTAACGGCGCACGCAAGGATGCGTCCAATGTGTTCAGCAGGGAGATCGAGGGAGCCGCCATGCTCCGAAAGCGACTGACCACGCCAAGATCATGCAGATAGCGTTTCGGCAGGAAATCGGCGTGCTGAGGGTCAAGCGGCTGGACATGCACCTCCAATACCAGATGCCATGCACACAGGTCTGCGAGCACCTTTCTGGCGTAATATTTGGTGGCATCGATGTGGGTATATTTCGAGGGACTCCCCACATGATTTGCAACCGCCCTGATGGTTTGCTCGAACAGCGTCGGATCGTAATCCTCCTTGCGGACGAAATCATCCTGAAGCATCCCCATGATCTCATCAACGACAGGCTCAGGCGTTTCCCCGGTGGCCAGCGCCTTGACGGCCTCGGGATACCCACCCACGTGCAGATACCGGTCGTAGCGTTCGAGAAGATAGGCATGGCGGGAGGCCGGAATCGCCTCCGGCGCCCCAAGCACCCAATCGGCCAACTCCACCTCGCCCAGGCAACGCAGGAATTCTGAAAAACTGAACGGGAACACGCACAGGCTGCGCGTACGTCCAACCGGGATGCGGACATCCGGCCCGAACAAGCGATGCATGGATGAACCGGTCAGGATCACGCGGACCCCCTCCCAATCCTCCTTGAAGGCTTTGACATACCGGGCCAGCACCGGCGATTCCTGCGCCTCATCAATAAACAGGATACTGTCCTTCTCGCGCAAACCGCAATGATCTTTCATCAACGTCCGGAAATCCTCGAAATCCGTCGTCTTATCGATCAGGCGAGCAATCTTGCGGTCCTTTTCCAGATCCATCGAAACATGCTCACCCCCCACTTGCGAGAGCACCTGCTTCACCAACGTCGATTTACCAACCTGACGAGCCCCCTCGACGAGGATCACCTCTCGCTGTTGCCGATCTTGCAACATATCCAACAAAACCGTTTCAATATCCCGTTTCATAAAAATAATTTTCCATAATTGACCTATTTTGTCGAATCTATTTTTCAAAGTAGGTCATTAAGGTCGATAAAGCCGACCGCCTTTGCATCAGCCGAAAAGCAGGTGTTCAAGGTATCTGAGGTCACGAAACAGGGTGGACATCTCCACGACGATGAGTATCAGGGCCGCTTGCAGTATCGGTGACTTGTCGATCAGAATTGCCACGTTTCTCGTAAAGGCGCGGCGGTCGAGCCCGGCCAGACGGAACAGGGCACCATGGGCCAGGGCACCAATCAGAATCCCAATAATAATGTCTGATGGATAATGCAGCCCAACGAGGATTCGAGCGAGTCCGTTACCCGCGACGGCTACAAGCAGGCAGGATATTCCAACCGACATCTTTAAATTTAACAAGCCAAGCCCAAGCGCAGTAAGATAGGCGGCGTGGTCAGACGGGAAACAACCCCACTTCATGTAGTTGGTGTTGCTGTCAAAATATGGCATGAAGACCTGATTTACTGTTTCTAAGCCTGACAAAGGAGAAATGGGCCTGGGCCTTATCCCTGTGCTGGTAAAGCACCAGGTTATGATCAATGCAAACGCGCATGATACGAAGGTTGTAAGCACCCGCTCTCGGCAGGAATTGTTATTGGAGAACCACGCCACAATCAGGAATGGCGCAAAGATCAGTGCCTTTGTGAAATTTGTCTCGGCGATAAGGACGACGGCGCTAGCCAGCGACTCGTGTTGCTGGAAAAATCCGGCTGCCGCTTCGAGAAATGTGGCTTCAACGGTGGCAAGTATCATCGATTTTCTTCTTTCTTGCGACAATCGCGATCATCCTGCTCCAGCGGCTGAAAGGATTACCCGCGAAGGACCCGCATGTTTCCTCGATTACAAAACCAGCATCTCGCAAGCGGTTTAGCGTTTTAAGCGCCTTGTCAAACGTAAACAGATCGGTGAAGAGTTGCCTGTTGTTATTGGCATCCCGCACTACAAAGGACTCGCGGACCGCACCGTGCTTCCGGCTCCAATGCAGGCTGCTTCGGATTTTCGACTCAAATGTGCTTACCCGGCCTCGGAGCCCAGGCCAATAGCGCAACAGCTTCAGGATGCTTACGCCCCTGCCGTGGTCCATCAATAGGATCCCATCATCTTTCAACATGGTATGGATATTGTTTAGCAAGGTGTGCTTTTCATTGTCGGTTTTGACATACCCAATGGCATTGGTTGCCAACAATACGGCATCGAAACCCACCCCTTCTGGAACTGATGGCATCTTGCAATGATGGAAAACAGCGTTCTGAATGCCTAGCTTTGCAAAATACTCACGGGCTGCATTCACCCTTGGCTCTGCAGCATCCGTGCCATGCACCTCGATTCCGGAACGTGCGAGATCGGCAACCAACCGACCATAGCCACATCCTAGTTCACAGATCGGCCCGGAAACATGCCGGAGGCGGCTGTGATACCAGTGCTTGATTTGCGCGTACGTTTTTGCCTTGGTCTGTGCCATGGCCTCCCAATCACGTTCCAGGAAGGGGAAAGCTTCGTATATGCTTGTTGTGGGCATTATGCAACAAGCAGCTTATAGGCACAGTAACCCACGGACACCATGCCCGCAGAAATCATTATCATCATGCCTGAGCATCCAAGCATTTGTGCTTTCAAGTTGATTCGGTGTAGCCTTTTCATGGGTGTTCCCTTTCTTTGTATTTTTCACGAACGGGTAGCAGGAGTGCGATCAGCAGTGAGGGGACGGCGAGAGAGGCGTGGTGAGTCGCTACGAGTACGACGGCGGTAACCAGCAGTCCGGCCCAGATCACAATTTGGAGACGTTGACAGGGGAAGTCGCTTTGCGCGGTTACCCGTCGATAGCGCCACGCGCCGCCCCCGGCAATCAGGAGTAGGACGAAGCCCGTTCCGAAGTAGAAAACATAACCGATGATCACGCACCCCGGCGCATGGCCGCCGGTGACGATCTTCGCACCCTCATGAGGCGTCTGTGAAAGAAAGAACAACATGCAAGCCTCGCCCAGATAGGGTGCATGGCCTTGGCTGGACAGGAGCCTGGGTCCCAGCAGGCTGCCGTCGGGCAGGGGCCAGGTCGCCGCGATAATCTGCGACCCCAGTGTGTAGGCATGATCCAGGCGTCCGTTGATCTTCGCGGCCGCCAGTCCGAAGGCATTGGCCGCCGGACTGAATCCGGCAATGATCGGGCCGGCATCCACATCGTACAGCAGGCGCCCGTCCGTATAGGTGTCGAATTTCGGGTCGAGCACGCGCGGATACTCCCGCCAGCCTTCCGCCCACCAGGTCTTCTGCCAGAAATGCTGTTCGTAGCGCGAGTACCAGTCAGCAGCGAGTTCCGGCCACAATTCCGGTGCAAAGATCAGGATATAGGAGTTGCCGGTTCCCCGCGAGGGCCCCAGATGTTCGGCGGTTTTTGCGTCCATCAGGTAAGGGGGCAGGCCGCAGGCATCGAGCATGCTGCCGCTGAAGGCGCGTAGCGCACGGTTGACAAAAGGACGGTGATCGGTTCCCAGCACTGCATCGGCCCGGCGGATGCACGCGATCGTCGCGAGCACATCGATGGGATAGCATTCGCCGGGATAGTCCTCCAGGACCCCGTGCGGGGACGCCTCCAAGGCGGTCGCCAGGGTCTCGACCTGATCCCGCAGCAAGTCAAGATACTTGCCGTCGCCGATCAGGTTCTCGTGGCTGGTGCAGGCTGCAATGATGAGACTGCGGAAGAAGACGTTCTGGCGGTGGAGGTAATCCGGTCCCCAGTGGGTCTTGACCCAGGCGTGATGCCGCGGATCGAGGATCAGGTCCATGATGGCCTCGATGGTCTCGCGGGCATAGACCACCGGTGCCTCGCGCGAAGGGGATGGATCCTGCTCCCAGGCTTTCTGCAATGCTTCCGTGGCCCACAGGTAATAGACCGAGCCGAACATCGGCCACTCGGTGCCGGGGACATCATACAGGTTGAGCTGCGCGGCAACCCCGGAGTCGACCCGTTCGCGCGCCCAGCGGGCATAACGGGGAGAAATGTCGCGATGCAGCCGCCAGGCCACCTGCGGGATCCGTTCATCCTTGAGGCGGGGATCGGCCAGATCCCGCATCACCAGGAATCCGGGCAGGATCAGGAAATAGAGCGCGAATGCCGCCACGATGAGGTGGTTGCCGTACACGGTGGTCATGGTCAGTGGTGAGGGGGGTGACGGGGGCAGGTGTGCCTGCTCGCCGCCGGGGTTGCGCTGTTCAGGGCGCAACAGGAAATCGGCCACCACCGCGCATTCCAGTCAGAATGGCAGATAGCCGGCAAAACCGAGAATCGGCATTTCGAAGAGCTTGAAGCGTCCGACAAACGGTACGCTGTAGATCCACTTGGCCTGACTGTGCAGGTTCCACAGTTCCCAGAAGAACCCGCAGATCAACGCCGCCGTGGCCAACAGTACCACCTGCCGCCAATTGCCCGTTGCCAGATCCGAGAACAAGGTCCGCTGACCGCGCCAGCATTGCATGGCGGTGATCACGAACAACGGGGCCAGCCACAGCAGCGGATACAGGAGACTCGGCCAGCGTCCGATGCCCGCCAGACCGAGGCACGAAATTGCGAAGAAGGCAGCGGCCCAGGCGCGGGGACGGCGCGGGCGGACAGGCAGAAAATCTTCCAGGCCGCACGACAGGCGCGGATAGGTTTCCAGCAGCTCACGGGTTCCCAGCACAGCTGGCAATACCGTGGCAAAGGGCAGTGTGGCATAGATGAAATACTGCAGGCCGGAAAGCTCGCCGACCCCCTCGTAGTGCCAGTTCTGGACGAACCGGTTCAGGTACTCGAAGTACCACCAGAACACGGCGCTGATGACAAACAACCCGCCGGTGTAGCGCGGCCGGCTGCGCAGCATGCACTGCCCCGTGCGCCGCCAGGTCAGTCCGTTGACGATCAGGATATACCCGAACCAGAAGGGCGAGAACGTGAACGGTTGTAACGGTGCGAACCAGGCAAAACGGTTCCAGGCCAGCACCCAGGTGATGCCCGTGATGGCGAGGCCTATCCAACCCCACCAGGGGAATGGGTGCGCCAGCAGCGGTGTTGCCGCCTGGCGGGGCTGTGAACGGAGTACCCGGATGACAAACGGCAGCACCACCGCGAGAATCAGCATGGCCAGCGCGATGAAGACCGGCCATGAAAAGGCGGCATGCTCGACATATTGCGTCAGGGGCGGGAATTCCAGATAGGGGCCGATCGGTTTACCTGCCGCGACGATCCCGGCAAGCGGTAGCGCGCATAGCAGCAGCATGACGTCAATCACCGTGCGGATGGGATTTGCTCTTTTCATGATGTTCCTTCCTTTGTGTAGGTCGTGGCACCCTTGCCTGACCTGCCGAGCATAAGCCGACAGCCAAGCCACTTATGCTCGGCTGGACAGGCAAGGGTGCCTGTCCTACATAACTTCCTTCACCACCGGCGCAAGGCCGGTGGGGTCGTCCATACTCATCACGCCATTACCGTCCGCCCTGCCGGGGCCGGTTGCTTCGATTCCGCCTGCAAGCCCTGTTGCGCCGTTGCCAGGACCTGCTGCAGGGCGACCAGATAGTCCTCGAAGCGGCCGAGCCCGGTCTTGGAAATGGAAACCGTGGTCTGGGGCTTGTTCTGGACGAATGCCTTGCGGATGCGGATGGCCTCGGCGTCCTCAAGCACCTTGAGATGGCGGTTGAGGTTGCCGTCCGTCAATCCGCACTGCTCGCGCAGGCTGCTGAACGTCAGGCCCTTTTCCGCCGCGCACAGGGCGGACATGATCGCCAGCCGGTTCGGTTCATGGAAGATCTTCTCAAGGGCATCAATCGGGTTGGATGGTTTCATGCGTCCGGTTCCTCCAGTCGGTTGCGATAAAGGATAAAGCCGCCCGCCAGCTCGCCGAGACCGAAGACCGTTCCCATCGGCCAGGGGTTGGTAAAACAGGCGCAGGGCGACAGCAAGCAGAACGAGCCGCACAGCATATAGAAGATGCCGACGGCATAGTGGATCGCGGGCAGCGATTGACGGTAAGCGACGTGAACAAGGCCGTAAAGGCACATCCAGGTGCCGAAAAGCAATGCGTATTGCCCGTGTAATACCAGCGCCAGGCTGAACACTGCGCCCATGGATAGCGCCGGCAGTGCATCCGCCGCGGGCTTGAGCTGCATCAGATCGCGCCGCAGGAGCGGATTGCCCAGGAACCAGAGCGCCAGACCGCCGTAGTTGAGCAGCAGGGCCAGTGCCAGCACGACGCCCCAGCCGATCAGGTGGGCAACGGGTTTTTCGGGAAAACCGGGGCGGCTCATGACCACGGCCCCGGCGATGGCGAGCACGCCGCCAGCCATGCGGGCCTTGCCCGAATAACCCTTGAAGCGCTGCCTGGCCAGCACCAGTTCCCGCATCTGGCGGACTTGCCCGATGGCATCATGGATGTGATTTGCAATCATCGCGTAGCTCCTTCCGATGAATAAGCTAGATGATTACAAAGTACTTTGCAAGACAAAGAATAAACTATTTTTTCGGTCCTTGTGGGGCTGTGCGTGTTGTCCCTTGTAGCCGCGATCGGTGATCGCGGTCGACGAGGCCGTCGTCTCTGCCGCCCACCGACCTTGCGTCGGTGGAGGCAATAAGTCTTTGTCTAGAACGTCCCCGTTCTCCCAACTCTATGCGGTTTGAAATTGCATCGTGGAAAGCTCGTCCTTGGAGGCGCGTGCCGAGACGCCAAGAAATTCAACCCCTACAACTTTGTCGTTTTGATCGAAATCCAGAATGACCCCAGGCCGGACTTCTTCTGACTCTACGATTCGATTGTCATCCAATCGGAAATAGAGGGTATCGCTATCCTTATCCAGTTTGATTCTCATCTCATCCTCCTTAATCTCCGGTCAAAAAAGGCGGTCACCAGTTTCTCTGGAAATACAGTTACATTTACAATGACACGAAGCCATCGATTGTCAAATTCTGGAATCTGCTTGATGAAGTGACGCGTGCCATCGTCGTGATCTTCCGTTCGAATCGGGGAATTCACGGCAGCATTCACCCATTCACGTTGGATTCCACGCTCCCTCAGCATATCTGCGAAATGAATCGAGTCTTCCATGGGGATATAGACTACCACCTGTGATCTGGATTGTCATCCATATCTTTCCCAGCATCGTTCATACGGCAAAAATGGTCGTCAGATTCTTCATTTCATCTCGTAATTGCACAATATGTTACGTCTCATATGGATTCTCGTGGTCATCTTCGCTATTCAAATCGCGCCGACCTTTTATCTTGATTGTGAATTGTGAAGACGTGATGCCCTGGTCGGCCGGTGCCGGTGTCTACGTATCTCTCAGCGGAGTATCGTACGATCTGTTCCACCGTCTGCACAGTGCTTCCCCGCAGGTAGGACAGGCTCAATCGCCCGAACGCAGCTATTGGTCGTAGACCGCAGGCGCGGTTTAGGACATGCTTTTCCACACCCGCAGGCCGCGGCGGGAAAGATAAATCGGCAGCGTCAGGTAACCCTTTTGATCAAGCACTTTTTGCATTTCACGCTTTTTCGACATATCCCCGTTTGTAAGGATGGCGATCGACCCGCCATCGCCGCCGGCCCCATTGACTTTGCAGCCCAGCGACTGGAAGTCTTGCGCCACGGAAATAATATCCTCGAACGCGTCGCAAACAAGGTTCTTGTGCAGGGAACGCTGAACATCGGTGTTGGCATCGAAGATTCTGCCCAGCTCGGCAAAATTACCCGCCGGCAGCGCGCTCCCGGCCTGCTGGGCCAGCTGGCGCAGTCGTTCGAGGCGCGGGTCCTGATGGGGATTGGTGCCGAGCCCGGCAATAACCATCTTGTGGATTTCGGAAGACTGGTGGGGTTTGCCGATATAGGTCAGGACCAGGCGGTGTTCAAGCTCCCACCAGACATCGTCGGCGATCGCCAGCGGCGAAATCGTGGTGTGTGGAAAATCGTTGATTTCAATCAGGTTGATCCCTCCATAGGCGCTGGCTAGCTGGTCCTGGACTCCGCACTCCAGTCCCAGTTCCTTCGTCTCGATCGAATGGGCCAGGGTGGCGATCTCCTGCGGCGCCAGTTTCTTTCCGGTAAGCACGTCCAGCGCGCCAATCAAGGCCACGGAAACCGCGGCGGAGGTGCCCATCGAGGCACCGGGCGGAGCATAGGAAAAAACGTTGATTCTCAAGGTAAGGCCCGGCGGGAGCGCCATGCACTTGATCGCCGCCTCGATCAACGGATGCTTGTCGTAAACAATGTTGTCGGGATCCAGCGAATAGGACGTGCTGAAATTCTCGGTCGAAATGATCAGGCGGCCATCAGATTCCTCCGCCGACAAAGGATGAATCTGGACTTCGACATATGGATAAATGGCAACGTTAAATACCGCCCCGAATTTCGCAAAATGGGTGTCGGTCCAGCCGCCGACGTCGCAGATACGTGTCGGGGCCACAGCGTTGATGACAAAAGGATGCATGGTTGTGAGCGGTTCTTAATTCCGATCTAAAATCCGGAACGCATCCTATTTGGCTTTTGACAGGCATTCAAGCGCAAACGGGCCGGTCAACGCGGGGGATGGCAACGGATCCCCTGGCCGTCACCTTGGGAAAGTTGTAACGTGCCGTGCTTTTTTATCGAAAAGGTCACAATGAGGACGCTGTCTCCACACAATTACTCGTGAGTCACCTTCAGCGCTTCGTCGATCACCACGAGGTAGTTCTCCAGGGGTATGTAGTCCGTCAGGGAATTACCTGTTCCGAGAGCCCAGTACCTTCCTTCTCCCCAGCATTTACCGATGACATTGCGCGTGTATGCACGAAGCGACTGCTCATCCGCTCTGCACACAGTGTCAACATCCAGCCCTCCAAGAGGTGTGATGCGTTTTCCATATTGCGACTGGAACTCCCACACCGGTGTAATCTGGTCCTCAAAGGAGTGCTTCGCATCGATGCCGCAGTCGATCAGATCCTCGTATATCTCGGCAAGCTGGCCGCAGGAATGGAGTATGAATGGTTTATCCTGTGCGTGTGCCTCCTGTGCCATCGCCCGGTAGATCGGGAAAACATGCTCGCGGAGCATGTCCGGCGGCATGAATGTGCCTGTCTTGAAGCCGAGGTCGTCGCCCTGTCGTGTGGCGCCAATGCAGTCCATCGCTGCAAGTTTGTGGTTGGCGTTGGTGTAAAGCGCTCCCAGTTTGCGAAACACCGCCGTGACCAGTTCGGGATTGTCTACAAGTGCAAAGGAGAGTCCCATAACTCCCAGCAGTCCCATTGTGGCATTCTCGTACGGGCCACCGCAGACGCCACCGACAATCTTCACATGGTCCGGTATAACACTCCCGACGATTTCGAATGGCGACAGATCGAGCGGCGAGTCCTCGTCCGGCCAGGCCAACGCTTCAAAATCATCCATCGACTGGATGCAGACGCCTTTTTCGCTTTGATGCTCTGATGCTTTTCGATTGATCTTGCCGAATCGAAGGCCGATCTCCAGCGGGATGCAATCGTACCCCAGACTGAGATAGAACTGGGCATACAATTCCCAATACCGCTGGCCCTTTGCCTCTGCCATTTCGGGAATGCGGCTGGCCATAAAGCCCGGACTCGCGAAGTGTTCGTAGAAGGGCAAGTAGGCGGGCGTGCCCTGCCTTCGCAACACTTTGAGAAACTCATTGAAGTGAGTTTCTCGCCCAATTCGTGGCCCGTTGATGCATGCTGTCATAGTCTTCTCCTCGTAGAATGCGGGCGCTTGACGAAGTCAGCTTGGTTGGGCCGAATTTTCTTCCTGATCCACCCGCCGAGTGCACCGATACCAAGACCCACGAGCAGGGCAGGCAACGCAATCCAGAAGGCTGGTAACTGAAGCATGGCCCAATGTGCCTCTCTATCTTGTGAAATCAGAGTGAACTGGGATGCCAACTCAAGTTCTTGAAGTGTCATGTACGCAGCGCATGCCACGAAGGCTCCCCAGACAAGACCTCGCCCGACTGGTCCTCCCTCAGACTTCCGCCAGAGAAGGAAGCTCACGTAAAGCGCGACGATGGGCGGGACTATCGGCAATAACACCTGCATCCAGTCGCCCCATCCTTCAACTTGGTGAGGTCGGACAACATATGTGTGCGTGATGACGATGATCGGCGCAAGAACGCCGGCCGCCAATACTGCACCCACCACCGCTATATTCTTCCTTATCATATTGTTTGGCCCAACGTTACTTCTCTGGCGCGGGCTTTCCGTCGCCTGGAGAAGGTTGTCGGCCATTTTTCTCGCTCCAGAAGCCTCTACCAAGGAGTTCGCCTTTCGGCTCCAGTTCTCCTAAGTCTTCATCCTCTTTTGCCTTGCGATAAATGACTTGGTGCCAACGTCGATAGTTGATGACAAGCATTCCATCGTCCGCAAGATGGCCTGAAGGCTCAAACCCAGAGGAATAGTTTAAGTGAAGCACTCGGTCAACGGTCTTGAATTTAAAGACCCAGTTCTTTAATCCGTGTTTTACAGAATAGCGTTGGATGTTGCCATCCGGCAGGAAAGTAAGGACATGTTTCTCGGTAAGATTAGTCGCCACCTCCGGCGGTAGCGCATTGGTAGGGGATATCTCTGCGCGAACATTTACCCACCGACCAACAACCCAAGATGCGTTTGTGTCCGCTGGTTCAGCAAAAACATCGAGAGCACATAGTAAGATGCTGCAGTATAGTGCTATTTTCATATTTTGCCGAACGTTGCGCATCAGGTTGAGGCGTGCTAGCGCCGATAACCTGAATGTGTTGGGTCACCGATTATTTCGTTTAGACCTTCGATGATTTGGCTCATTTCGTTATCTGATACGTGGCCCATGCGCTTGCCAAGGCGCTCAACGGAGAGTGTTCGGATCTGGCTGATTTTCACCCATGTGGGCT
>CAZZBA010000116.1:0-11227 GCA_964652765.1 uncultured Victivallales bacterium | reverse complement strand
GGAGAAGGTCTTGGTAAAGGCTAGCAAGCCCTCAATCATGCCGTCATTGCTACCATCTTTCTTGATCATCGCGTACATGTCGCGCACATATTTATCGTATTTCGCGTGATCAAGGCCGATGTAATCAGGGCCGGTTCCTTTCGTTGCGTGCCCCAATCCTGTATCAACCAGCCTTTCCGTCCCATCCTCTTGATCGTAGGCATGCGCGTACAAGTCTGCAAAGAAATGCAAGACCATTCCCTTTTCATGCAGGCCCCCCAGCGATGACCAATTTTGCGCATAACTTTTTCTATAAGGAACGGGATCACTGTTACGAAATGAGTGCCCAATGCTTTGTTTCAAGAGAGCATTCTCCGATAGTGATTTTCCAACCTTGACCCATTCCTTGCTTTTGTGCGCGGCTATCCTCGGTGCACTGCGGTCACCTTCAATCAGATCCCACGCCTCATACTCCTTCACATAATCCGGGTACTGCGCGAAGAAGGCAAGTTCCTTGGCTTCATCCATCGAATATCCGGCGGCAAGTGACACCACAAGCACGGTGTAATAATGCCCACCTACAGAGTTCAACCCGAGCGGGTCAGTGTACATGAGCGGGTTATTGTTGCAGAAGAGGTAACTGCCAATTCCGTATGTTTCGCCTAGGATGCCGTTGGCGAGGTTCATGTCGGGACTGGTGAAGATGCCCCATTCGGGAATGTAGGTGCGGTTGCGGTAGTGGTAGTGGCCGGCGTGGGCGTCCCATTCGCGGCCTTGGAAGGTGTAGCGGTTGGGGATGTTCTCGAAGGAGTTCGCCCAGCGTATATTACCGAAGGCGTCGTAGTCGTACTGGTTTACTACAGTTCCACTAGAATTGACGATTTGGAGGACGCTGCCGACCTGGTCGGTGAGGTAATAGTAGGTGTTGGTCTGGGCGCCTATGATATCCATGAAACCGATGCGCTGGTCGATCTCGGGCAGGAGCCAGTAGATGCGTTTGCGGTCAACGGTGCCGTTGCCATCTTCGTCCACGTATTCCGCGACAACGTCCTGGCCATTATAAACACAGCGGGTGACGTGCGTTCCGCCAACGGTTATAAGGATGCGCCGCCCGAATGCGTCATATTCGTATGTTGCGCTGTTTGCCGAGTCGCTTTCATCTTCATAGTCCGTCAGTCGCCCTGCGCCGTCATATTCAAATTTAAAGTTCTTTCCGTTCACGTTGCGGGCGGCGACCCTGCCGTCGACCCAGGTTAGGGTTTCCGTTACGCCGCCGCCAACCCATGCACCATACTCGTACGCGCCGCGGGATGGAGGATTGGGCCGGGTCTTGCCCCTGATATCCTCGATAAGTCCGACGATGTTGGCGCCAGTGCCAATAACAGCACTCAGCCCCGATGCAATGGAGTAATTGTTAGTCAGGAGAGCATCAGCGTAGATGCATGATGCTTCAGCAATGCCGGTGTCGTTCGATGGCCAGGCAAGATTGTACGCCCCATGCGCAGACGTGACACCCTGAGTCACGATGACGGGATTGACATTGTCGTTGAGGTAAATGTTATTCCGGAACTGAATGGGGCCAGCATCGTGAGCCTTGATATTACCCCACCCGTTCGTGTAATCAAAGGTGTTGCCTATCAGAATAGACAGAGGCGAGTTGGTGACTAGAACGTCACTCAGTACGACGCAGCTCTGAATGTGACTTCCGGGAGCATCTTCAACGACCAGGCCTTTCAGGGCGTTCGTATTGAATACCTCAAAGCCGCTGAGCGTTACATTTTCAAGACCTTCTATCCTGATCTTGCCAGTCAGGCGTGCCGGCGTACCCCTTCGCCCGCGGATGATCAGACGATTCTGCGCGGTAGGATTGAGTTCCGCCACTGCGGATGAGATTGCAATGTTGTTCGTGTAGAGGTTATCAACTACCCATATCGTCTGATCCTGCGTGAATGCGTTCGTTCCCTGCTCCGCATACAGCGCCTGCAACGCCTGCTCAATGGTGAGGTACTTGCCGCCAACACCGACGGTATATGCTGGATTTGCTATGGCACCCAGGCGCTGGTTTTCGATTCTGACGATCTGGCCGGCAGCGTTGGCAATGAAATTGATCGCCTCGCCATTGACTACCACGTTGTCGCGTGTTCCGTCTGCGCGGTAGTTGTATGCTATTTCCAGACCGGGACGACGTTCGGAAGCCAGCCAGCCGTTATCGTAGTAAGTGTACTCATCCGACGTGCCCGACGTACCGAGATGGGGCTGTGCTTTTTCCGTGATCCTGCCGGACCCAGCCTCGCGGGTAAGATTGATACCGCTACCGTTACTGTTGGTAATGGCGGTTAATTCTTTCTGGTTATTGATGGTCATGCTGCTGTCGGGGGCCGAGCCGGGTCTGTTTACGGAGATGGGGATCACTCCATCTTGCAGGCCGATATTCACGGCATTCCCAGCCAGAATGGTGCCAATGAGGTTGTCGTCGTCATTGACGGGCTGTTCCTGCGTAATCCCTTCCGGCAGTGTGAGTATCCTTGCGTGGCCCACCTCATCAGGGGAGATTGCAACGCTCTGGTAGCCGCCGAGAAGTGGATTCTTGTCATCCATGCCGGTGTAGAAAAACGCCGAATCATAGTGGAGCGTATTGACGACAACTCCATTCTTGAGCACTTCGTTAAGGCGTCCGTCAGGGAAGTAGGTAAATGTAAAGCTTTCACTGCCAACAGACTCCGTCAATACGCGGCCTTCACCATCATAAGTTCTTGTGATACCTTTGCCGTTGATGGTATCGCTCGTAACCTGCCCCTTGTCGTAAGTGAATGCACGGGTTGCGCCTTGCCTTGCAATGCTGAGCAGGTTGCCGGCATCGTCCCAGGCGATTGACACATCGATCCCGCTGGCATTATGATTCGTTACGTTGCCGGCCAAATCGTAGGCAAACGTTTCCTCCCTCGTTGCTCCACCATTCAGTGTGGTCTTCCGTTCGATCAGGCGATTGGCATCGTCATATTGCATTTCTATCGTCTCACCGCTGGCGAGCGACGCGAGAGTCACATTACCGTTGAGGTCGCGTTGGTATTTGTTCACCCGAGAGCCGTTCACGGTCAGCGTGACTGGCTGCAACATGTTGTCATACGCCATGGATACGGAACCGATTTCGGGAGCGGAGTAGCCAGTGGTTACGCCGTGCCCGTTGCGGGTTACGTCGCGCTTTACCCCGCTGGCAACCTTTTGCACCGACTTCACACTGCCGTCAGCAGCGTGCTCCCTGGTGGTAGCTCGGGTCAGGGCGGCGCCAACTATTTCAGTATCCGTAAGCTGACCTTCAGCATTCACTGATAGATCTTTGACGATATTCCTACCGGCAGGGTCTAGCACAGTTGAGTCGGGAAGGCCCGTTCCGGCTTCATAGTTGTCTTTCACCACAAGACCACCTTGCGTAGTTAGCGTATCGGGTCCGGCTGCTCTCCATGTCTGGGTGATAGGCGTGCTGGAACCGGGCGGCGTTAGGCCGGTCGTGCGGTTAAGCGAGTCACTGGTGCGCAGGAAATCCCTTCCGGCGATGTTTCCGGACTGCGCCTGCCCGTACAGATTGTTGTCAAAGGACGCAGATATTCCACTTGTACCAGGCTGAGTGAACCCTGAAAGATTACGCATTTCATCGCGAGGGGTAGTCCAGCTCTTGCCAAGCGGATCAATGGTTGCCGTGACATCGCCATTGAGATTGAGGACATAGGTATATTGGCCGCCATCCGGCATCGTGATATTCGTGACGGTGCCGTAGATGCGATCCGGAGCATGGACGGTTTCATTGGTCATGGGATCTTTGACACTGACAATGTTATCGAGCTTATCATAGTTATAGGACCATGTTCGCGCGGGGGAGAGCAACGGATCTGTCGCCGCCAGAGTCATATTTGTAGGACGGTCGTAGATATCGTACGCCCACGAGGTCGTAAGGACTGTACCATCGCCGGCGTCATCGGTTTGATTGATGACATTACCTGCACCGTCCCTGATATAGGACACGGAACCCAGCGTGCCGGGGCGGGTCGTTGTCTTGACCTGATTCATGGCGTCATATGTGAACCCGTAGATATTGTCTTCCGCGCCTTCCCCACCCTTTCGGCTTACAACATTCCCAAACTGATCGTACTTTACTATGCCGGAGCTTTTCCCCGGATCGCCGATCTTGGTTTCGGTGCGGCGGCCGAGATAGTCGTATACATAATTCTGAACGAGCCCGTCCACCGAAGCCTTCGTTACGCGTCCGAAGCCATCAACGGTGTCGTAGGAAGTGATATAATTGACACCGACACCGATAACATGCTCTGACACAGGCTTGGCGTCGGAGTCAAATGCGATGGTGGTGACAGCAGGCTGCGCGGCCCCGGCTTTGGGCGCCTGATGGCGCACCGTGTAACCGTGGGCGGAATACATGGATTCCTCAGTATCGGTATTGGCATAAGTTGTTTTTGTGACCCGCCCTGCGCCGTCGTAATCGTATATTGTCGCATTCGACTCAGCGTCCGTGACTTGAATGATGTCGCCAGTATCCGGATCGGGGGTGAAAGACTGCAGAGGTACGCCGCCCCTCTTGACTTCAGTCAGCATCCCTTTGCTGTTATAATCGTTATCGGTGACGATACCTTCGGGATCGTTAATTGTATCCTGAGCTCCATATGGCGTGTATGTGATGCTGCTCCATGTTTTGTCACCCTCCGTGATCATGGTCGCATTCCCGTTACCGTCCAGTGTGTAGGTGGTTACGCGCGGTGGTGTAGTCTCTATGGTGCGGCTGGCAAGTTGGCCTTTTTCGCCGTAAGTCATGGTTTCAGCCGCGTATGAGCCCGGCCTGACGATACTGTTAAGCCTGCCATCACTATCGTAGCCATAGGTGATATCGCCTTCAGGGGTAGATTCGCTAAGTCTCTGCCCGCCAGAATTGAAATTATATGCGAATGTCGACGAATCCGCACCCTTCGACCTGGTGATATTTTGCAGGAATGCGCCGGAGTAGTTGTGTGTTTCTATTGAGCCATCTGCATAAGTGGCAGTGCTACCGGAAATGTCAGCATTCATCCATGCCGCAGAGGCATCTCCTATACCGAGGCTGGTTATGTGAGGAGAATCCAATGAATTTGCCCGCTCAGTGCTGTCATAGCTGAAGTTCCATTTGACTGTGGGCTGAAGAGCGTCAGCAACAACCGGCTCAATGGTTCTACTCGTAATCACGCCCGGCACAAAACGGGCGGTGGCATCTTCACGTTGCCCATCGCTCCACCCATACGTTTCCTTGAAATCGAGACCTGTGACTTCTGCCAAGACTTCATTGGTATAGTTGAAAGACACTGTCTTTGTCCCGTTGAGAGACACGTAGGCAAGCTGGGTGTTTTGGGAACCCGCTTTGTAGCCAAAGCTCAGGGTGGCAACGGCAACGGCTCCACCCACCAGTTTCTTTCTTACCTCAGATATATAGCGCGTACGAACTGTCTCGTCAGCACCCGGATAGTCGGACCGGACAATCTCGATCGTATTACCGATACGATCCTGAATGTTTGTAAGCTGCCCGTTGAGATCGAAGGTATATACATCGTGAGCCGGAGTGGTCAATGTCCTGGCAACCAGGTTGCCTCCGTCCCTAATTTCCTCCGGAGAAAGCCTCATGCCATTTGCATAGAAAGCCCCGTTATCACCCCAGAAACAAGCGTATAGATCAGTCAACTGCATGTTCCCGTACCAGCTAACCACGGGTTGCCACCAATTTACTAAATATGGATTCATGTTGATATCGTAATACCGGGTCGAATCAAGCCGAAGGTCAAAGTTGTGCGACCAGCCAAATCCCATCGAAGTATGCAGCCATGAATTTCCGGAAAGGAATGTATCGAACCCAAAGTGCTGCCCCGCCGCATTTCTAACCGCAAGGAGATTATCTGACAGAGATAGAGCCTTGGATCTGGAGCAGACTTGATCGAGGAATCGACCGGCATGCTGAGCAGACGCTAAAAACAACGGTCCATTGCTCGACCAATCCCAGGATTCCCCGACAGCGTCGGTAGCAACCGGCATGGTTCGCATCGTTTTCTCAAGCCCCAGGTGTGCCAGCGGTCTCTTGTTTGCCAAGGCAAACGCAACGGTCTTCATCTTATACTCCGACTCTCCCGGTATAGACAATTGCGCGAATAATTCGCTGCCAGCGGAATTCGTATCCACCATCCCGTCACCATCGACATCAAAGCGCCCGTCCCAGCACAGTCGTCGTTCGCCCG
This sequence comes from uncultured Victivallales bacterium, assembly GCA_964652765.1. Taxonomy (GTDB): domain Bacteria; phylum Verrucomicrobiota; class Kiritimatiellia; order UBA8416; family UBA8416; genus UBA8416. The sequence goes on along the minus strand of CAZZBA010000116.1, from coordinate 4,985 downwards.
AAGCAACAATGTAGGGCTGGTTGATACGATATATTTTTGTATCCTCCAAGGCGGTATGGTTTGATGCGCATCTTGAGATTGGAGCATCCCAATTCTCTTGGTGGGCGATGGAACCAGCCTCTATCACCCATAGCCCCACAAAAACCAATCCGGAGGTCGGAACTGCATAATCGACCTTAGACACATGATAAGGAGGTGTTTCCATTTGCTGCGGGGAGAATCTGTCTGTTGCACGTAGTGTACGCGGCAATGGATAGACGCGAACGGCAACGGTATCTTGGATGTATCCGATGGGGGTGTCGACATAATCCACACCATTCGTGGACGTACAGAGACGAGCGGTAACGTTAGCAGGTCCAATGGATTTTCCTTCCACCAGCAAGTTGGTCGATGCTGTCACGACCGTAGAACCGGGGATCACCCTGTTAGAGCCGTTCCAGATAACAATCTTGCTTTCTTCAAAAAAGAGGCGACAACCCAGATTTGCCCCGCCGTCCAGGAACGACAATGGGAGGGCCGCCATGATGGCTTTGCGCGGATCAAGTACTGCGCCCAAATCCGGCAAATGGCTATTCGTATTATAGTCATATACCCCATCGCCATTGGGATCAGCAAAACCAACAGCAACAGGAGAGCTCTCCTCTATCTGATCTTCACCGGAAAGCCAGTTTGGAGCGTCAGGGTAAGACGGTGAAGCTATATTGGAATATGTATTATCACTATCCGCATCAAGGTCTATATCGAGTACCGTAACGGTAACCTTATCACTCCAGCAGTATTTATTCATGTCATTCGGACCAAGTGAGAACGACAGATTGACAGATCCGGCTGCGTTTACGCCTTCCAGATAGAGAACCTGCTGATTGTTGGTCCAGGACCCCAAGTCATACAGATTTGAATATACACCACTGTAAACCAAATCGTCTGCGGTTCTTTCCTCGTACTTATTCTTCTTCCAGATACGTAACGCACCGGGTGCCGGAAGGAAAACTCCGTTTGAGCAAACAACACCTGCTGGGTCAGACAGGTCGTAAGGGGCAATCATAAGCCTGGCGTCAGCGCAATTAATCACAGAAGGAACGGTGAGCAGAAGGGGAACAAAACTGTTGGTATCGCTGCCATAATCGCCACCTAGACCGCTCCAATTGAACCCATCCGCGTAGTCAGGGATACCATCGCTGTCCGCGTCTCCGTATCCGGCTCTTATCAGCTTCCCGGGCGCGTTCGTCTCCGTCGCACCAGCAGCGTCAGTTGATGTGCCAACCTGGTATCCCAGGACATTCCCGGAATCCACATCCGCATCAATCCAGCCGTCAAGCACCACAGAGTCTTTGCAAATTAATATATTTTCATGCGTCATCGATATCTCGAGGCCGGGTACGGTGAGTACGGTATTGCTCTGGTCTCCGGGGCCGACCATGTGGACGGGAACGAACAAGGGCCAGTTGCTGTCCACTTCGGGATTAGCCGGGTACGGAACATATACCGGCGAGTTCGTGCTCCCGTATACCGAGACAACGCGGCCCGTAGGATGGGTCCAGCTAAGGCAAAAGGCGTCATCCCATTGGTTTGACAAAGGGTATTTAAAAGGATCGGCAATGCGCAGAGACATGCCAGCGGCATCAAAAGTAGCCACTTCTTCCCTGTTTATATGATTTCCACTATATGCAAAAGGATCTCCATTTTCTGCAAAATCACGACGGTACGTATCGCATTCCCAAGCTGCAAGATTCAGATGCTCGTGAGGAGCAAATATTGCTTCATCAGTATCCGTCTGCCCTGCCATGCTCCATGAAGCAATCAATTTGGTGTAGTTCCCGGGGGCAGCACGAACATAGCAAGAGGTCGTTCCGCCGACCTGCAGACCGCTATAAATGTTGCTTGACACCATGCCATTGCCGACGGCAAAAGACAGGACGCCGGTCACACTGCCATTATGCGGCTGAAGATCCAGATATACCGTTCCATCCCATCCAATAACGTGATCACAAGGATAGCGATAATATAATTGGTTCGTAGTCGCTATTTCGACATTGAAAACCGTAAAATTCGAACATGCCAAAGGAACAGTTTGATCATTGTAGCGAAACACCTGCAGCGCACAGTCATTGACATTCGTGGAGCTAGGGCGCGTGCCACCGATTTTGAAATTGCATTCTGCAAAGTATTGTGGCCAGTAATTCGCAGTTGCATAAAGATTAATATCACCGGTGTAATCATCAAGGTCGATCTGACCGCCGGAAGAGTAGCATGAAGTACTAAGTGCCGCACGCAGCTTATAAGGATGCTCATAATAATAACCATTCCATGTCGCAACATTCGTTGCTTGCAGGAGATTAGGTGGAGTATTCGTAGTCCGGGCATTCACCCATACACTTGTTCCGTTGCAGGCAACATAAAACCGTCCGTCATCCCCTCTCAGATTCCTGAGGTCCAGAAATACTCCGGGATTCCAGCGCAGAAGATACACCGGTCCATCCAGCGCTATCCAACCACCATCGATATATGCCAGAGCTACAGTTATAGTAGAACTAGAATTGCCCTGTACCACATCAGTGACATCAACACTGTCACTAGCAGGAATGGCCATTGTTGAACCATTAACCGAAAACTGCAACCCCGTCGACTGCCAGCCCTGCGCCTGATTAAGTGAACTGCTAAGATAGAATCTATCCCATTCTGGGACAAAGCCACCGGGATCAAATGAATACGATAGCACGATGTCACCTTCGTCGCCCTGGTACGCTTGTGGTGAAATGGCTGCAAGAAGATTCCAGGCGCGAAGATCCCGTCCGCCATGATCTGGCGCCTCATCCCCTGCGGCGCGGTATCGCGGCCCGAAGAAACCGTTTTCGGGGTCGAAGCTGAACAGGTACTTCATCTGCCCGACATTCGCGGTATCGAAATCACTCGCCCCCAGCGTAGCCCCGGCCCATGGATAGACGACGCTGTGGTGACCAATTTCGATAAATCGGTCATAGAACAATCGCGCCGTATTCTTCAACTGCCCGGCATTAACAAAGTGGTAGTTGTTGTTGGTCTCGGAGAAGCCCGACACAAGCCCCTCAATGGCAACACCTGCATTAGCATGCACACCATTTGGATCCCGTAGACTGCCATCCAGCTCGTCTTTTGCCTTTTTGGTTACGTGTTTCAGCTGGCCGGCAAGAATGGCAGAGAAGTCATTTGTAGCGGATGCATTCGTTACCACCATGCCGCGAGCAAGCCACCAGTCGGGGTAATAGAACGTCCCTTTGCCATCCGCCATTTCGAGAGCAACATCATCGGACGAAAAGCCCCTGTTGAAGATCTTAACTTTGTCGAGTTTCCCGTTGGCATGCAAAACGGAGCTGCTCTGCCTATGCCCAATCCAAAGTGGCGCATAAGTGGTATTAATCGTTTGGTTTCCTACAGCATTCGTGCCAACAAGGTTTCCGTTGTGATACATGCAAAGAGTGCTAGCATTGCGGGTAACAGCAATATGCTGCCACTGACCGGCTAGAAGGCATGGATGCAGGGTATAGTAGGAAGCCGTACCGCTGACCCCTACCCATTTGATTATCAAACGGATTTGCCCTCTATAATGCTCAAGTGCCCAGCTTTGATTAGTAGATGATGAGCCCCAGCGGTCCAGCCACACATGAGTCGAGTATCTAGAATAGGGATAGGGATAAACCCAGAGCGAAAGAGTGAAATTGTTGGTCCCGAAATTGTAGGCTGGTATATAGCCTGCCTCCAGACGCTGGCCCGACCCGGCAAAGGAATAGGCCCCGCTGGGCCAGCCTAGAGGGGTCCAGGTTGAATTAAAGTTAGTGGCATGATTGGCGCCGATCAGATCCCTTGCCGGGTTTGTGGCATCGGAGAAGTCATAATACGATACGAGGTCATTGGTGGAGGCGCTGGAGAAGATGACAGAAGACAGCAGGCAGGCAGAGCATATGAGCCCAGATACATGCCGTTTGAAGCTGGCACTAGAATATCGCTGTGTCAACTTCACCTCGAACTTTGCCTGTGTTTTACTTCTCATTCGTACCTGAACCTGGAACCCCATCTGCCCTCTGGGCTCTGCCTTACCTGTTCGTATAAACCCCCATCGGGATGTCGGAGGCAACAACGCCAATTCCCGCTGCGGCGGTAAAGGCCGAGAAGTCAGTGAGTATACCACCGGAGAAACCATTGGTAGTAACACCCTGAGCGCCGCCGTGGTAGTAGGAGCCTAATGCATGAACATTGATTCCTAATCCTGTTATTGTGTTAACTCCATAACCGCCCCCGCCCCCACCATGTTCGGCAATGTTCACTTCGACATCGCCAGCATTAAAGGTACCAGCTACACACCCGCTTACCAGTTTTGCAGAAAACCCATCATCATAAGACATAAAATAGCCAGCCTGAGCCGAGCCACCCTTATTTACATACAACCCATCTTCGGAATAGATACCACCATCGTATGCTATGATCGCACCCGTTCCTGGGCCAGCTATTTCGCCATTCTGTCCTACTATATGCCCGTCTACGCCTATGCCAGAAGGACTAACAAAAAGATCACCGTAAATCCGGTGACAACCAGCATTACCTAGCTGAACCGTACCGCCTGCGATTGAAGCCCCGCCTGCGACTACCAGCGCTCCTGCTGTATTTCCTAACCCTCCGGAGCTGGCTGTTGTATCCTGGAGAGTAATTTTCTGTGTAAAGCTTGTAGTCTTAGTGTCGATGGCTAAAGGCGGGGGTGACAGCGAAGCGATTAGGTTGATGGCGGTCTGGTAGTTGACGAGCTCGTTGCTTTTATTCGCCAAGTGTGACGAGAGTAAAACAGCGCTACCGATGTCAACAGCATTGCCGGCCGGTGACATACTGAGTGTGACCGCCGCGCCCATGCTCCCATTCGTGTAGCGAGCTACCCTAATAGCGTAGTTCTCCGCGTAAGTGATGCCTGCCTGAGACATGACATAATTTGATGCCGATCCTATAGCATAATGATAGAG
>CAZZBA010000115.1:0-11251 GCA_964652765.1 uncultured Victivallales bacterium | reverse complement strand
CCACGGTCCGCCTGCATGCTTGAGCGAGGAGAGCGGCGACGCGCCAGTCCCGCCGTCGTAGCCGCTGATCAGGATCACATCCGCATGTCCCTTCGCCACACCGGCCGCGACGGTACCGACACCGACTTCGGAAACCAGTTTCACCGAGACGCGTGCGTCCCGGTTGGCATTCTTGAGGTCATAGATAAGCTGCGCGATATCCTCGATCGAATAGATGTCGTGATGCGGCGGGGGCGAGATCAGCGTCACACCCGGCGTCGAATGCCGTGTACGCGCGATCTCCTTGTTGACCTTGTGCCCTGGAAGCTGGCCGCCCTCGCCGGGCTTGGCACCCTGGGCGATCTTGATCTGAAGATCCCGCGCATTGACCAGATACTCGGCGGTTACCCCGAAGCGTCCGCTGGCAATCTGCTTGATCGCACTGTTGCGGCTATCGCCGTTCGGCAGCGGATGGAACCGTTCCGGATCCTCGCCACCCTCGCCACTGTTGCTCATTCCACCCAGCCGGTTCATGGCGATTGCCAGCGTCTCGTGCGCCTCCCGACTGATCGAACCGAACGACATGGCACCCGTCACGAAACGCTTCACGATTGCCGATGCCGGCTCGACCTCGGCCAGGGAAACCGGTTTTCCGGCAACCTTGAACCGGAAAAGGCCGCGCAATGTGGAGAGCCGTTTTTCCTGACGATTGATCAAGTCGGCATACTGGCGATACACGGCGGTATCATTGGTCCGCGTGGAAACCTGCAGGAATCGGATCGTGTCCGGCGTCCACAAATGCCGTTCGCCATCAACCGCCACCTGGTATTGCCCACCGTGCTCCAGCAGCGCTGAACGTCCCGCCGAAGGGGCATAAGCCGCCTGATGGCGCATCGCCGCCTCACGGGCGATTTCATCCAGGCCGATACCGCCCACCGGTGATGCCGTCCCGCGGAAATAGCGATCCACGACAGCCTTGTCGATGCCGACGATCTGGAACGTCTGCGAATTACGGTAGCTGCGCAACGTCGAAATCCCCATCTTCGACATGGTCTTGAGCAACCCCTTGCACACCGCCTTGACATAGTTCTCGATCGCCCGGGCCACTCCTGTATCCTTCGATAGCTGACGACTAATGGCCATGTCCGCCACGATCTCGAACGCCATATACGGATTGATCGCCGAGGCCCCGTAACCCAGCAGGACGGCAAAGTGCATGACTTCCCGAGCCTCGCCCGTCACCAGGATCAGGCTGATGCTGGTGCGCAAGCGCTTCTCGATCAACCACTGGTTGACAGCCGAGACCGCCAGCACCGCCGGGATCGGGGCCTGATCCGCCGGAAGATCGCGGTCACTCAGGATGATATTGCGGTACCCGGCATGCCCCACGGACTCCGCCCGCTCGCAAAGCGCCTGCAGCGCGGCTTCCAGCGCAGCGCCGCCTCCCTTCGGATCAAACCCGATCGGCAGCGTCTGCGAGGTGAACCGGCTGTCGTTAAGGTTGCGGAGGCGCTCCATGTCATCGTTGGAAAGCACAGGGTGCTTCAGCTTGATCAACTGCGCATGCTGTGGCACTTCCGTCAGGATCTGGTCCGGTGAGCCCAGGAAGGTCATCAGCGACATGACCAGCTCCTCGCGGATGGGGTCGATCGCCGGATTGGTAACCTGGGCGAACAATTGCTTGAAATACCAGTACAGCAACTGCGGGCGCTCGGAAAGTACCGCCAGCGGCTGGTCGGAGCCCATCGAGCCTACCGGCTCGTGGCCCTCCGAGGCCATCGCATCGATGATCCGGCGCAGGTCCTCGCGGGTGTAGCCGAAAAGCCGCTCTCGCCGCAACAGGGATTCCTGATCGGGGGCGACAGCGCTGACCGCGTTGAAGAAACCGTGGATCAAGACGTGATTCTCGCTGACCCAGCGGCGGTAGGGCTGCTGGCGGGCCAGCCGCATCTTGACCTCGTAATCCCGGACAACCCGTTTCTCATTCAGATCGACGAGCAGCATCTGCCCCGGCCGCAGGGCCCCGCATTCCTGTATGCGCGCCGGATCCAGGTCGAGCACGCCGGCTTCCGAGGCGAATACCATCAGCCGGTCCTTGGTGATCGTATAGCGGGCAGGCCGGAGGCCGTTGCGGTCCAGCACGGCACCCACATGCTTGCCATCCGAGAAGGCGACAGCGGCCGGACCGTCCCAGGGTTCCACCAGTCCAGCGTGATACTCGAAGAACCCGCGCAGGTCAGGCCCCATCGGGTACGACTCGCCCCATGCCTGCGGGATCAGCATCATCATCGAATGCCAGAGGGAGCGGCCATTACGCTCCAGCAGCTCGAGTGCGTTGTCCAACGCCGCCGAATCGCTACCGCCAGCCTCGATCACCGGCACAATCTTGCTGATTTCGTCGCCGAACAAAGCGCTCTTGAAGTTCTGCTCCCGCGAACGCATCCACTGCAGGTTGCCGCGCAGGGTGTTGATCTCGCCGTTATGCGCAAGATACCGGAACGGTTGCGCCAGCGACCACGACGGGAAGGTGTTGGTGCTGTAACGCTGATGCACTACGGCCACCGCGCTGACGAGATCGGGAGACTGCAGGTCCTGATAGAAGGCCATCACCTGCGATGCCATCATCAGCCCCTTGTAGACCAGCGTGCGGGAGGAGAAACTGACGGCGTAGAACGCCTCGCGGTCCCCGTCAACCAGCGGCAGTGCCTTCTTCTCGATCTGCTTGCGCATGATGTAGAGTCGACGTTCCAGCATATCCGGCGAGACATCGGGAACCGAAACAAACCCCTGGATGATGAAAGGCTGCTCCTCCCGTGCCCGAGCCCCGAGTACACGGCCGTCAACCGGCACCTCGCGCCATCCCAGGAAACGCCCCCCCTCGGCAGCAACGGTAAGCTCGACAACCTCCATGCAGGCCTTGCGCCTTGTCGAATCCAACGGCAGGAAGAACATGCCGACACCGTAGTTACCGGCCGCAGGAAGCTTGATCTTGAGCGTCTCGCACTGCGTCCGCAGGAACGCATCCGGCACCTGGATCAGGATGCCGGCTCCATCTCCCGTGTTCTCATCCGCCCCGGTCGCGCCGCGATGGCTGAGATTCTCCAGCACACGCAACCCCTGCTCCACGATCTGGTGCTGCGGCTCACCATCCAGGTTCACCACGAAACCCACACCGCAGGCATCGTGTTCATTCGCCGGATCGTAAAGGCCCTGCTCGAAGAAACGGCGGCGCTGGTGGTAAAGATGTTGTCCGGTCATTTGCCCCTCTCATGAAAAATGGATGTGAAACAAATAGAACTTTTTTTTTACGGCGATTGATCGTAGGATCAGCGCGGCAAAATACACTAAAACAACCACCATTGCAACACGCAACATCCGATATGAACTCATTTTTCAGCCCGAAGTCCCGAATCCGCACGTCGAAACCCTTGGCCATATTGATGAATACGCTGAATCTGCTTGGACCGGCGCTGCTCCTGTGCGCCGTGTGCCTGGTTCTCTTCGCCCAATTCAGCAACCAACTGACGGAGCAGCGGCAGGCGCTACTGATCGCAGCATCGCTGCTGGTCGCCGCCTCGCTCTTCATACGCCTTGCGTGGGGCATCAGCATCCGCTTGATCGCCGCGAAAGCCAGGCGGGAAGCGGAAACGGGCGGCTAGACACTCAGTTCAGGCGGCGGATCATCACAAGCCCCCCCAGCAAGGCTAGCGTAATCGGAATCCAGTTGAGAAGGTCGGGGCGAAACTGCGGATAATCCGCAAGCTGTTCAGCCAACAGGATGAACATATAGAAGACGAATACCGCCAGCAGGCTCATGGCGATACCTAGCGATGACTCCTTGCGATGGGACCGCACCCCCAGCGGAATCCCGAGAAAGATAAAGGCGAAACAGGCACTGGAAAGCGCCAGTCGCTTATGGAATTCCACCATCATCTGCATGGCGCTCGCGCGCAGTTCGATTGATCGATCCTCGATGCCGATGATGCTGGGGTCTTTAGATGGGGGTAGACCGACCACCGTGTTTGTACGCGTGGCGTTAAGTGTTTCCGCCTCCTCATCCAGCACGGCGACCCCCACATCCAGCGTTCGTGCTTCCTCCCGCACGGCCTTCGCCCTCGCATAAAGCTCTACCAGCGACATGTCCTTGTCGCGCCGGCGATAGACGGCACTGCGACGCGCATCCTCAATCCGTATGGGCCACCGTGCGGCATCCGCCTTTCCTGGACTTTCGAACGAGAACGGATCAATCGTGACCTGCTCAAGCATTAGCACAATATCGTTTGAATTGGTGGGAATCGAGACAACCGCCCGCTCCGCCTTGATTTCACGGGTACGCCCTTGCTCGCGCTGGTCAAAAATCCGGATCTGCTCCAGCACATTCCCGCGCTTGCGCTCGACATACAGGCTCAACCCGTCAAATTCCCGGATCGTGCGCCCTTCTTCAATCAGGTCAACGGGATTGATCACACCCAACAGGACAATGGCGGTTCGCCTCGCATAGTGACTGCGAGGCATCAGTTCGCTGTTGATGTAGAGACAGGCAAACACAAGCAGCACCGCGACAGGCAGCATCCACCGCGTGACCTGCCAGAGACTGATACCGCAGGCCCGCATGGCCGTGATCTCGTTGTCCGCCGAAAGCCGTCCAAAAACCAGCAGCGTGGCGGTGATGGCACTGATGGGGATGGCGAACCCCAGTGCCGACGGCAAACCGCTGAGGAACACCTGCAAGATCGGCCCCGCCGGAATCCCCCGCGTTACAAGGTCAGTCAGCTTGAACAGGCCACCGATGGACAATACAAAGGTAAAGACTGCCAATGTGGCCAGAAACGTCGACAAGAAAGCGGTGGTAATATAGTGCTTTAGTGTCTTCATCCGTCATAAGACGCACCGGCGGCACATGTGTGCCGCCGGTGCAGGTGATATCAACCAAACCGCCAGCAGCTTCAATTCTGCTTGTCTTCAGCCGCAGGCTGCCCGACGGGCGCAGGTGAGTCCACGCCTGTTGGCGTTTCCGACAGCGTCTTGAGAAGGACACCGCCTTGAATCCTGTCCTTGGCGTGCTGCACATCGCCGCGGATATAGATTTCCACCCGCCGATTGGCCGGATTGCCGGAATTCGGGTCATTCGCTGCCCGCGGACGCGAGAAACCGAAGCCCTTGGGCGTCAGGCGTGTGGCGGTTATGCCTGCGTTCTTCACCAGGTAATCCACCACGGCGGCGGCACGCCGCTCACTGAGTTCCTGGTTATATTTGGCGTCAGACCCCTTCTTGCAGTCGGCGTGGCCTTCAACCACCGCGGTGGAATCCGGACTGCGGCGCAGCACCTTGCCGATGATATCGAGATCGCGGAAATGGACGGAACGGATCACCGCCTTGTCGTAATCGAACTGTATGTAGAGCTCGAAGAAAAGCAGATCGTCAGCCCCATGCCCCTCGCGCGGGTCCGTACTGTCCTCAAGGACCTCGTGCCCGTCGGCAACACCGCCGTCATCGGTGTCCGCCTTCAGCGGGTTCGTGGTGTACTTGTGGACTTCATCGCCGTCGGACAACATGTCGTAGTCGGTATCCGGATTCAGCGGGTCGGTGCCATAGACGCGCACTTCCTCATAATCGGTCAGCCCGTCGCTATCGGTATCGGGATTATACGGATCGGTGCCGATCTGCTCTTCCTCCTTATCATACAGCCCCTCGCCATCACTATCCAACTGACCGCCGAATGCCTCGATCTTGGGCTGGATGCGCGCGCCCCACCGCCAGAGGATTCCCGCGTCGAAGATGGCATTTGCTTCCGTATCGGTTCCCGCCAGGAAGGTACGTCCATCCGCACGGATCGCCCATTCATCGTTGAAGTGGTACATCACGCCGCCACCGGCCCGCACCGCGGGGTCAAACTGATCGCCGCCGATGTCCTCACCATAGAAGATGGCACCAGCACCCAGCGTCAGATAAGGATCAAGGCGCTCCCAGCGAGTGAAATGGAACAGCGCATCCAGCGAGAATCCCATCGCGTACGTATCATACTGGCCTGTCCATGGGAGGTCATCAACTCGCGAGATTTTCTCTTGTGTTTCCTGATCTATGCGGTAATTCTCCTTCAGGCTCGGCGCAACCGAGAGCCCGCCCTCGAAGGACCACCATTCGCTGTATTCGTAGCCTAGGCGGATCGTGCCAAGCAAGCCATCCTCCAGTTCCTCGTCCCCTTCATAGGACAAGGCACCCAGCCCGGCGCTGACGTACCATTTCGCCTCGATCGGCACTTCCTGTCCACGACTGCCTTCCGGCAGCAGCAGCATGGTCGACATCGCCATCACAACACCAACAATCACACGTTTCATCACTTGCTCCTTTTTTGTCTGTCTTCTAATAACGGTACGTATCCGGCTTGAAAGGACCTTGACGCGAGATCCCCAGATACTTGGACTGCTTCGCCGTCAACTGGTCCAGCTTGACGCCCAGCTTGCCGAGATGCAGGTGTGCCACTTTTTCGTCCAGGTACTTGGGAAGCACGTAGACCTTGTTTTCCAACGTCCCCTGCTTCGTCGCCAGCTCGATCTGCGCCATGGTCTGGCAGGTGAAACTGTTCGACATCACGAAACTCGGGTGACCGGTTGCGCAGCCAAGGTTTACCAGGCGCCCGCGCGCCAGCACGATGAGCTGCTTGCCGCCCGGCATCTGCACCAGATCGACCTGGGGCTTGACCGGCTTCCACACGTATTTCTCCAGTTTCTCGATCTGGATCTCGCTGTCGAAATGACCGATGTTGCAGACAATCGCCATATCCTTCATCTTGCGCATATGCTGGATCGTGATTACATCGCAACAGCCAGTCGTGGTCACAAAGATGTCACCGATCTGGCAGGCCTCGTCCATCGTCAAGACCTGGTAGCCTTCCATGGCGGCCTGCAGGGCGCAGATGGGATCGATCTCCGTCACGATCACGCGCGCCCCCTGCCCCTTGAGAGACTGGCAGCATCCCTTGCCGACATCCCCATAGCCGGCAATGACCGCGATCTTGCCAGCAACCATCACATCGGTCGCGCGGCATATCCCGTCAATCAGGGAATGGCGGCAGCCATAGAGGTTGTCGAACTTCGACTTCGTCACGGCATCGTTGACGTTGAAGGCCGGGAACAGCAATTCGCCAAGCGCCGCCATCCGATACAGGCGGTGCACTCCCGTAGTGGTCTCCTCCGACACGCCGATAATCGAGGGGACGATGCGGTGGAACCGCTGCGGATCGCGCTTCAGCGACAGCTTCAACTGGTTGAGCAGGATCGCTTCCTCGGCACTTTCCGGCTTGCGGTCGAGCACGGATGGATTCTCCTCCGCCTTGTAGCCAAGGTGGATAAAGAGCGTGGCATCACCACCGTCATCCACGATCGCGTTCGGCCCGAGCCCGTCACCCCAGTCGAGAATGCGGTCGGTGTAATCCCAGTAAGCTTCCAGAGTCTCGCCTTTGACCGCGAAAACCGGGATCCCCGCTGCCGCGATCGCCGCCGCTGCATGGTCCTGCGTGGAGTAGATGTTGCAGCTTGCCCAGCGGATCTCGGCCCCCAGTGCCTTGAGCGTCTCAATCAGCACCGCCGTCTGCACGGTCATATGCAGCGAACCCGCAATGCGAACACCTTTCAGCGGCTGCGACTTGCCGAACTCTTCGCGCAGCGCCATCAATCCCGGCATTTCATCTTCCGCCAGGTCGATCTCCCGGCGCCCGAAATCCGCGAGCGCCATATCGGCGACCACGTAATCATGGATGTTCTTCCGTGCCTTCTGCTTGGTTCTCTTCATCACTATCATCTCGTTTCCTATTGGACAAGACTAGATGGCTGCCTTGAGCGCGTCCACTTTGTCTTTGCGTTCCCAGGTGAATTTGTCAAGCCCGCGAGTGCGGCCGAAATGCCCGTAGGCGGAAGTAGGCTCGTAAACCGGACGAAGCAGGTCAAGATCACGGATGATCTCGGCCGGCTTCAGGCCGAATACCGCCCGCACCGCCGCCGCTATTCTCGATTCCTCGACAATGCCGGTGCCGAACGTGTCCACCATCACGGAGACCGGTTCGGCAAAGCCGATCGCGTAGGCAAGCTGCACTTCGCAACGCGTTGCCAGATTGGCCGCCACGATGTTCTTCGCCACGTAGCGGGCCATGTAGGCCGCGCTGCGGTCGACCTTGGATGGATCCTTGCCGGAGAACGCCCCGCCACCATGACGCCCCATGCCGCCATAGGTGTCGACAATGATCTTGCGGCCCGTGAGGCCGCAGTCACCCTGCGGCCCGCCGACAACGAAACGACCTGTGGGGTTGATCAGGTAACGCGTTCCCTTGAGCATCTTCTCGGGAATCGACTGGCGGATAACGGTTTCGATAATTCCTTCACACAATGTCTTGTGCGTCACCTCCGGCGTGTGCTGGGAAGAAACCACCACCGTATCCACGCGCACGGGCTTGCCGTCCACGTATTCGATCGATACCTGCGACTTGCCGTCAGGCCGCAGGTAGGGCAGCGTCCCGTCACGGCGCACTTCCGCCAACCGACGCGTGAGGCGGTGTGCATACATGATTGGCATCGGCATCAGTTCCGGCGTCTCATCGCAGGCGAACCCGAACATCATGCCTTGGTCCCCGGCCCCCTGCTCCTTGAAAAGCCCTTTGCCCTCCGTGACCCCCTGGGAGATATCCGGAGACTGCCGGTCCAGCGAAATCATGACCGCGCAGCAGTCGCCATCGAATCCCGCCATCGGATCTGTGTAGCCGATCCGCCGAACCTTGTCGCGAACGATATCGGCGTATGGAACGGTCGCCTTGCTGGTGATCTCCCCCGCCACCACCACAAGACCGGTCGTAACGAGAGTCTCGCAGGCCACGCGCGACAAGGGATCGCCCTTCAGGTGGGCGTCCAGTATCGCATCCGAAATACCATCGGCCACCTTGTCCGGATGCCCTTCTGTGACCGACTCCGAGGTGAACATGTAATTACGTATTGCCATCTTATGTTCCTTTCCTGACCCTTCGATTTCAACCAAATGTGCAAATACAGATCAACTTGAAAACGGGTTTATAACTCATCCCGGGCAAAAAGGCGAGCACTGATTATTCAATCAGTGCCATTATCTCCGGCGCGGTTTCGCGTGTCAACCGCCTGCACTTCTTAAGCACTTCATCGGCCGTCTCGCATTGCAGGGCATCCTCCGCCAGCCGAACCGCCTGATGGAAAACCAGGCTGCGCACGGCATCCTTGACCAGAGGGACGGCACGCGGAGTGACACTCAGTTCATCAATACCGAGCCCCAGCAGCAGACCTGTCATGAGCGGGTCGGCAGCCATTTCCCCGCACAGCCCCACCCAGATCCCGTGGTCATGCGCCGCCTTCACCGTCATCTGGATCATCCGCAACACCGAGGGGTGCGTCGGCTCATAAAGATAAGCCACGCGCTCATTGCCGCGATCCACCGCGATGGTATACTGGATCAGGTCGTTCGTGCCGATGCTGAAGAAATCAACATGCCTCGCCAGGCTGTCCGCCGAAAGCGCGGCCGCCGGAACCTCGATCATGATCCCGACCTCTATGCTCCGGTTGAACGGGGTCCCGGATGCCTCGAGTTCCCGTTTGGCCTCCTCCAGCAGGCGGTTGGCCTGCAGGATCTCGCCCTTGCTGCTGATCATGGGATACATGATCTTGACATTCCCGTGCACACTGGCCCTCAGGATCGCCCGCAATTGCTGCTTGAAAAAGTCGGGATGCTGCAGTGAAAGGCGTATCGAACGCAACCCAAGGAACGGATTCGACTCCAGGCTGTCGCGGACGTCGGCAAAAAACTTATCGCCGCCGAGATCCAAGGTGCGGATGATCACAGGCGACGGGGCCAACCGGGCGGCGATCCGGTCATAGATGATTCCCTGCTCCTCTTCGCTGAGGAACCGGCTGCGAGCCAGGTGCATGAATTCGGAACGCAGCAATCCGATTCCACAGGCACCGTGATGCAGGACGGCATCGATATCTTCCGGCCCTTCCGCGTTGGCGGAAAGCATGATCGCATGGCCGTCCTTGGTCTCCGCAGGCTTTTGCTGCAACTCATCCAGACCAGCCTCGATCGTGCGTCGCGTTTCTTCCTGCTTGCCGTAGGTCTTCAGTTGCTCGTCAGTCGGGTTCAGGATAAAGACACCCTTGTTCCCGTCGATGAGAACCTTGTCTCCCGTCTTGACGCGACGGCTGATGTCATGCAGGCCAACCACGGCCGGCAGTTCCAGTGCCCGAGCCATCACGGCGGTATGCGATGTCGGACTGCCGATATCGGTGGCGAAGCCAAGAATACGGTCCTTGGGCAGCGACGCGGTTTCCGACGGTGCCAGGTCGTGCGCAACGATCAAGTGGCCAGCCGCCAGCTCGGATACCGTATCAGCCGGGGTTCCCGTCAGGTTCCTCAGCAGCCGACGCCCCACATCGCGCACGTCCGCGACCCGCTCACGCAGGTAATCGTCCTCGACCGCCTCCAGCACACTGGCGTACCGGGCGGTCCCCTCCCGCACCGCCAGCTCGATGTTCTGCAGCTTGTCCCGCACCCCGCCGATGACCTCCTCAAGAAACGTACGATCATCAAGAACCATCAGGTGAGCATCGAGGATGGAGGCGTCCTGCGCACGCGTCTGGCCGCTGAGAGCCTCCTGGATCTGGCGGATCTGCCGGCGGGTCTCGATCAGGGCCTCCTCAAAACGGGCGATCTCACCCGCTACAGCCGCCTCGCTGATCGCCTGCTCGGAAATCTGCGGCGTGTCGGGGTTCCGCAACAGCGCCACCGGTCCCGCCGCCACCCCAGGCGACACGCCGATACCGCGGAAAACCACACCTATCGTTTCAGGCTCTTCCGATGCCATACGCTACGCCTCGTCGAACTTCCGCTTGACAACCAGATCCTCAAGATGATCGAGAGCCTCTTCGCTATCCGGGCCTTCCGCCGTCACCCGCAACACGGAGCCACGTCCCGCCTCGAGTGTCATCAGTGCAATGATGATCTTCCCCGACACCACAGTACCGTCCTTCTCGACGCTGATATCGGCATCAAAACGCGATGCCGCCTTGACAAACAAGGCTGCGGGGCGCGCATGGATCCCGTACTGATTGGATATGGTCAGTTCACGCATCATGTTATCTGTCCAGCCACGTCATTCAAACGCGTTGCGACCGTCGCTAAGAAGCGCCATCAACCGCTCATCCAGCTCTTTTTCCGCATCATGCCCGAGTTTCAGGAGCTTCATGTTCAGCGCCGCCGTCTC
>CAZZBA010000114.1:0-11284 GCA_964652765.1 uncultured Victivallales bacterium | reverse complement strand
GGAATTCCGGAAGCCCAGCACCAGGACGATAGTACCCGCCAGCATAAACCACTTCACAAGAGGAAGATAGACTTGCCCGATCCGTCTCGACGAGGTGTGGACAATCGACAGGCGCGGCAAATAACCCAACTGAATAGCCTGGCGCGTCATCGAGAAAGCACCCGATATGATCGCCTGCGAGGCAATAATCGTGGACGCGGTGGCCAGTGCAACCATCGGATAAATCGCCCAGTGGGGGACATTCCGGAAAAAGAGATTCTCGATGAGATGCGGATTCAGGACGGCGAGCCCGTCCACCAACGTCACATTGGCGGGGTCTCTCAAGGCCTTTAGCATCCAGGCCCCCTGGCCGGCATAAGTCAACATCAGCGCCGGCATCACGAGATAGAACCACCCCCGCCGGATTGGACCGGTACCGAAATGCCCCAGGTCGGCATAAAGCGTCTCCCCACCCGTGACCGCCAGGAAGACGGCTCCCATCGTGATAAATGCCTGCAAGCGGTTATTCACGAAGAACTCAATGGCATAGCGCGGATTCACGGCGGCCAGGATACCAGGTGCCTGGACAATCGCGGCGGTTCCCAGCGCGGCGAGCGCGATAAACCAGACTAGCATGACCGGCCCGAAGATGCTGCCGACGGTCTGGGTGCCGTGCCGTTGCATCCCGAACAGAATTATCAGTGCGGCGAGCGCGATCAGCATAATCGCGCGCGGCGTTACGACCAGCGCCCCCATGTTCAGCCCCTCGACAGCACTGAGTACCGATATGGCCGGGGCGATCAGGCCGTCGCCATACAGCAGAGCGGCACCGAACAGGCCAATGATGACAAACAACCGCTTTTTCAAAACAGGGCTCCGGCTCACCAGCGCCATCAGCGCGAGAATCCCGCCTTCCCCGTTATTATTGGCCCGTAGCACAAGCGCCATGTATTTGATCGTGATCAGCATGAACAGCGACCACAGGATCATGGAGACAATCCCGAGGATGTTCGCCGCGCTGGGGAGAACGCCGCATCCCGGGGTGAAGCAGACGCGGGTGGCATAAAGGGGGCTTGTCCCGATATCACCGTAGACAATTCCCAGCACCGTCAGGCAAAGGAAAAATCGCGCACCCCTGGAGCGAGGCTCTTCTCCGGCCCCCTCCGTGTTTCCAGACGCTGTAGATTCCACACCGTTCAATTTCATAATTACACCCGTCCGCTGGCTTCGTTCTGTCAAGAATTCCGCCCCAGATATTTTCTTAATCAAGCCTCTATCCAGTAGTTGTATCGATTTGGTTGTTCTCCCCTAGGATCTAGGCGTTAGGCATTAGGAAGCTCTCTTCCACTAGCCTATAACGACTAGTGCCTAGCCCCTAACGCCTAGCCCCTAGCCTCGCCACTCACGTCTTCATTCTTCATAAAACTTTTGACACTACCTCTGGCTTCCATGACGCGACAGGGCGGAATGTCGAAGCAGCGGATTCAGCCAAGAAGTGTGCCGGAGTTGAACAACAGAGTCAAGATAGGAGCACCCCGTATTCGCAAAACAAAAAATCTTGAAGATTACGGTTGCATTCCGCTTCGTCATCGCTTACATTACCGAACCGTGCTGATTCAATCGGCATGCGGACATCCATTTGATTGCGGGGTGGAGCAGCCTGGTAGCTCGTCAGGCTCATAACCTGAAGGTCGTTGGTTCAAATCCAACCCCCGCTACCACTTTTTAAGGGACTTTCTTAACGGAAAGCCCCTTTTTTGTTGGGTTTTTCAATTAAAGCTAGGCTTGTGGCTATAATTGCTGGCGGTGCATTAAAGATTTTACTGTGCGGTATTGCTATTTCACAGTGTCCGGCCAGGCGTCAGACCACAAGGTCCAGTACTGGTATACGGATGCGGCGCCGGCGGGTTTCGCCTTGCAGCAGGTTCTGCCGCCGCCAGCAGGGGGTGTCGCGCTCTGCCACGGGGGCGGCGGCGAGTGAAAGGCCGGTGGCCAGGTATACGGTGTGCTTGCCGTAACGGCGCTGCAGGCTGTCTAACGTGGCTCCGATCCTCCGTTGCCGCTCTACCGCCTCGGACTGCTCAAAAAGCTCGTACTGCAGCCGCCGGTCATCCTCCAGCCGCCCGAGCATAACCCCCGTGGCCCGGTAGGTCGCGCCGCTACCGCCATAGCAGGCACGGATAACGAATAGGCGGTATATGCACTTTGCGTATGCAGGATTTCGGGTGCTATTCTAAGGTGACTTTGTAATTCATGAGTGCTTGGCAACAGGCGTTCGGCAGGATGGGGGGCGGGACCACATGGATTTGAGTGGAATATGGGAGTGCGGGACGGCACAAGTGTATGACGGCACCATATGTGTGCCCGGTCTTGCTGGCGATGCCGGGTCCATGGCCGCTGAGCCTTTCTGGCTGCGGCGCAAGATCACTCTGCCGGCTGGCAAGTGGCGGCATGCGGTGCTGACGCTCAAGGGTGCCCGTTTCGCGCCGTCCGTGCATGTCAACGGGCGCCTGGTATCTCAAGCCGAGGGGGGAATGTCCGCAACGATACACCGGCTCGACCATCCGGATGTATGCCCGGGCGCGACTTTGACGCTGGAAATCGCCCTGCATCCGTTGTCAGCGCTTGCACCGACGGATGCCTCGCGGATTCCCAGGGCAGACCACTGGCGCGCGGATGTGGCGTCGCATCTATGGGATGCCCCGCTGCTGAGCGTGCATGGCGCGTTCCGGATCGCGCGGGTGGTCCCGTTCACGGATTTTAGAGGACCGAGGGTTACGTCTCGCCATTCTTCACTTGAATTGACGAGGGGTGTTTTCACCGCCAGGGTTAGTCCGCGATAATAGAAAATAGCCATTTCCCTGGCGCAGAAGATCAAGTTCAAGGTCGTTGATCCAGTCAATGTTCATGGGGGGGCGGCGGGGGCGGTGTCGGAATCCGGAGGCGGCTGGCAGGTTTTGCTTGACGTATTATAGTTAGTCATCATAGGCTGGCATCATGAAAGCGGTTGAAGTGGTCAGGCGGGAACGGGGCTTGTCGCAGCGCGAGCTGGCGGTACGGGCTTCGATCTCTTTTCGAGGCATTCAACTCCTGGAGCAGCCGGGGCACAACTGGCGAGTGTCGACGGCAGAACAGATTGCCGAGGCACTTGGCTTGCCCCGCCGTGGTGTCGAGGCGACCGTTGAGCATTTCCTGCTCACGCCCGTTGACGCGATACGCGATATTTCGCTTCGTATGGTGCTGGATGGATTCGCCTCTTGGAAGACGCACCTTTTCGATTTCGTTGATGCATTCCGATCCACTCGCAACGTTGTATTAGTGCAGGAGTGCCCCGTCACCGAGCTGGATCCACGGCTGCGTGCATTGTGTGCATCGGTGACGGAAGCCCTCTGTCATGAGACGGGCATGCCTGCGCCTGCATGGTGCACCGGGATCCCGGCCCTGCGCTCGCCCTGGTTTGTGGCTGGCATTGAGAATTTGAAAGCGATGGCATTGGTGGAGTCGCCCGCATGGTTTCGCGCCAGGGGAATCTTTGTCCTGGGTAACTTTCTGGAAAGGGCATAGACCATGTTGGATTCAAAAACCATTCTTCGGCTGTTCAGCGCGTTGAATGATGAGTTGCGCGGGATGGGGGTGCGTGGTGAAATCGGGATTTGTGGCGGCGCGGTCATGTGTCTCGTGTTCAATGCACGTGAATCAACCAAGGATGTGGATGCGATCTTCCAGCCGACTCGGGAGATTCGCGATGCCAGCAAGGCCGTGGCAGACAGACTCGGAATGCCGGAGGACTGGCTGAACGATGCCGCCAAGGGATACTTCCTCTCCCAGCTGCCGGTGCGTGATGTTGTGGAACTATCCAACTTGAGGGTCTGGGCTCCGCAGGCGGATTACATGCTCGCCATGAAGTGCGTATCGGCACGTTTTGACTCCCATGATCTCGACGATACAGAATTTCTCCTCAAGCATCTTGGGATACGGAGTGTGGACGAAGCCTGCCGCATCATCGAACAGTATTACCCGCGCAAGGTGATTTCTGCCAAGACGCAGTTTCTCCTTGAGGAACTGCTGCAAAAGGGGCCGCGAAAATAGAAAACAGCCATTTCCCTGGCGCAGAAGATCAAGATCAAGGCCGTTGATTGCAGTCAATGTCATGGGGGGGGCGTCGGGGGCTGTGCCGGAATCCGGAGGCGGCTGTTGCGATATCCGGTTGACTGCCCTCGCGCGCGGCGCGGCTTACAACGCTACGGGAGGAGGGCTTGGTCACCGTGATATTCGGAATCGAAGATCGATGGTTCCGTGCTTGTAAGCGTGAACCTGATAAATAAAGCTGGAAACCTGCACGGTATTCTGTACAGTAATGTACAGATCGGAGGTGCGTAATGACAACGGTGACACTAACGGATTTCAGGAGTCATGCGTCGGGGATGCTTAGCCGTGTTGAACAGGGGGAAACCCTTTTGGTGCTTCGTCACGGTCGCCCCATTGCAGAAGTAACCCCCGCCAGGGAACGGAACGACGGTCTCCCGTCATGGAAGCGTAAAGCGTTGCGCTTGACGATGAAAGGCGAGGGGCTGGCGACAGCTATTCTTGAGGATCGCGCTCATGAGAACATATTTTGATTCATCCGCATTCGCAAAACGGTTTGTAGATGAAGCGGGCAGCGATGCTGTTGAGGATGCCTGTGCGCAAGCATCGGAACTCGGCCTGAGCGTGATCTGCTTGCCTGAGATCGTATCCGCGCTCAACCGTCGGCGAAGGGAAGGCCGCCTTGCCGCAGATCAGTATTTGGAAGCAAAGCGCCGCCTGCTGGATGATGTCAGGGATGCGAGCATCATCCATATCACCGTTCCGGTGGTTGGTTCTTCAATCTCAGTTCTTGAAACCAGTGCGGTTCGTGCAATGGATGCCTTGCACATTGCTTGTGCGCTTGAGTGGGGTGCCATGCTATTTGTCTCGTCAGACACGAAGCAAATAGAGGCAGCAAGGCAGGCAGGGATGAACACCCGCGAAGTATAGAATTCCTGCTGTATGTTGGCTTGCGGGGAACAGGACGGAGGGTCTCGCCATTCTTCACTTGAATTGACGAGGGGTGTTTTCACCGCCAGGGTTAGTCCGCGATAATAGAAATAGCCATTTTTCTGGCGCAGAAGAACAAGTTCAAGGTCGCTGATTCAGTCAATGTCATGGGGGGGCATCGGGGGCGGTGCCGGAATCCGGAGGCGGCTGTTGCGATATCCGGTTGGCTGCCCTCGCGCACTATGCATGCTTGCTCGGGACGGGGTGGCACCCGACTCTTGCTTGGGGCTTACAACGCGGCGGACGGGGTTGAACCCGTCCATCCAAGGGAGGAAACGGAGGGGGGGCCTGCGCCCCCCATCGGGAGCAAGATGCTCCCGCCACTTTTGGGGATGCTGCGCCGGTTGCCTTGCTTTCGCGGCGGACGGGGCGGCGCCCGTCCATCCCGGGGATAGCTTCGTTTAGTCTTCCCCGCTGGCGAGTCTCGCACGCAGGGCGTGGAAGTGGCGCTTGACGGTCTCGTAGGCGAGTTTCTCGCGACGGAATTCGTCCACGACGCCCTTGTTGTTGACGGCGCGGGCGCGGCGGATGGCAAGTTCCTCGTCAACGCGCACATCGCAGAACTGCCAGATGAAGGCACCGGCAAAGCTTGTTGGCCCAGCCGATCTGCACGCGCCGCCCGTCCGGGGCGTTGTCGAAGGACTGCGCGGCGTAGAAGCGTCCGTGCCAGACCTTGCGTTTCGGGCCGTCCGGCGTGAATGTCGCGCCGTCGAAATCGCCGGTCTGGTACTCGGCGTCCGCGCCATAGAGCACCCAGCGGGTCTGTCCGGCACTGCCTCCCTCGACCGGCAGCTCGAACAGGTCGGGGCACTCGTGGTAGCCCTCGATGCGGCTGCGGTAGGTCCACGTCTTCAGGTCCGGCGAGGTGTGGAAGGCGATCGTGCGACGCCCGTTGCCGCGCACGCCCGGGACGCGGTCGAGGATATCATAGACGGCCATGACCCACTGGCGGGTCGGCGCGTGCCAGAGCAGCTTCGGGTCGCGTCCGTCCTCGGCGTGCGTGAGGACCGGGTTGCCGGCGAACTCGGTCAGGGTGCGTCCGTGGTCGAGCGAGTAGGCCAGGCATTCACCGCGCCCCGTGCTGGTGTAGAGGACCACCATGGGCGGGTTGTCCGGCGTGCCGAAGCCTGAGGTGTTGGCGTGGTCCATCACGGCGCAGCCGGAGTAGGCCCAGTCCTTGAATTGCTGCGGGTAGATCGCGATGCCCAGCTCGCGCCAGTGGAGCAGGTCGTTGCTGACGGCATGGCCCCAGTGCATGTTGCCCCAGCGCACGCCGAAGGGATTGTGCTGGTAGAACAGGTGCCACTCGCCGTTGGTGTAGACGAGCCCGTTGGGGTCGTTCAGCCAGCCGCGGCGCGAGGTGAAGTGGAACTGCGGACGGCGCGGTTCGCGGTAGAGCGCGTCCTTGTCCGGCAGGTCGTCCGAGGTCGTGAGGGCCTCCAGCATCATCGGTGTGGCGGGCGGGTCGCAGTCGATCTGCAGGTCCGCGCCAGCCAGGTCGTGCGCTTCCAGGAAAACATGGAACGCGGGGGTTCCCTCGGCCAGGTCGAGGGTGAACTGCCGCCGGATGCGTCCGCCGGACGTGAGTGTCATGACCCGTTTCGTGGCGCCCGGCGTGACGGGGATCAACAGGTAACGCCGATCCATCCTGAGAGTGACAGAATTCATTGTTGAAACCTTTCGTTTGATGTCCTAGGCATTGGCCGTGGCCGGGGAATACCGGGCGGGCTCCTGCAAATCCATGCGGCATGTTATAGTGGCAGGGGGTGATACCGGGCAAGGGGAGAATTCGCCTGAACATTGCACAAGCCGGGAATATTCTCATACGACTTAACTACAACATCCCCAGCATGAAGAGGGGGCGGCGGATGCCGTGGTCGTCGTCGCTGTGGGTGAAGATGAAACGCTGTTCGGTGTTGAAATCCTTGAACTGGGCGGTTGTCTTGCCGCGGCCACCGATCTCGATGACGGTGCGCTCCAGATCGGCGGATCCAACCACGAAGTCGGGCGTCTTGGCCCCTCGCTTCGTCTTCAAGTACCAGAACTCAACGCCGCGTTGTCGCATGGCCTCGGCAAAGTAGTCTTCACGCAGGCCCCCGAGGACATCGGGGAGTTCGCGGTACAGCAGCCGGTAGGGCGGGGCCAGCAGTACTTTCGGTTCCTGCAGTACGTTGGTGCCTTTCGGGAAGACTCGCCTCAGGATGAACGCCTGCTCGAAAAGCGCGAGGTATTGTTCGGCCTTGTATTTCGTGATACCGAGGTTTT
Organism: uncultured Victivallales bacterium; assembly: GCA_964652765.1. Lineage (GTDB taxonomy): Bacteria > Verrucomicrobiota > Kiritimatiellia > UBA8416 > UBA8416 > UBA8416. The sequence goes on along the minus strand of CAZZBA010000114.1, from coordinate 3,964 downwards.
TGGCAAGCGAACTGTAGTTGACGCCGTCCACGGGCGCGCGTCCGATATAGGCGATCAGCTTTTCCAGTGTGTCCAACTCGTCGGTGTGCAGCTTGGCTGTCCGCGGAATGTCGCGGTGGATGACGGTATTCAGAATCGACCGCAGGATCTCCAGCGGCTCCGGTTCCTCCAGGGCAAATGGCATGAGACCGCCTTGCAGGTAGTCATCAAAGTGGATCCCGCAGCGCTTGTGCGCCGGTGTCCATTCGCGTTTGAAGATCGCCTCCAGGCTGAGCGGGGCAAGCTCAATACCGTGACGGAAATGCAGGTATTCCCGGAACGAGAACGGGTATAACGAGCGTAACAGGACCCGGCGGGAAAGATCGTAGGCCGAGGCGTGCAGGGCCAGGGCCATGGAACTGGTGAACCATACCATCACGTCAAGTGTGTCATAGAGCGGCTTGAGGACGGATTCGATGCAGGGGTGGAAGTGGACTTCATCCAGATGGAAGCGTTTGAAGCCGTAGTCGGCATTCAGTTTCCGGATCAGTTCGAACACGTCGGTGTCGCGGTCGAGGGTGTCCATGGAGATGTAAATGCTGTCGTCTGGCGATCTGGCTGCCAGTTGGCGGAGCAGGACGGTTTTACCGACACCGCGGGGGCCGAGAATACCCGTGAAATGGCGACCTTCCTGATGCTCCAGCTCCGCCAGCAAGGGGCGGGCGGCCGGGTAAGCATGCACAGCCGTCATGGCCAATGTGTGCAGTTCGAGAACCTTCTTGATGTTCATATTTCGATCCTGAGGTTGCTATATGGTCAACAATTAGACAAGATGTATGTCATATTGTCAAATGATTTGTTGAAATGCACGGCGAGTGGAGGCAGGCGAATTTACAACGTTCAGGCGATTGCTCCACGTTGACACTGTCAAGCGTATGCACCTAGAGTATCGGCATGAAAGCACAGTCATCCAGTCCGCGCCAGTTTCCCGCCATCCTGGCCGGTGCCGGCCTGCTGTTCCTGCTGATTCCTCTCCTGCATTGGCTGGACCGCGGTTCGGTCGGGAACAACCTGGAGATGGATGTCCCCAACCCCGGCGGGCTGGGGCTGCTGGTGGTGCTGGTGCTGGCGAACGGCCTGGTCATGCTGCTGGCGCGCTACCGCGGCATGTCCCGCCGGTCGATGCTGATCCTGTATGTCATGTTCTCCGTCGCCCTGCCGGTCTGCGGGGTGGGGGTGATGCACGGGTTGTTCAGTTCCATCACGGCGCGGCAGCGCGAGTACGTCAACCGGATGCGGGGGGCGACGCGGGAGCATCCGAACCGCCTTTACGAGCAGGCCCGCGCGTACCAGTACCCGAAGCTTGACGCCGGGGTCCATGAGCGATTCCTTGACTTGTTCGATCCGCTGTATGCCGAGCGCAACCAGATCCGCGATGCGCGCTCGCAGGCGCTGGACATCACGGGCGACTACCGGCGGTTCTGGACCGGCAAGGAGCTGACGGGTGAGCTGAAACGCCAGTACGACCATTCCGGCTGGGGGCTGGCGCGGACCGTGCGGGAAACCTGGTGCGCCGTGCCCTGGCACGTCTGGCTGCCGCCCCTGCTCTACTGGGGCGGGTTCCTGTCGCTGTGGTTCCTCGGCACGATGTGCCTGGCCTCGCTCCTGCACGGCGACTGGGTGCGGCGGGAGAACCCTCCGTTCCCGGTGGCCCAGGCGCCGCTGGCTCTGCTGGGGGGAGACGGAACGGAGGATGGACGGGAACCCGCGGCGGGACCGTTCCGCACGCCGGTCTTCTGGGTGGCCTTCACGCTCGGGGTCCTGCTGCTGGGACTCGGTGGTCTGGCGCATTACCAGCTCCTGCCGATCACCCTGGATGGCGCGGTCACGTTCCAGCGTATCGATTTCCTGCCGATCCTGGTTTCCCCGCCATGGAACGGGATCGCGCAGAATGTGCTCTTCCTCTCGCCGCTGATGATCGGCCTGGCATGGATGGTACACCAGGATGTCCTGCGCGGCGGGCTGATCGTGTTCGCGGTCATCCAGTTTGCCCGGATGGCGCTGGCGGCGGCCGGGCCCGCACTGGCTACCGCACTACGGGGGCGTTGGGATGCGGGAGCGGTCTCGTTCCACTATCCGGAACTGGCGACCGGGGCGGCGCTGGTCTTCATACTGGTGCTTGTCTGGCGGCAGCGCGCGCTGTTCGCGTGGCGCCGTCTGCCTTCGGATGCGGAGGATGCCGAGGGGTACATGCCGCGCCGGGTCGCCGTGCTGCTGCTGCTGACCCTGGGCGGGCTGGTATCCTATGCCGTCGACCTGGGGGCAACGGGGCTGAGCGGGGTATACACGGCCCTGCTGTTCGTGTTCTGGACGCTGGGAGGGGGGCTGGTCCTCGCCCGCTGCCGTATCGAGGCGGGACTGGCGGCGAACAGCGCGCATGTCGCGAACGAGATCAGCATGTCCATGCGGACCGGCGGAGGTGCGCACGGGCTGGGGAACCTGGCGGCCATGACCAACGGGGTGCTGATAACATCGTCGGCGATGCCCGGCCTGCTGGCGGCGCAGTTGGAGGGGCTCTACCTGGCCGGGAAGGTCCGGCTGCGCCCGCGGACGCTGGCGGTGGCGGTTCGAGGTGATTGCGTTCCACTGTCACCTTTTCCGCGGTCGGTCCAGTGTGGATGTATCGGTTTTCCAGAATTTCAAGCTGAGACTGGCGGCGTGGGAATGGTGGGTTGAGCAGTTCAAGACCCTGGTTTCCATGATGAATGCCGATCATGGCACGGGGCAGGTTTTCGGGGAACTGCTGGTCAAGCATCTGATTGCCAGCCTGATCCTGGACGGCAATCCGCTGACATGGAAGAACCAGAACATTGACTCGCGCGTTCTGAAGGCGCTTGAACTGGTCGAGAGCCGGTATGCGGACAGCCAGCTCGCGATATCGGAACTAGCTGAGGTGACCGGGTTGAGTCCGTCCCGGTTCCGTGCCCTGTTCATGGACGAGACGGGACACTCCCCGCGCAACTACCTGATGCAGGTGCGTCTGCGGAAAGCAATGGATGAGCTGCGGCATACGGGGCTCCCGATCAAGGAGATCGCGGCGGAAGCGGGATTCAACGACGTCCAGTACTTCTACCGGACGTTCCGCAAGGCGTGCGGGCGGACCCCGTCCGAGTACCGTTGCTGTCCAGTCCTTGATTCGTAGCCGCACTCGGCCGTGCAAGCGCCGCGCCGGCCTTGTTGCGGAAAGCCACACTCATTCGAAATGCGCTTGGCGTGCATCCTGTCCGGGTTGCTGCGGTCGCGTCGTTCTGAATAGGCAAAAAAGGCAGGGCTTCCGGTCCGGGCTTTATAATGCTCAGCTCCACTTCCACGGTCGCGTGCCCCGTCACCCGCCGAACCCAGCCCCGTCAGGAACCCGCCGCCTCGGGCTAAGTGATGCGGGACGGTCATGCCGTTGTGCGCGACTGGAAGATCCCGCAACCGGATCCTGGCAACAGAACGTGCCGCCTCCTGGCTTTCCAAGCATTTTACCTACTGGTGGCTTGAACAAAACGGCCATGACCGGACACTGATTGACTCGGACGGACTATAGGGTTCCTACTGAATCCGGCTTTGACGCGTGAGAATTCATCCCGACGCTTGTCATTCCTCCGTTGCTCGGCTACAATGGGGGCAAGCGATTACTCCAATTGTTACCACACAGAAAGCCAGCCCAATGCCCTATACAGCTTTGCCAACCCGCTACGCAGACATGGTCTACAACCGCACGGGCCGGTCCGGCCTGCTCTTGCCCGCGATTTCCCTGGGGCTGTGGCACAACTTCGGCGGGGTGGATGTCCGGGAGAATGGCAGGGCTATGGCGCTGCGGGCCTTTGATCTGGGCATCACCCACTTCGATCTGGCCAACAACTACGGCCCGCCCCCGGGCTCCGCCGAAGAAACCTTCGGCGCGATTTTGCGCAGCGATCTGCCCCCCTACCGGGAC
>CAZZBA010000113.1:0-11366 GCA_964652765.1 uncultured Victivallales bacterium | reverse complement strand
GTCTTCTCGGACCGCACCTTGCGCGAGATGTCGGCCCGCATGCCGGCAGACGCTCGCGAGCTGCTGGGCGTCAGCGGCATCGGGACGCACAAGCAGGCGCAATACGGGACCGCGTTCCTGGAGGCCATCCGGATGTTCAGGCAGGAAAATCCGGAGGCCAAGCCGCTGGTCGAGGAGACGTTCTTCATTCCGCCCCCGCCGCCAGCACTTTCGCGCGGCGACACGGTGATGGAGACGGCCGTCCTGCTCGAACAGGGGCTGGGGATCGAGGCGATTGCTGCCCAGCGCAAACTGAAACCGGGAACCATTGTCACCCATATCGAGCGGTTGCTTGAGAACGGTCATCCCGTCGATCTCGCCCCGCTAATCGATCTTGCCAAGCTCGAACCGGTTCTCGAGATGCTGCGCAAGCAGGACTCCGCCGCCATCGCCCCGGTGGTCGAGCAGTTCGAGGGCCGCATCACCTACGAAGACGCCCGACTCGCCCGCGCCTGGCTCGCCGCCAACTCCCGCCGGACTTGACGCTTGCGCCCTGACATATGCACCTCCATCCCTGAAGTATGTGGCCATCAGGCATGGATAAGCGGTGGCTACGCGTCTTTTCGCTGTTGCGGCTTGCGTGGAGGGGGGTGGTCGTGATATTTTACGGTCTTTGATCTGAATCATGAAAACCGGGGTGTTTGGTATGGTGGCTAATGATAACGATTCGGGCAGTGTGCCTTTCCTGGGCCGTGTTGACTGGGCAGCCTTCTGGACGGCGCTGGTAGCGGCACTGGTGGTGTATGTCTATACCCTGGCGCCGTCGGTGACGCTGGAGGACGGCGGGGAACTGGCTGTGGCAGGCGATTGGCTCGGCGTGCCGCATCCACCGGGATACCCGAGCTGGACGATGCTGGCCTGGGTGTTCGCCCGGATCTTCTCGTTCGTGACCTTCCGCGGACAACCGAACCCCACCTACGGGATCGCGATGCTTTCGGCGGTTTCCGGCGCGATCGCCTCCGGCCTGGCGGCGATGCTGATCTGCCGCTCGGGGCGCGATATCCTGCGCCGCTCATCCCAGATCTCGCACGATATGTCCATCCGTATCGAGCAGGCTATCTGCTGGGCGGGTGGCGTCGCCGCCAGCCTGCTGTTCGCCTTCACGCCGATCATGTGGTCGCAGTCGGTGATCGTGGAAGTCTACAGCCTCAATGCCCTGATCCTGATCCTGGTGATGCTGCTGGTCTACAAGTGGATGACCCGGCCCACGGACGGGACGCTCTTCCTGGTGGCGCTGATTTTCGGCATTGGCCTGACGAACTACCAGGTGCTGCTGCTGGCGATGCTGTCCCTCGCGATCCTGATCATGCTGCGCGACTTCGAGCTGTTCCGCGACTTCGCGGTCGCGGGCGGGCCGATCGTGCTGGTGCTGCTGCTGATGCAAGCAGGGAAGCTGCCGCCGATCCAGCATCCGACGCACATCTCGATGTATCTGTATTTCGGTCTCAACGGGGCTTGGCTGATCCTGGCCTATTTCCTCCTGCCGCGCGGCAAGACCGCCGCGATCACCATCCTGCTGGCGGAACTCGGGGTCTCGGTCTATGCCTACATGCCGATTGTCTCCGACCTGCGCAATCCCCCGATGAACTGGGGGTATCCGCGCACCTGGGAAGGCTTCCAGCACGCGATCAGCCGCGGCCAGTACGAGAAGATCGTGCCGGTGGATGTGTTCTCGATCCGCTTCCTGCACCAGATCGGCACCTACCTGTCGGATCTACGCCTCAATTTCACGATGCTGATCGCGCTGATCGCGTTCCTGCCGTTCAGCACCTGGCGGCTGCGGCTGGGATCGCGCGAGTTCGACGGCATGAAGGCGGCGGTCGTATTGATCCTCTCCGCCCTGTTGCTGCTGCCACTGGGGGACAGGCTGGCCCTTTTCAACCGGGTGGACCTTTACAAGTTGCCGGCGCTGGGCGTGTTCCTGATCCTCGCGCTGGGGGCGGTCACGATGACCGTGGCGCGTTTCCGCGGATTGATCCAGGATTACCTGCTGGCTGGTAAAGCCCGCCTCTGGGAGCGGGTCACGGCAGTGGGTGTGCTGGGCGTGACGTCGCTAATCTGGGTGGCCCTGGTTGGCCACAAGTTCCTTGCCGTGGTTCGTGGCGAGGGAGGCACAGCCGGGGACACCGTGGTCTCGCTGATGGTGATCCCCGTGTTGTTGGCTGCCCCTTTTGTGATCCTGTGGCTGGGAGGGTTGCTGCTAGCCAGGAAGGATCGGTTCACGCTGACGGTCGACGAGAACTCGCAGAGATGGATGGTCTCGACGCTGATCGCGTTCGTCACCCTGAGCATCGGCCTGATCGCGCTGGCCAACCTGAAGATGGACATCCAGGACACGTTCATCCAGCGCGTCAAGTTCATCTCCTCTCACCTGCTGTTCTCCTTCTGGATCGGCTACGGCCTGATCTTCCTGCTGTCGTTCCTGGACGGGCGCGCGCGCAGTCTGACCCCGACCTGGGTCGTCGTGACTGCCTTGCTGCCGGGGATCCCGATCCTGGCCAATGCCTATAATCCGAAGTTGCTCAATCTCTATGGCGGGGCCGACCAGCATGACCGTGATTTCGGCTGGCAGTTCGGCAACTACCAGTTGCGCGGGGCCGCGGCGATCCTCGAGGAGCTGGAGCCCGACGAGGAACCGCTGCCGAACCCGGTTTTCCCGCCCGCGATGGGCGAGGGGGCGGTCTTCTTCGGCGGTACCGATCCGGGACGTTTCGTGCCCACCTACATGATCTACTCCGCCCGTGTGCGCGAGGATGTGTTCCTGATCACCCAGAACGCGCTGGCCGACGGCACGTACATGAGCGTGATGCGCGATCTCTACGGCAATGACATCTGGATCCCGAGCGTGGCCGACAGCGCCAACGCCTTCACCATCTACGTCAACGAGGTGGATTCGGGCAAGCGTCCGCCGGTGGCCGGTATCATCCGCGAGAACGGGCGAGTCCAGATCAGCGGCGTGATGGGCGTGATGGAGATCAACGGCATCCTGGCGAAGCAGATATTCGACTTCAACAACTGGAAGCACGAGTTCTTCGTCGAGGAGAGCTACGTTATCGGCTGGATGTACCCGTATCTGACGCCCCACGGGCTTATCATGAAGATCAACCGCGAGCAAAGTCCCGGCCTGACGGTGGAGAATGTTCACGATGATCTCGATTTCTGGGACTGGTACACGCGGCGTATGGTCAAGAACCGCTGGTTCGTGCGCGATGTATGCGCACGCAAGTCGTTCTCCAAGCTGCGCAGCGCGATCGCCGGTCTCTATGGCTATCGCGGCATGCAGAAGGAGGCGATCCAGGCCTTCAATGAAGCGCTGGACCTCTATCCCCTCAGCCCCGAGGCCAACTTCCGTCTGGCGGAGGTCTACATGCGCAGCGGGCAGTTTGACAAGGCGCGCGATCTGATGCAGACGTTTGGCGAGAAGGATCCGGCCAACGACAAATCCGGCGAGTTTATCAAACAGATCGAAAGCATCAAGGCGCTTAATGAGCAGGTCCAGCAGCTCGAGGCGGAACTGCAGCGGCAGCAGCCGGCGGATGCGCAGAAGGTATTCCAGCTGGCAAGCCTCTATCTCCAGGCCGGACGCCCTGACCGCTTCGTGCAAGTGGCCGGTGGGCTGCTGCAAAGTCCGGACATGCCCTCCTTCATGCTGCTGCCGCTTGCCAGGCTCTATGACCAGGCCCGGCGCCCGCCGGAGATGGCCCGTGCATTGACGCTCTGTCTGGAGCGGATGCCGCCGGACGCCCCCGTGCAGGAGCTGCTCAATATCGCGCAGCTCTTCGGCAAGATCAACCACACCGCCGGCAAGCGCCAGGCGCTCAAGGCCTATCTTGAGCGCCAGCCGACCGACTGGCGCGCCTGGCTCGAACTGGCGATGCAAGATGTCCAGTCCGGTGACCAGGAGCAGGCAGGCGCGTCGCTGGGTTCGGCGGTCCGTTACGGCGGGGCTGATGCGCAGCGGGCGATCCAGCAGAGCCGGGTGCTCGCGGCGGTCTGGCAGCAGCGCGCGCAACGAACGCAGGGACTGCTGGGGTTGTGACACGGCCATGGAAACCAATAGCCGGTATCTGAAGGATTTCCACGACATCGAGCGCGAACTCTGGCGTTTCTTCGCGCTGTTTGGCGACCTGTGCGGACGCTGCGCGCGCAAGACGCTGCGCGAGTCCGCCAGCGGCCAGCGGCAGGCGCGCGACCAGTGGTGCTGCTGTATGATCGATAACCAGGTGCATGACACCTGGGAGACGCTCAATCCGCTGCAATGCCGCCTCGACCGTGGCTGGTACGAGAAGCTCGTCCCGCTGGAACTGGGCCGGATGCCGGGCAACGGTCCCTGCCCGGCGCTCGGTCCGACGGGTTGCCGCCTGCCGCGCTGGCGACCGATAACCTGCACTACGCAGCTGTGTACCAAGATGCTCGAGGTGCTCAAGCGTACGGGCTTGTATGTCGGTCCGGCCAATCTCGCGCTCCAGATCGAGGACATCCTGCCGCTGCCGGATATCCTGCCGCTGCTCTATGGCAGTGCCAAGCGGACAACACGCGCTGTCGGGCAGGATGAGGTGCAGCGCTACCTGCAGACCATCCGGCAATACCGCGAGCGACTGGCGGCGGTGGGTGAACCCGCGCGGCAGGCGGCGATCAATGCGGTTCTGCCGGCGGAGGCGGCTGGGGCTGGGGAAGACTGAAGACCGAAGACAGCGGTCGGAGATCGGAGGACGGTAGCCATGGCCGCGTAGGCCGTGGGCGGTTGGCTGTTTCAGTTGGCTTGTTGGGCGTTGGATGTTGGTTGTTGGGTGTTGAGTGAGTTCGGGAGTTTGCATATGCGAATCGGGCTGATACAGAGTCATTGGACGGCTGCGGCCGGCGGGAACATCGACCGCTACGACCGGTTTGCCGCCGAGGCGGCCGATGCCGGTTGCTCGATGGTGCTGTTTCCCGAGCTGTCCGACACGGGGTATGCGCTGGCCACGATGCGTGAAAAGGCTGGCACCTGGCCGGGGGTGGCGCTGGATGCACTGCAGGCGGCGGCGCAGCGGCGCCGTATAGGCATCATCGCCGGGCTTTCCGAACACGCCACGGACGGCATCTACAATGCCGCCGCCGCGTTTGACCGTGACGGGAACCTGGGCGGCACCTACCGCAAGACCCATCTCTTCCGCGGTCCGGAAGGGGCGGAGTCCGACGTCTTCCGCGCCGGAGATGCCTTGCAGATGGTGACGATCGACGGGGTCCGCTGGGGCCTCTCGATCTGCTTCGACCTGCGGTTTCCTGAAGTTTACCGTCAACTGGCAGATGCTGGCGCGCAGGTACTGGCCGTGCTGGCGGCCTGGCCGCGTGTGCGCATCGCTGACTGGTCCGTGCTTTGCCGTGCCCGCGCGATCGAGAACCAGCTTTTCCTGGCCGGTGTCAACCACGCGGGCGAGCCGTTCGGTGGGCGTTCCTGCGTGATCGCCCCCGCCGGCGAGGTCAAACGCGAGGGCGGCGACGGCGAGACGGGGCTGCTGACGGCGGATATAGCTCTGGACGAGATCACCCGCGTACGCCACGCACTGCCGGTAATGGAATCGAGACGTCCGTCGCTTTACGGAAAGAGTGGGTAAAAGTGGTAGCGGGAACCGGGATCGAACCGGTGACCTAAGGCTTATGAGTTTGAAAATAGCCCTTTTTAAAATAGCCGAAAAAGCCCGTAAATCGCCCTATTTCAAGCTTTTGTGCTAATTTGAATCATGCATAATCACGCAGCATAATGCATCATAGAATACCTTCTGTGCCACGAAAATGCCACGGGAGGGGGATTTTGCTATGTTTTCCCAATAAGCACTTTTGCAATCATTATTTTCTGTTGTTCCACGGAAGTCGGCATCAACTGATCTTCTGCCTGTTGCTGTATCAGCTTCCTTCGTTTCTTATCAATTTCAGCCTTTGATTTTCCGTCCTGAAGCGAGTCTATGTATCGGAGTCTGTTCTTGGCTAGGTCGGTCTCCTCAATCTTTAGGCTCTTCTGGAAACAGTCAGCCGCCTCATCCAAATCAAGTTGCTGAAGGAAGCATTGCCCCAGCCCGTTCAAGCACCAGACATGATTGCCGTTTTTCTCCAGCCCCTTCCTGAACATATCCTGAGCCTTTTCTATCATCAGGTTACGGGCTAGTTCAACACCGTAGCGGAAATAATGATTTGGATTGTCACTGACCTTGACCAATTTTATAGCCCAATGTAGCCGCCTTGCATCATCCCCCTCATGTAAAGCTCCTTCGTAAGCCAATGACAGAACAATCGGTGAGTTTGGCTTCCGTTTAAGGGCTTCAGCTATATCGGCTAGGAATTCGTCATAATTGAGCAAATCATCAAAATGCGATGGTTGAATAATGCCGTCCCAGTCGTTGGCATCTTTGGATTCGGCAGAGCATTCCACTTTATACTCAGCAGAAAGCGTATTCAGATTGGTCAATATGCTGTGATAATTCATGTCCTGAGATTAGCAGCTTGGTTGGATTAGCACAGAATATTTGATTTTGTTGGTGGGGAATGCATAATCACGAAGCATAATCGGGAGGATAAAATGAGACGACAGACCTTAGTGGCGGTTATGGCAATACTGGAGACCGATCCATCTATAACCGAGGAACAATCTGACTTGGTTTCAGAAGTGCTAAATGGTCGGCTGAAGAAAAGCCATTTGCACTCGCCTAAGACTGAATCCACCTCCTCACCCCCGCCTGCCAAAGAACCGCCTAAAGAATTCATGGACAAAAAGGAAGCCGCCAAATATATCGCTATGTCGTCCAGGTCATTGGATAATTATCGTTCAGTTGGTGATTTGCCATTCCATAAGCTCGGTGCGAAGATAATATTCAAGAAAAGTGACTTGGATGCTTTTATGGCAAGCTGGCGGATAGATGTTGAAGAGCATATAGAACGGATGCGAAAATGATAATGACTACCATGCCAAAATATACATTCCCATTCGGTCAACCCATCCGCCCTCTAATCCAGCAAGACCGCACCCCGAAAAAGGTATTCATCCTTGGAGTCTATGCGTCCGCCGTTCACGCAAGATGGATCGGTGCTGACGGTAATACAAAGATTATGGCACTGGCAGTCGCTTCCGAACCCTACATCTTTTGGCGGGGTGATGGTGCTCAGGCGATTATTGACACCATAGACGTTCCCGAAAAGGCAGGAAAGCTTGTTGCCGCCCCATCCAACCTGAACGGTCCATCAGGGAATATTCTTGATACAGCATTCATTGAACCGCTTGGACTGAACAGAGGGGATTGCTGGCTCTGTGATATTTACCCGTATTCCTGTATGAACCAGAAACAGAATGATGCTGTTGAACGGGAATATAAACCGCTTATGGGTTCGCTGGGGCTTCCTGTTCCAAATATGCCTCTAGCACCATCATCTGAACCGGGGCAGGAACGGAGAGATGAGATCCTTGCCGAGTTAGTGGAGTCAAAAGCGGATACGGTCGTTTTGCTAGGCGATCTCCCAATCAAGTGGTGGCTCAAATATTACGATGACCGATGGAATTCCCTGGCTGATTTCGGGACATGCACTGAAACATATGGTCAGCTTCATGAATGCGATATCGGGGGGAAGACTTATCAGGTACGCCCCCTAGTCCATCCGAGGCAGGCAGGTCGGCTTGGGGCTCATTCAGGTAGGTGGGCAGCGCTGCATGAGGGGTGGACTGCCACGCGCCCCTAAATAACCCATTTTTCACTCGGTTAAAACTCTTTCCAAATCCGTTCTTCATCGTCACAAAAGCGGTAGGGAATGGAAGCAATGTCTTTTTGAATTCCGAATTAGGGCTGAGCATTGTGATTAAGAAGTTAAGCATGAATTGCTTGTTTCAATGGGATGCATAATATTGTAATAATTAGTAGCGTGTATCGGTTTAGAATTGTTATCTGATGGCTATAGTTGCATCATAATGCCGACAGTGTGTGGAGTGGGTAGAGACGCCTATGCTCAAACATTACGGCGTGGCTTGACGAATTCCGATGCAGCTTGAACGAAAGGAAAGCAATGAAAGTGGTTTTATATCATTATTCTAGGACTACCCATATGCGTTCATTGATATTGAGCGTGCTATTCTTTGCCGCGTTGACCACTGTGCTGGCTGACAGAGTCCAGACTATAGGCGGATCAAGGCAGATCAAGCTTGATAACAAACCTTTTAAGAATACGAAACAGAATACGAACCCGCAGTCTAATGTTGTTGCAACCCCAGAGCCTTCAATGTTGGAATTTGATCCGAAGTCAGAGGCTGCTGCGGAGCGGGAATGGACATCAAAGAGCGGGACTAAGATTACAGCCAGTCTAGCATCCTGCGATACGCGTAATGTTATCCTGACAAGACCAGACGGCGTCAAAATGAAGGTTAGCGTGGATGCCCTTTCAGATCCTGACTTTGCGTTTGTAAAATCAAATTACGATAAACAGGTGGCGAGCTTGCTATCTTCCGATGAAGTGCGCAAGGCTCTAAGCGGATGGCAACCTGGAATGCCACTTGCGATTAATGATCCCAATGAAAATGCTTTTGTCCGCAGTTATATGGATGGTCAATACAACAACACCCGGCGTCTATGCAATACCGCCAGTGGGGCTAACACCCTTTGCGAGCAGCTTAACATGGCAGGGAAAGTCAGTTTGGACAGCATGAGAGAAGCAGCAGGTCAGGCTCAGGGAGAGGTCTCCTATGTAGGAAAGTTCCAAGTGGGCAGATGGGTATATAGTTACGACAAGAACATTGATAAATTCGTAGTTTATCAAGAATAGACTAGAATTCCTACCTATTCCGGCAATACGCTTATATCGGATTGATTAGCATACCCTTTCCATTTAGCATGACCAAGTATAACAAGAGGGTTCAGGTATAGAAGTGCGCACTGAATGACGTAATGAGGCGACATATGAAGTTCAAATGCCCCCACTGCCATCAGCATCTTGAAATTGATGACCAGGATGCTGAGGAGTATGCAGGGCAGGATCTAGAGTGCCCTCAATGCCAGAATACCATCGTTGTGTCAATGCCCCCCCTGCCAATTGTAATCAGTGAGCCTCAGGGAATATTAGACGAGAAGAGACACCCTGATCATAGGAATCCGCCTGCTGTTCCTGAACAAGTCGCCAAAGTAACTAAATGCCCTGAATGCTATACTGAGATTCCATTCCGGGCATTTGTTTGCAAGAACTGCCTATATGACACAAGGACAGGCAGAGTATTAGGCGCTCAAAACAAAGGCAAGTTCTGCGCGTCATGTTATTCGTATATCAATTCAAGACAATTCTTCGTTTTAGGAGGTATTATTGCCTCTATACTGATTGTTGCGGCGAGTAGCATATATTTGTCCTCAAGGAAAGAGCGCAGATTGGCGATTGCGGAACAGGCTCAAATAGAGTTGCAACGAAAGCAGGAAGCTGACAAAGCAGAGGAAGATCATCTGAAAATAGTTGAAGAGGAATTCCGACAGAAGCAGGAAGAAGCACGAAGGACAGCCGAGCGGGAGCGACTTGCAAGAGAAGCCGAGGAGGCTCGCAGGACAGCCGAGCGAGAGCGACTTGCAAGAAAAGCCGAGGAAGAGCTTTATGCCGAGCAAGTAGACATCTATAAAAAATCCCGTACTCATGACGAACGCATAGCTGCCCTGCAAGTTTATAACAACTATTACCCAAATGGCATACATACCAGCGACATATTGTCTTTGATAGCAAAAGCCACGGCAGCAGATGAACAGCTTGAGGAAGCAATAGCGATATTTTATAACGAATCAGATTCCGATGACATCTTTGGTTATCATGGTATATATAGCGCCGCTACGAAGGATTCATTACAGGCACAGGTTATGATTGGCGAGCTCTGGGCACGGAATCTTCAAAAAAACCAAGACACTGAGGTCATAACTCCGTTTCCAATTACAGATGCAGACAATTTAGGCAAGTGGCTCGTTTTAGCGGCGGAAACGGGGTTGCCATGTGCTCAATACCAAATGGGAATTACATATGGAGAGCCAGGGGTAAAGCAAGACTATAGTATTTCATCTAATTGGCTGAGAAAAGCGGCAGATCAGGAACATGCGGCTGCTCAATTTATGTTGGCTGGTTTATATATCAACGGATTCGGGGTCAGAAAGGATAGGGAGGCGGCAGTCAAATGGCTCAGGAAGTCCGCAGCGCAGGGATATGAACGTGCCATCATAACACTCAAGAACATTCCTGAAGGTAGAACCTCAAGTCAATACGGTGCATCTGATGCTGAGACAAAAAGTGAGGCTCTAAGCGGATGGCAACCTGGAATGCCACTTGCGATTAATGATCCCAATGCAGAGGCGTTTGTCCGTCGCTATATGGATGGTCAATACAACAACGCACGTCGTCTATGCAATACCGCCAGTGAAGCGGATGCAGCTTGCCAGCAGCTTAACATGGCAGGGAAAGTAAGCTTAGACAGTATGAGGGAGGCAGCAGGTCAGGCACAGGGAGAGGTCTCTTATGTAGGCAAGTTCCAAGTGGGCAGATGGGTATACAGATACGACGAGAATCTTGATAAATTTGTTGTTTATCAAGAATAGCCCCTGCCGATTTCAGTTGAAGGCGAAACGGCAACATATCGGATTGATTAGCATACCCTTTCCATTTAGCATGACCAAGTATAACAAGAGGGTTCAGGTATAGAAGTGCGCACTGAATGATGCAATGAGGTGACATATGAAGTTCAATTGTCCTAAGTGCCAACAGCCACTTGAGATTGATGATGAGGATTATGCGGCATATGCGGGGCAGGAAGTGGAATGCCCGCAGTGCCAATATCCATTGACTGTCCCGTCTCCAAAAAAGCCCAAGCCAATTATCAGAATCGTCGCGCCAACGCCCGATACAGACCCCGAAATACCACTTCGCACCCCAGCACCAATTCAAAATACAGATGAGGGCACGAAGCAAAAGCCTGATTGGAAAATTCAAGTCGCTAAGAAATTATGCCCACACTGTTCGGCTGAAATGGGTATGTTGAGTATATGTAAAGCTTGCTTTTACGACACACGGAAAGGCAGGAACACAGATCAAAGTGAAACGGATGTATCGGCAGGCAATTCCCCCTCAACAAAGATTTGCCCATATTGCAACGAAACAGTTAATGCTCAGGCTATTAAATGCAAGCACTGCTACTCGTCCCTTACGGGCAAACCTGAAAACACTAAGAACCGTAGCGAACTACTTGGTGCAATTGCGCTATGTATTCCGATAGTGGGAGCGATGCTTGCATATTTCTGGGTTCTCAATATTCCTCTACTTTTCAATCCTTCAGGTAAGCTCGCCCTTATTGC
>CAZZBA010000112.1:0-11454 GCA_964652765.1 uncultured Victivallales bacterium | reverse complement strand
GGACGACGCCGGATGCCGTGACGCTTCAGAACCTGTTGCGCCAGATGGTGGCGACGGGGTGCCGCAGCGCCGTGCTGGAAGTCTCGTCGCACGCCCTGGTGCAGCAGCGCACGGCGGAGATCCCGTTCAAGGTGGCGGGCTTTACCAACCTGACGCACGACCATCTTGACTATCATGGATCGATGGAGGCCTATTACGAGGCCAAGGCACTGCTGTTCCGCGGATTGGAGGCGTCCTCGACCGCCGTGATCAACCGTGATGACCCCTGGGGGCAGCGGTTGCTCGGCGAATCGCTCTGCTGTCAGCGGCTGCAGTACGGGCTGGAGGAGGGCCGGGTGGATATCGCGGCTGAGGAGGTCCAGCTTTCCGCCGCCGGCAGCGAGTTCAGCCTGACTTCCCCCTGGGGCACGTTTGCCGCCCGCGTCTGCATCCCTGGTCGGCACAATATAGCCAATGCACTGGCGGCCTTCGGCATGGGAGTGGCGATGGGGTGCGATCCGGCAGCGGCAGTGGAGGCGATTGCCGGTGTTACGAAGGTCCGCGGGCGGCTGGAACGGGTGCCCGCGAAGGTTCCCTTCAACGTGTTCGTGGACTACGCGCACACCGACGATGCCCTGCGCAATGTATTGTCGGCCCTGCGTCCCCTGACGGTGGGTCGTCTGATGGTCGTTTTCGGTTGCGGCGGTAACCGGGATCGTGCCAAGCGTGCGAAGATGGGGGCGGTTGTGATCGCACTGGCTGACCGCGTCTGGGTGACCACTGACAACCCCCGCCACGAGGAACCAGAGTCGATCATAGCCGACATCCTGAAAGGGGTTGACAGGGGCAGCGTCGAGGTCGTGGTGGATCGCCGCGAAGCCATCCGCGCCGCCGTGGCGGCTGCCCAGGCGGGCGACACGGTGCTGATTGCCGGCAAAGGGCACGAGACCTACCAGGAAATCGCGGGCGTCTCGGTCCCCTTCAATGATGTGGATGAGGCTCAGGCCGCCCTGGCGGAACGGTAAGCAGGAGAAAGAGTCGATGATGTCGGGTTATGATGCCGCTTGGCTGGCAACGGTGACGGGAGGGCGGTGGACGCGCCTGCCGGATCGACCGGTTTCCGCCGTGGTGAACGATTCGCGTCGGCGGGTCCAGGATGCGCTTTATGTGGCGTTGCGGGGCGAACGGTTCGACGGGCACGCCTTTGTCGCGAATGCCTTCGAGGCCGGGGCGGCCGCCGCCATGATCGAGGAATCCGCCGGGAGCCCGGCAGGATCGGAAGGGTTGCCGTTGCTGGTGGTGGAGAACACCCAGGCGGCCTTGTCGACCCTGGGCACGGCGTATCGGCGAAAAATTGCCCCGCTGGTGATCGGGGTCACCGGCAGCGTCGGGAAATCGACGGTCAAGGAAATGACCGCATCTGTCTTGTCGTCGGCAGGCGAGACGGCCAGGACCTGCGGCAACTGGAACAACGAGATCGGCTTGCCGCTGAGCCTGCTGGCGATGTCGCCGCTGGCGCGTTACGGTGTCTTCGAGGCGGGTATGAACCATCCCGGCGAGATCCGCCGGCTTTGCGAGGTGCTGCAACCCGACTGGGGCGTGGTGACCATGATCGGCCCCGTGCATCTCGAGCATTTTGAATCGGAGGAAGGCATTGCCAGGGAAAAGGGCGAGCTGCTGCGCTCGTTGCCACCTGACGGGCGGGCCTTCCTGTACCGCGATGACCGCTGGTTCCCTCTTTTGCGGGCGCTGGTTCCCTGCCCGGTGCGGACGGTCTCGCTGGAGGGCGACGCCGATCTCGTGCTGCAGCACGATGAGGCGGGCCGGCTGCTGCTGGCGACCGAGCGGTCCGGCGGCGGTTCGCATGTGTTCCCGTGGCCCTGGGCGGGCCGGCACAATGCGCTGAATGCCGGGTTCGCGATCCTGGTCGGCCGCGAGGCCGGGATGTCCTGGGAGCGGATCGCGCAGGGACTGGCCCTCTACCAGCCGCTGCCGATGCGCTGGCAGGAGGTCCAGTCTGGCGGGTGTCTGCTGATCAATGATGCTTACAACGCCAACCCGGCCAGTATGCGGGCGGCGCTGAAGACCTTCGCCGGTGTGGGCTGCAGCGGGCGCCGCTGGCTGGTGCTGGGCGACATGCTGGAGCTCGGCGATACGGAACAGGCCGCGCATGAGACGATTGGTAGCGAGGCGGCCGCCGCCGGCGATTGGGCGGGGCTGCTGACGGTGGGGCCGCGGGCCGTGGGCATCGCCGACGGGGCTCGCCGCCAGGGCATGGATCCGCAGCACATCTGGCGCTGTTCGGACACCCATACGGCCGCGATGGTGCTCCGTGAACAGCTTCAGCCGGGGGATGCCGTGCTTTTCAAGGCATCACGGGGGGTGGCTTTGGAAAAGGTGATTGATGAGTTAGGTGGTTAAAACGAGGAGGCAGCATGAACGCAATGGCGGTTCCGGTCAAGCGGACAGATCATCTCGAGGCGTTACCTCGGAGCGGGGGAGGCAGGCGTGATGCCGGGAGCCCGGCGTTGCCGCCGCGGCTGGTATTGATGGACAAGACGCAGGAGTTCCGGTTGGAAATCGAGCGCGTCGGCACGGGTGATCCGCCGGCGCTGATGCTCTGGGGCGAGGAGTGAACTACAGATGTTGTATTATCTGACGTTGCTGGAGGGGCTGTATTCACCGCTTCGTGTATTCCAGTATATTACCGTCCGCACTGTGGGTGCGGCCGGTACAGCTTTCCTGCTGTGTGTCCTGTGCGGGCCGTGGATGATCCGTCACCTGCGCACGTTCCGGATCGGCCAGCAAGTTCGCACGGGCAATGCGCCCGACCATCAGCACAAGCAGAACACCCCCACGATGGGCGGGGTGCTTATCATCGCGGCGATGACGCTGGCCTGCCTGCTGTGGGCCCGGCCGTCGAACCTGTTCGTGCAGCTAGCTGTCGGGACGCTCTGCTACATGGGTGCGGTCGGGTTCTGGGACGATTACACCAAGCTGCGCCGCCGTCATTCGGGCGGGCTGAGCGCCAGGGCCAAGATGGGGTTGCAGATCCTGTGGGTAATGGTTGTGCTGGTTGCGTTGTCGAGCACACCCGCCTCGGCCGAGCGGTTGCGTCAACTGATGGTGCCCTTCCAAAAAGCGCCGTTGGTGGACGATATGGGTCTGGTAGCCGCGTTCCTGCTGGTGCTGGTGGTGCTGGTCGGCGCCACCAATGCCGTGAACCTGACCGACGGTCTCGACGGACTGGCGATCGGGTGTACCAGTTCGGTGTCGCTGTCGTACCTCGTGATGTCGTATCTGGCGGGACACGCGATCTTCGCGAGCTACCTGTACATTCCCTATGTGGACGGGGCGGGGGAACTCGCCGTGTTCTGCGGCAGCATGGCTGGCGCGAGCCTCGGGTTCCTCTGGTGGAACTGCCATCCGGCAAAGGTTTTCATGGGCGATACCGGCAGCCTGGCGCTGGGCGGTGGCGTGGCCATTGTGGCGGTGCTGATCAAGCAGGAAGTCGTGCTCGTGCTGGTCGGCGGTGTGTTCGTCATGGAGGCGCTGAGCGTGATCCTGCAGGTGGGTTCCTTCAAGCTGACTGGCAAACGGATATTCAGGATGGCACCGATTCATCATCATTTCGAGAAACTGGGCTGGAGCGAGACACAGGTGACGATCCGTTTCTGGATCCTCTCCATCCTGTTCGCCTTGCTGGGATTGCTGACATTGAAATTGCGGTAGAGGCGGGGTTTGCTGGAGGGTTAGGTTGACGAGAACGGAGATAAGTTAATCCGGCTACAAGTTTCTAATGTTAAACGTGACAAATTGAAGTTATCGCAGGATTTCCGGATATGACGACAATACAGGAAAACAGTTTGCCGGGCGATGCCCTTGTGCTGGGGCTGGGACGCAGCGGCGCGGCGGCCGCGCGGCTGCTGGCCGGCAAGGGATGGCGCGTGACGGTCGTGGACCGCGGGGTGGGGACCGTTGCGGTTCCCGATGGCGTCCGGTTCATGGCGAATGCGGTCGAGCTGCCGCCCGGCGAATTCGGTTTATGCGTGGTCAGCCCGGGCATCGACTGCCAGTCGGCATGGGTCCGGGAGATGGCAGCGCGTTGCAAGGATGTGATCTCGGAGCTGGAGCTTGGCTGGCTCCATTGCCGCTGCCCCGTGCTGGCCGTGACCGGCACGAATGGCAAGAGCACCTTGGTCAAACTGCTGTCGGACCTGTTGAACGCCGGAGGATTGCGCAGCGAGCCGTCAGGCAACTACGGCATTCCCCTGTGCGAGAGTGCTGGGCGGAGCGACGCGCTCGATTGGGTCGTGGCCGAGGTCAGCTCGTTCCAGCTTGAACTCGTGCGCGAGTTCCGCCCGCGGACCGGGATCATGCTCAACCTGCAGCCGGATCATCTGGGGCGGCACGGCTCGATGGCGCAGTATGGCGCACTCAAGGCACGCCAGTTTCGTGCCATGCGCGCGGGTGATACCGCCCTGGTTTATGAAGCCGATTTCGACGCGATACGTGAAGCGGCGGGTGATTGCAGCCCGTCATGGATTAAGTTCGGTCTGGGCGAGGACTGTACGGCACGCTTCGATGCGGCCCTTCATGAGGTGCGATATCTGCCGCCGGACGGTGGCGACGAGGTGCGCGTCTCCCTGCTCGACACGGGTTTTGACAATCCGGTGACCGGTCCGGCCGCCGCCGCCGCCGTTGCCGCCGCAACGCTTTGCGGACTCGGCGCCGGTACGATCCAGGCTGCAATTGCCGGATTCATACCGCTGGCGCATCGCATGCAGACGGTGGCCACGGTGGCTGGCGTCCGTTATGTAAACGACTCCAAGGCAACCAATTTGACCGCCTTGCAGGCAGCGCTGGAGATGACATCCGCACCGATCCGGCTGATCGCCGGCGGGCAGGTGAAGGAAAAAGATCTCGATTTTGTTAAAGAAGTATTGAAAAAACGTGTGATATCTGTCTATCTTATAGGCGATGCGGCGCAGGTGTTTGCCGCCGCTTGGCAGGATTGTGTTCCCTGCTGGCAGTGCGGGGATCTTGAAACGGCGGTGATGACTGCCACGAAAGAGGCGGAAGCCGGTGATATGGTCCTGCTTTCACCGGGGTGCGCCAGCTTTGATCAGTTCCGCTCGTATGCGGATCGCGGAGACCAGTTCAGGAATCTTGTGTGTCGGATTGCGAAATAGTAGAAAAGTAGAAAGAGGAGAGGTAAAATGAGAGTCGTGTTGATTGCCGTGGTGACGGGTGTGCATGTTGTTGTGATCGGGGGAGCCTTGCTGATCCAGGGTTGCGGGACCACGCGTGGACCGGTCGCGCTGCCGGCGGAGCATACCATGCCGCCGGCGGTTTCCGAATCCGACGTGCTGCCTCCCGTGCAGGCGGGTGATCCCTATCGGCCGATGAGCGTCAAGGATGCCGCTGCAGCCGCGTCGCCTGTTGCGGTCGCTGTGCCGAGTCCGCGGCCGGTCGTCACGGACGGGACCAAAACCTATGTGGTCGGCAAGGGGGACTCGCTGTCTGTGATCGCCAAGCGCTACGGGACTACACAGGCGGACATCATGATACTCAATAACCTCAGCAACCCCAATGTCCTCCGGCTGGGGCAGAAACTCAAGATGCCCGCATCGGTTGATCTCTCGAAGCCGCGCTCGGTGACGAAGAAAGCCTCGTCTGCCTCCTCGGCACCCGCTGTGCAGGCCAAGGCGGCGACCGCCTCCGGCTCGACTGGCGATTACGTGGTCAAGTCGGGCGACAGCCTTTCGGTGATCGCGCAGCGGAATAGCACCACGGTGACGGCGCTGAAAGAGGCGAACAACCTCAAGAACGACAAGATCGTCGTTGGACAGAAGCTCGCGCTGCCGACTGGCAAGGCTAAGGCTCCAGCGGCCCCCGCATTGGCCGAGCCGACGGTTGGAGTCGCACCGGTTGTTGGAGTTGCCCCGGTTGTCGAGGCTGCCCCGGTTGCCCCGGTTGTCGAGGATGCCGCAGCGATGGTTGCCCCTGTCGAGCCGATTCTCACGACGCCCGATCTGCGCGCGCTGCCGCCCGAGCAGCCGCCAGTGCCCGCCGGAGCGCGCACCACGCACACGGTCAAGGTGGGGGATACCATCCTGACCGTGGCGTCCGAGTACAACGTCAGCATTTCGAAACTTCGGAATGCCAACAACCTGACCTCGGATACGCTGGTGCCGGGGCGGGTCCTGGTGATCCCGTCGGCCGACTGAGGATAGCGCCACCCCCCTCTGCAGGATGATTCTTGATCTTGTGGGGGGGGCGAGCGTCCTCGCGAGCCCGTGATCGGTTTCGCTTTAGCCGCTGTGTCTTTTTCGGGTGCTTGCCACGAGGGAACCGGGTATGCGGCGGGCTGCCACATTGCTTTCAATGATCGTGATGGTGCTGGTCGTGCTGGGCATCGTCATGCTTTACAGCACCAGCAGCGCCCGCACCGTGACCCCGCACTACTACCTGCAGCGCCAGATTATCTGGCTGGTCCTGGCCCTGTCTCTGGCTGTGCTCGTGACGCGCCTGGACTACCATGTCTGGCGGCGTCTGGCGATTCCGCTGCTGCTGCTGACCGTCATCCTGCTGGTGCTGGTGTTCATTCCCGGCATCGGTTCAAAGATCAAGGGCAGTCATCGCTGGATCCGGCTCGGGCCGCTGGGTTTCCAGCCCTCTGAACTTTCAAAGCTGGCGGTGATCGTCGGCATGTCCGCCTACATGGCTCGGTTCGGGCGCTACGGTCATTTGCTGAGCAAGGGGCTGATCCTGCCGATGGGCGGGCTGGGTGTCATCGCGCTGCTGGTGATCGCGGAGCCGGATTTCGGAACCACCTTCACGGCGGTGTTGGTCGGCATGGCGATCATGTTTGCCGGTGGCTCTCGTGTGCTGTACCTGCTTGAGGTCGGCGTGCTGGGGATTGCCATGTTTGTGGTGGCCATCTTTTATGATCCGGTCCGGCTGGGACGAGTACTGGCCTTCCTGTGGCCGGAAAAATATCCGGACCAGGCGTACCATCTCATGCAGTCGCTCGACGCGTTCTACCTTGGCGGTGCTTTTGGCGTGGGGCTGGGCAACAGCATGCAGAAACGCTTCTATTTGCCCGAGGCGCATACCGATTTCATCCTGCCGATCATCGGGGAGGAACTCGGACTCGTGGCGACGCTGCTGGTGCTCCTGCTGTACGCCGGCTATTTCATCTGCGGGATGACGATCAGCAACCGCGCACCGGACGCGTTCGGTCGTCTGCTCGGGTTCGGCGTGACGATGATGATCACGCTGCAGGCGGCCATCAACATGGTGGTGGTGACGGGACTTGGCCCCACGAAGGGTCTGCCGCTGCCGTTCATCAGCTATGGCGGATCGAGCCTCGTGATCTCGATCGTGATGAGCGCGGTCCTGCTCAGCATCGCCCGCTCAACCTCCAGCGAGGATGAGCAGTCCACGCGCGGCATCAAGGACCGCGCCCGCCGGCTGTAGAATGGCGGCGGCGTGTTGACCCGCGCTTCTGCGTCCCCTGGCGCTTCGATACACCCGCTGGGCGTCCGTCTCCTGCAGCATCCTCTTCGCTTTGTCCAACCGGATGCGCTTCAGTAAAGCACCCGGGGGCTGCCCCAGATCCGCCTTGAAGGCCCTGAAGAGTTTACCGGTGGTGCGAAATTATTAATTTAGCGTCAAGAGTTTTTTCTTGCCATTTTGCGTTCCCGGCGATGCGAGTGGTACAAACTGTTATTAATCATGTACTATCTGCAATTGTCGGTTGAGAACTGACGCGACTTAAATGATTGGCGCTTCCAGTTTCCAGATGGCCGGACCGACTGGATTACCGTGGCTCCGACCGAGCGTTAGTTCAAGGCCGGTAAACGTTCCGGCAAGGGAATGGTCAAAAGTTATATGAAAACTGGTCTGCGGGGATGTGGGAGTGATGGGGTGAGGATTGGTGTGGTTAAACACTTCAGGGAGAAAAAAAGAAAATGAGCGGGAAACGGTTACCTGGAAAGCTACTATTGTCTTGGTTGGCGGGCATACTTGCTTCGACAGCCCTGCTTTCCTATGCACAGACGAACGCGAACCCGACAGCCACGAACCAGAAGCCAGGTCCCATGGCACCGACAGGCATGGTCGTGACGGGAGGCGGTGGCATGACTCCCGGGAACTGGATCTCCGTCGCATCGGCAGTGGAAATCAGTGGGCTCACCCCGGTGGATAGCGGGAAAATCGTTGGCTATGCCCGCGACGGGGGCTACGCCGTTTTCGGGCCGCTGGATTTCACCGACGGTCTGGTCGACCGCATCGAGATCGAGCTGGCCGCCCCCAAGCGCATCGGCACAGTCGCCTTCCACCTCGACAGTCCGGCAGGTGTGAAGATCGGCGAGATCGGCATTGTGGAAACCGGAGGCTATGCAAACTATGCCGTACTCAAGGGGCATTGCGAGCAGCTCGCCGGCACGCACCGTCTGGTGCTCATGCTCCGGGGGGGCGACAATCTCTGCAATGTGAAGGCATTCCGGTTTCTCAAGCCGGGACAGGAAGGCAGTCCCAACGTGCCTGCCCCAACCGAGCCGGCACCGCCGGCGGACTTTCGCACCGAGCTGGAGAGTATTCTCGCGGTCAACCGGGAGGGTATCGAGAAGCACCGGACAGCGCTGATCACCCTGCGGACCGCGCCGGGTGCGGCGGTCCGTGTCCAGCAGATACGTCATGCCTTCGAGTTCGGGACGGCCATTAACAACAACGGGTTTGTCCCCAACGATCGCATACCGGCGAAAGACCAGGAACGATACAAGATGATGATCACGTCCAATTTCAACAGCGTTGTGCACGAGAATGAAATGAAGTGGTATTCCAACGAGCGGGAACGCGACAAGCTCGATTTTGCCCATGCCGACACCATGCTGGCCTGGAGTGAAACGAATGGGTTGTACACCCGCGGGCACTGCGTGTACTGGGGGCGGGACGAGTTGGTACAGAAGTGGCAGAAGGCGCTCGACAACGACTCGCTGCGGGAGCAAATCAAGGAGCGGGCCCGCGACTACATGGAGCATTTCAAGGGGCGCGTGTCCGAACACGATGTCAACAATGAGATGCTGCACTGCCACTATTACAGCAAACGGCTCGGGGCGGACATCCGCAAACAGATGTTCGCCTGGTGTCATGAGCTCGATCCCGAAGCCACCTTGTATGTCAACGACTACAGCATTCTCAGTGGCGGCGAGACCCCGGCATATGTGGCGCAGATCAAGGGATTTCTCGAAGCGGGGATGAAGGTTGGCGGCATTGGTGTCCAAGGCCATTTCGGCGGCCGCGCCGATGGGGTCGAGATAAGGAAAAAGCTGGATCTCCTGGCCCAGTTCGGACTGCCGATCAAGGTCACCGAGTTCGATGCCAACACCAGGGACGAGCAAGCCCGGGCCAGGGTGCTGGCGACCGTGTACGCCACGGCGTTTGCGCACCCGTCCGTGGCGGGCCTCTACATGTGGGGATTCTGGGAACGGCTCCACTGGCGGCCCGATGCGGCCCTCTGGAAAGCCGACTGGAGCGAAACCCTGGCCGCCAAGACCTACCGCGAGCTGGTGTTCAAACGCTGGTGGACCGATTTCACGGGTCAGGCCGATGCCGCCGGCATCTGCGAAGTCCGCGTCTTCTTCGGCGAAATCGAGGTGACCGCCAATGGCCAGACTCGCCGGATCACGGTGAACAAGAACACCACGGATCGGGTGTTCGAACTGGGGCGTGGGAAGTGAGATGTGAGACGTCAGTTAGGAATACGACGGGCCGTGCGCTCGTGGCGGTTGGGGATGGAAAGGTTGAAGTCCGCAGGATTTCTGTCCAGCCGCTTACGGAATGGGATATCCAAGTCAGACTTGAGCGGTCGGCAATCAGTATCGGCACGGAGTCGCACATCGTTAGTAAAATCGCCAGTGCCGCCTCACCTTTCATTATCGGGTACGCTCCGGTTGCTAGAGTGGAGGCGGTCGGCGCACAAGCCGTGCGGTACTTCTCCAAGGGAACCCGTGTTATTTACTTTGGGCCAGACAGAACACCCAACGGTCCTGCCCATTGTTGTGGAGGACACCAGAGTCCAGCCGTTCTGAATGTGAATCCGGCGACCCGCGATCTGCTGGGACCTGACCAGTTCTGCGTAAAGGTTCCGGACAGTCTGGACTCTGAGCAGGCTGCCTTCGCTGGCATTGCCGCTGTATCGAGCATGGGGGCCACCATGCCCGGGACAAAACCGGGGGACAAGGTTCTCGTATTGGGGCAAGGGTTGATTGGGCAATTTGCCGCCCAACACTTCCGATTACGCGGCGCGGAAGTGGCTGTCAGTGATCTGAATGCAAAGCGCCTGGCCATTTCTTCGGTTTGCGGCGCGGATCACGTGATCAACTCCTCGGAACAGGATACTGTGGAGGCTGTGCGCGCCATCTGGGCGGAAGGGGCCGATATCATTGCGGACACAACCGGGTCGTATCGGGTCATTGAGTCAACACTCAATGCCCTGAAAAAGCGCGGGCGGTATGTATTCCTCGGATGGTGCAAAGGGGCCAATTTCAATTTGGAGAGATTCCATAATCAGAAAGTGTTCGAGGCCTTCTTTCCCTGGACACTGGAAGGCGCGCATGTGCTGCACTCATTACGGATGTTGGAGCATGGCGGCCTTCGGGCAGCCCCCCTCATCACGCATCGCGTCGATATTGGTGAGGCACCGTCGGTGTATGAGAAGCTTCTCAACGCTACTGAAGAACACCTTGGGGTGGTTTTCAACTGGGACGCTACAGCCACAACCCTTGTCATTGATGGCGGGAGCGTACAATGATGTCCAGCCCTATGGATACGAGCAAGATCGTCTCCTCCCACACCAACGAATTCCGGCAACCGCCGAGTCTCACTGCTGAACGGCAAGTAATCGTGATCGCGCGCACAAACGTGCCGCAGTCCGGTACGACGGTGAAGTCGTTTGCGATAAAACCGCTCAAGTCAAGCTAAGGTAAGAAAGGTGAGAAATAACGAAATTCTTCGGCAAGAGAAGGATCGATTCATGAATAACAGAGAAAACAAGCTCAGGGCGACTATAAGACGATGATTGATGTTAGCGACTGCCGTGCTTCCGATGGTGGTACCATGGGTATCGCAGTCATTCGATCGTTCATGATTCATTCCTGACAAAACGTTCAACAAAACAGGCCCATGCATCCTGCAACCCGTGACGACGACGAACACCATCAAAGCGGTCTCCGTCAATAGTGCCGGCCTCAAAGAACTGCAGAATGCGAGTGTGATCCTTTGCGCGTCCCACCCGCAGGGCAATCTCCACCAGATGTTCGGCGGTCATCACTCGGGAGGGGACATCATCAACGACCGTATCAACAGCATGGACCAACGCCTCCTCGCCCAGCGCATCCGATGTCTGGAGAAACTGCACCGTTGTGTACTCGTGCATCGTGATCCTCACCTGGCGCAGCTTCCTGGCTC
>CAZZBA010000111.1:0-11478 GCA_964652765.1 uncultured Victivallales bacterium | reverse complement strand
CGACCTGGCGGGCCAGGAGGATGTGCTCGCGGGTCTGCGGCATCGGGCCGTCGGCCGCGCTGCAGACCACGATCGCACCGTCCATCTGCGCGGCACCCGTGATCATGTTCTTGACATAATCGGCATGCCCGGGGCAGTCGACGTGCGCATAGTGGCGCTTCTCGCTGGAATACTCCACATGCGAGGTCGCAATCGTCAGGATCTTGGTAGGATCGCGCCGACCTTGCGATTCCGAGGCCTTCGCGACTTCATCATACGCAATGAACTTGCTCAGCCCCTTGAGCGCCTGCACCTTGGTCAACGCCGCGGTCAGCGTGGTCTTGCCATGGTCAACGTGACCGATCGTACCCACGTTCACATGCGGTCTTGTCCTGTCGAATTTCTCCTTCGCCATGATGTCTCCTCCGTTATCCTTACCTTGTTTTGCAATGCTTGCGCTTAACGCGACCCGTTTGTTCCTGTTACGTTCTCACTAATTCCTGCTAATGGAGCCCATGAGCGGGATCGAACCGCTGACCTCGTCCTTACCAAGGACGTGCTCTGCCAACTGAGCTACATGGGCCTCGATCCCGATCTTGCCGGTAACAAACAACAAGACCGCAGTGCGTCCGTCTCTCCGGCAGCACTCCGTCCTGCGTATTTTCGGCCCCGTCCCCCTGCTCTCGCCCTCAACAACCTGATCCAATGTGAAAAAATGCGACCACTAACTTACCACCGGATTTTCCTGTGTCAACACCTTTTCCATCTTTTTCGCTCTTTTTTCCATCGGGAGGTCGGGGCGCGGTCGGCTGCCACTTCGAGTATAACACTCCATTGTCATGCCAGGCGAGTAGAGAGGACAAGGCGGGCTTACTTTGATCCCAGGTGTTTCAGCATGGCTGTCTGCCAGCGTTTGCAGGCGTGAATGGCAAGCACGTCGAGAGCCATTTCCTCACCCATCGGGTTCCAGCCCCCGGTCCCCTGATAGCGATCCATGAAAACGGGCTTGGTCCCGGTGGCGACAACGGTACGGATTTCCCCGGCAAATTGGCACTCCTGGCCGGATGGGCTGGCTGGTGCCTCGCGCCGATTGATACGTCCGCTGGCGGCTGCGACGAGCACAACATCGGGATGGCTATCGGCATCATATGTCCATGGGGTCGAGGTGTTTGCAGACCAAGAGACCGCCTCTTCAAGAGTTGCCGTGCTCGGCATGATGGAGGCTCCGGCGTTAGCCAGGATCTTGGCGATCTCGTCGCGCATCTTGTTCCATTGGGTGGTTTTCCCATCCGCTGCACAGCCTGCATGGATGGCGACCCGTTTACCGGCAAATCCCAGGTGCCAGAGGAACGCATCGCGTTCGGAAGCAGGGAACACGCGCAGTGTTATGGTCGCCTCCGGCATCGTCAGGCGCGAGATGAACCCCTGGAACAGAGCTCCGAATGCATCGGCATCGAGCAGTTTCGGGATGTCGATACGCGCAGTCACGGTGGAACCATTCATCAGGGTCGTGGCCGCCCCGATCTGCAGGATTGCCAGGCCGTTGCCGTCGGCGATGCCCTGCGTGGCCTGATCCTCCGCCGTCTGGCCAAACGCAAATCTAACCGGAAGATGACGCGCCGGTTCCGCTGTACCCTCGATCAGGCTGATGCAGGTGACGGAAATCGGTTCGGGAAGGGATTCGCCTTCTACAACAGGCATTTCAGGGCGGCTGGCGGTCAGGCGCATACCCGATAAAATCCTTTCCAGGGCGGCGTGGGCTTGGATGAACTCGGGTGGTTTTTCACCGAAATAGTTCTGTAATTCGGAAATCGCCTGGCTATGGAAGCGCAGCGCGCTGACCATATCGCGCCGCTGTTCGGCCTGCCGCGCTTCTCCCAGGAATGCGGCGGCCGCCGCGATTGACCGCGTCCGGTGACGTTCCTGGGCCGCCCGGCAGTCCGCCTTGCTGAAGCGGTAGAACTCCCAGTATTCGGTGCGGGTTTCGTAGGAATCCATGAATTCATACCCCTCAAGGCAAGCCTCCGTATGGGTCAGGATCTCGGATTTGACCTCCTCTTCCGTCATGCCGGTGGTTTCGGTCGTGTTGAGAATAAACCGGCTGCTGACCGTTGTAGATATCTGCATGGAAAGATTGCGCAAGGCCCGGTGGCGGGCCAGGTCACGGTACGTTGATGTGGCCTGGTCCTTCTTGTGTGCCATACCCACGCCGTGGTAATAATCAGGGTCGATCGGGGCACTTGATACCCATATCGGGACCTTGGCTCCGATAACCGTGCAGGGAAGCGCCATGGTTACGGACAACAACGCGCCAAGCAGGCCTCGGCTTAAGCAGTAATGCATGATGGTTTCCGGGGTATCAGGGGAATGCAAGCCGGTGTCCAGGGATGCGTGCCCTATTGAAGCGTGCCGGATCCCTGAACACCGTCGTGTGTCAAACCGTTTAGAAGAAGTATGAGAAGCCCACGGTCAAGGCCGCTGTATTGTAGGTGACGTTCCCCTCGTTCTCTTCAACATCCGGCTCGTAGATCACATAGCTGCCTTCGACGTTCCATGATGTTTTTTCCGACGCGAAGATTTTCAAGCCGCCGAATCCACCATATACCAGGCTGATGGATGAATCGTCAGAATCTTCGTTCTGCCAGGTGAGGAGGGCCGCGCCTCCCTGGCCGCCTAAATACGGCACGATTGGCGCAGAACCGCTCGTCAGGTATAAACTGAGACGCAGCATGGCGAAAACAGTCTGGCTGGTCGTCTCATCGCCTTCTTCCGGAACGCTCATGCTACTGGAAAGGGTCGAGACACCACCGAACGACATATATGGCGCCAGGAAATAGTTGTAGCCGAGTTGCCCGGTGGCGGTATAGTCCTGATCGTCGTTCTCGCTGTTGCCACTACGGTCGAACGATCCCTGAATCTGGACTTCACTCATACCCGCCTGCGTACCGGCAAGCACGCTACCCGCGACAACCAGCAACCCCGCCACAGCCACGATAATTCTTTTCATGATCACGATCCTTTCCTGCATGTTGAGTTTTGATATACTGCACCTGATCCCGTGCTGCCCCGTCCTGATAGGTCGGCTTACCTCCTTTCGCCAACGACCAGCAAGCCAGGCGCCCTTGTGCGCCTTGGATCCCACCCTGTCCTAGGGTAATGTTGTGTAAAGTACGCACGTGCAATCAACCACAAAGATTCTCCTTTAAGCGCAAAGTGAACCAGAAAAGAATTGACGCCGGGATGGCTCGGTCAATACAGTGGTGATCACGATGGCGTCCGGGGCAGGCGCAAGTGGTGAACGGGAGACCCGGTTAACACGATTGGGGAGGGAATGATGCAAGGCATACGCAACAGTATCCTTCGGCAATGGCAGCTTGTGTCAATCGTGTTTTGCATGATGTCATGGGCGTGCCGGAAACCGCTTGCGGATGAAACCGTCTCGGTCAAGTTCCTTCAGGGGAAGAAGATCGCGGTGGCGATCTTCGCGCAGAACCCGCAGGCGGAAGCGCTGGTCAAGGCCGCCCAGTCGCGCATGGAGGAGATACTTGCGGATCATGATATTGCCGTGCTCGACGAGAAGAAGACGAACGAACTCAAGGATGTATTCAAGACGCTGGAGGATCCCGGTGCCTTTGTCACGGCCGAAACGTTCATCGAGAATTCGCGCAAATTCGATATCGACGGACTGCTGGGGGTTTATCTCTCTGTCGAGGTCGTGCCCGGAATCGCCGACTACTTTTCAGCCACGGCCCATGCGGACATCCGGTTTATAGACAACCAGACCGCGCAAGTGCGAGCGATCTCGACGCCACCGATGGGGAGCAGGGGGATGCCAACCTCCGATGGCTTCACGCGCAACAGTGCATCGATCAACGCGGTCCAGCGGGCGGTGGATTCCGCATGCAGCCTGACGGGGTTTGAAATAGCGGAATGGACGAGAACCAAGTCTGTCGAGCTCAATCTTGTCGGGCCGACTCCATACGCGGGTGATCGGCTGGCCCTGCCAAAGCCTCAGAATGAGCGGGACCTCTGGCCGCTGGCGGTTTTTGAAAACGAAAGCTGGCGCGCAGAGGAGGCCTCTTGTACGGCCATCTCTGCCGGCGGCGGACTGGCGGCGATTGGAGGCTACATCACGGACACCGATTTTCGTCGTCGGCCGCCACGGCTATTCGGCTCACGCATTCATGTGGTCGATACCCAGGCCCGCAAGCCGGTCATAACCTTTGACTGCAGCACGGTCGAGATGAAGGGACGGGAGGAGCCGAACACCAAGAAGGTCCTGGCTTGCCTGTTCGCTGGAAGCTGGCGCTATCTGTGCGCCGCGACGGGCAATCATGTTTTCATGTGGGACATTGAAAAAGGATGTGAGATCAGCAAGCTGCCGCTTGCCTCTGAACCCACCGCCATGACGCTCGTGTCGGATGACACAGGCAGCAGTATCCTGTTGCAGACCCGCAAAGGCGTATTCCGCTACGGAATCGTCCGGGCTGGGCAGTGAACGGAGACCGTTTCCGCTTGCCGATGGCTTCGGGAAGGAGGATATGAAATCGTACCGCAAGGAACTCTGGTTCAATATCGAGAAAAGGCGGCAGTTGATCAACATCACCGGCGAAGTGGAGGCATGCCTGGCCGAGAGCGGGATCCGCGATGGGTTGTGCCTGGTCAACGCCATGCACATCACCGCCAGCGTCTTCATCAATGATGACGAGAGCGGGCTGCATGCCGATTTCGAGAAGTGGCTGGAGAAGCTTGCGCCTGAAAAGCCTTATTCCCAGTATGCCCACAACGGGGGTGAAGACAACGCCGACGCCCACCTCAAGCGCACCATCATGGGGCGCGAGGTCGTGGTGGCCGTCACGGAGGGCAAGCTCGACTTCGGCCCGTGGGAGCGCATATTCTACGGCGAGTTCGACGGCATGCGCAAGAAGCGCGTGCTTGTTAAGATTATTGGGGACTGAGGGTGTGTATGATATGGCGAATTTTTTTAATATGAAAATTGACTTTTGTTAACAGGAGATCAGAAAATGCCAGTCAAAATTGCGGTTATAGGGGCGGGAAGCATTGGATTTACACGTGGGCTTATGAAAGATACGCTGACGGTTCCTGAGCTCAGGGATACCGAATTCAGGTTCATGGATATCAATCCCCGGAATCTGGATATGATCACCCAGCTCGCCCGGCGTGATATCAAGGCGAACAAACTGCCTGCTCGAATTATTGCCACGACGGATCGGCGTAAAGCGATTGAAGGTGCCGAATTTGTGATCAATACGACGCGTATCGGAGGCCTTGAAGCGTTTAAACTGGATATCGATATCCCGCTTAAATATGGCGTGGATCAGTGCGTGGGCGATACGCTGTGCACAGGCGGCATTCTCTATGGCCAGCGCAATATCCCGCAGATCCTGGCCTTCTGTAAAGATATCCGCGAGGTGGCCGCCCCTGACTGTCTCTTTTTGAACTACGCCAACCCGAATGCCATGAACACATGGGCGGCCACTCAATATGGTGGCGTCGCCACGCTTGGCTTGTGTCACGGTGTGCAAGGCGGGCATTGGCAGATCACCGAGGTGATCCGGCTCCTGGTGAACGGGAAGAAGAAGCCCGAGGACAGGGGCTACATCAAGATCACGCCGAAAGATGTGGATATCATCTGTGCCGGTATTAACCACCAGACCTGGTATATCCAGGTCCGCTATCAGGGAGAGGACTGGACCGGACGATTGCTGAAGGGGTTTGAGAAACATCCTGCGTTCAGTCAGTCGGAGAAAGTGCGCATCGATATGCTCAAGCGGTTTGGCTATTACACCACCGAATCCAACGGGCATGTTTCAGAATACGTGGCGTGGTATCGAAAACGTCCGGCAGAGCTCCATAAATGGATCCACATGGGAAGCTGGATTGACGGCGAGACCGGTGGCTATCTGCGGGTTTGTACGGAAGGCCGGAACTGGTTTGAGACCGATTTCCCCAACTGGATGAAAGCGAAACCAGCGGTCTTTTCGGCTGAAACCCGGGGTCATGAGCACTGCAGCTATATTATTGAGGCGCTGAAGACAGGTCGCGTATACCGTGGCCACTTCAATCTCGAGAATGATGGCTGTATCACCAATCTGCCGGATGACGCCATTGTGGAAGTCCCGGCCTATGTTGACCGTAACGGAATCAGCGTGCCCAAGGTAGGTGATTTGCCGCTGGGTTGCGCGGCCATCTGTAATGCCTCCGTCAGTGTACAGCGGCTAGCGGTGGAAGCGGCGGTTCACGGGGACGTGGACCTGCTCAAGCAGGCGGTGTTGATGGACCCCCTGACCTCGGCCGTCTGTACTCCACCAGAAATATCCCAGATGGTGGATGAGATGCTGGTGGCACAGGCCAAGTGGCTGCCGCAGTACAAGAAAGCGATCCCGGCCGCCAAAGCCCGCTTTGCCTCCGAGGAAAAGCTGGGTGTGCATGGGACCGAAGGGGCTGCCCGGATCAAGACCAAGACGGTGGCTGAAATGAAGAAAAACGCTAAAGAGGCCCGCCGTAACGCAGGCGCAGCAGACAAGGCGATGGCCCAACGCCAGCAGGTCGCCGCCAGACGCAAAAGGAGCTGAGGTCATCTGCAATCCGGTAAAACCCCATTAGCTGCGATCGTGTCATCGGTGGGTTTTGCGAAACTCCGCCGGGGTCAGCCTGGTGCTTTGTTTGAACTGACGCTGCAGGCTGCTTCGGTCGTTGTGTTTTGCTCCAGTCGGAATTGGACAATGGCGACTGGAGCAAAACAATTAAAACCGTCCCCCGATTTGAGGGTGTCGACCAGAACAGGAAACTATCCAAAGAATGGAATAACATGGTTAAGGCGATTGAATAAATCAAGTATTCTCAGCAAAATGAACAATAGCGACCCGCCATAGATTATGACATATTGTTTTTGTCGGCAGATAAAAACGATGAGAATCTACTATAAAGGCACGAATTACTTAAGCGCGGAATAATACTCCATGAAAACCATGCTTACATACCATTTGTTTTTCGCGGCGATCCTCTTAAGTTGTCTACATGGCTTGCAATCAGCGATCTGTATCGCCGCTGAACCCGACGATAACGGCAAGCACCTCTTCATCCTTTCCGGGCAATCGAACATGGTGGGGCTGAAACCCGAAGTGTCGTTCACCCCTGCGGTGACCAATGCTTTCGGCAAGGACAAGGTGATCGTTGTCAAGGATGCGCACGGTGGCCAGTCGATCCGTAGCTGGGTCAAGTCGAACCACGAATTCCCACCGCCGACGACGGGCCGGGTGCCTAAGGTGAGGGGCGAGCTATATGGTCGCCTGATGGAAAAGGTGAAGACGGCGACTGCGGGGCAATCGTTGAAGACCGTCACCTTTGTCTGGATGCAGGGGGAATCGGATTTGAACAATACGGCATACGACGTCTACCTGAAGGAACTGTTAGGCCAGCTTGAGGCCGACCTCGCATTCAAAAAGATCAACCTCGTCATCGGGCGGATCAGCGACGCCGGCATCCATCCCGAGAAGCCGCTAGAGGGGAAGCATAAGCGGATGTTTGAAGGAGCCAAGTACATTCGCCGGACGCAAGTTGAGTTTGCGGAGTCATACCCGCGCGGCGCCTGGGTGGACACCGACGATTTGAATAACAGGAAACAGGGAGACACGATAGTGGATGATTTGCATTATTCTCCGGAGGGATATAACGTCCTCGGCCAGCGTTTCGCTGAGAAAGCGACTGAACTGATAACGCAGGGGACACAAAAAAGCCGCTGAGTCGACAGGGGCAGATCACGGGGTTGCCAAGGGACAGTCCTTTGATCAATCAGTTTATGACCAGAGGTGCAAAAAAATGATAGGGCGGGAAGGTAAAGTGGCAAAAGATAAGTGTTTTGTTTCCAGCATGGCGGTCATGCTGTGTGGTATGATGGCGTATTTCAGTTCCGTAGTCCCGTCAGGTGCGGAGGACGTTCCGTTGACGCCTGGGGGCGTGAAAGCAATGGCCGAGTACAACGCCATGCTTGAGTCTATCAGGACTGAGCTAACGGGAAAGATTCCGCAGATAGACAAAGCAAAGGCGGATGCGTTTCTCGCGGCCCGCAAGGACAAGAAGGTTGACGATCTTGCTCTGGCACAGCCCATCCTCACCGATTTGGACGCTTTCCTGAGCAGCGGGGATCTGGATGATAAGCTGGTGAAAGGCTCGCTTCTGGCGGCTGCCACGCCGCGCGGTCTGGCTGAATTCGTTCAGCAGGGAACCGACAAGCAGAAGCTGATTG
Source organism: uncultured Victivallales bacterium (assembly GCA_964652765.1). Taxonomy (GTDB): domain Bacteria; phylum Verrucomicrobiota; class Kiritimatiellia; order UBA8416; family UBA8416; genus UBA8416. The sequence continues at coordinate 3,230 of CAZZBA010000111.1, read as the reverse complement.
ATTATCTGCTGGATCATCCGGACATGATGAAGAGGATGCTGCATGCAGGCGGGGCCAAGGCGGGGCGTTATGGCAAAGCTATGGAGATATACAGCAGCATACTGGCCACGAACAACAGCGCCAAGACTGGTGTGTTGAACAGGGTGGCAATGGCCATAGCGCTTGAGCTGGCGGCGCCTGAGCTCTGCGGGTATAAAGAGGTCGATCCGGTCAAGCGCTACAAGTTCTACGAGAAATCATACCTCGACAAAGAGCTGGACTCTCATTTTGACGAGCATTCCACATGGCTCCTGAGGCAGATTGTCAATGATCCTCATACAGAAGAAGATATGCTCTGGATGCGGGAAATGCTCTGGAACTATCGCCCCGACATGATCAATGCCCCTGAGGCGTATATTCCGCGCTATGTCGGACTCATGAACACAGAGTTTGGGCATAAGCCGCAGGAGCGTGATGAAAGCCTGCCGTACACAGCGATGCAGCAGTGGATCGACAAGGGCGGAGTGTGCGGCCCCAAGGCATTTTTCGGGCGATGCCTGGGACGTTCCTTCGGCATACCCGTTTGGGGCGGTCGCCTTCGAAGCCACACTGCGATGTTCTATTGGACGCCTCATGGGTGGAGCTCGATTCTAGGCGTCTCGTGGGTCAATGGGTTCTGGACTGTTGACCAGGTCGAACCGATGCGGGCCTGGTATTTCCATATACATGCGATAGCTCGCGATTACCCGCAGGATTATGAAAAAGTCTGCCGTGCCCAATGGACCGGCGATGTTCTTGGTGAAGCCAGGATCGACGGGATGAAACCGGAAGAAACCGGAGGTCTGTGGAACGCTTTAGCGTTGAATAAGGCCATGGCTGTTTGCCTCGAAAGGGGCGGGAAGAAGCCGGATTGGCACAAGCCCGAAGTATTGATCGTGCCGTGGCTGGCTGAAGCCGGCAACAAGGGAACTCCCAAATTCCCGGAGCAGTTGATGAAGCCGGAAATAACCGCTGATGACAGGAAGATTACGGTTGCTGAAGATGGCTCTATGAATGTTCCGGCGGTTGCCTGTACCTCTCCAACAACCAACACGTTGAAGATTGTGATGATGAACAGCCGTGATGGAGGCAAGCAGCTTCATTATCGGCGCTATGATTTGCCGGAGCCCTTTTCTTATGAAATTACGGCTCCTAAAGCCGGCAAGTATGACCTTGTTGTGAAAGCCTGTACCGTCAATAGAGACCAGTTTTTTGTCCTGACGGTTAACGATGCCAAAGAGCCTGTTAAAGTTGAGATGCCGTATACGGTGGGGAAATGGGGTGATTCGAAACCGGTGACTGTAATGTTGAAGGCAGGCAAGAACAGTCTTGCGTTCAACCGCACGATCCCGGATGGTATTGACTTTCAGAAGGACGCTTGGAAATTTGCCGGTCCTGAGTTTGGCGGCATCAGCCTGAAGCTAATAACACTGAAACCGGTTAACTGAGTGGTGGATTGCAATTTTGTTTATGTTGAATAATAAGGGAGTTGGTTTATGGCCCAAGTTATCAAAGAGAGAATGAAATGGTGGCATGAAGGCAAGTTCGGGATGTTTGTTCACTGGGGGTGTTACAGTGTTCTCGGACGCGGGGAACAGATCCTGGCGCGCGATTTCATGCCTTTTGACGAGTATCTTGATGTTGCTCACAGATTCCATCCGGCAGCTGACTGGGCTGACCAGATAGCAGACCAGGCCGTCCGTGCCGGGGCCAAGTATGTGGTGCTGACCACTATGCACCACGATGGCTACTGCATGTTCAAGACGGCAACCGACACTTTCAATGCAGTCGAGACAGGGCCTGGCAGGGATCTTATCGCTGAATATGTTGCAGCACTCAGGAGGCGCGGGCTGAAGGTAGGCCTCTACTATTCAATTCTGAACTGGCGCTGGCAGGGGTATTGGGCGCCGGAGAGCCATCCTGACGATCTGGTGCAGATGGTGGACAAGATTCATGCCCAGGTACGCGAGCTTCTGACAAACTACGGCAAGATCGATGTGTTGTGGTATGACGCTCCGCGGGTGCCCGGCAGCAGGACGCCTGGAAGCATCGGATATCAATCCAGACCGGTTGATCAGTCTGGCGCGGCAGAGTTCTACCGCACGGTTGAACTGAACAATATGGCGCGCGAGCTCCAGCCGGGAATCCTGATCAACAACCGCGGAGGAGGGGACATGGGTGATTTTGGAACTCCGGAGCAGCATATTAGTGCTGATGACGCCGGCCGCCCATGGGAAGCCTGCATGACGCTCAACTATGCGCCAAACTGGGGCAACATCCGGCATTCGATAGCTGATAAAACCGCAGGACAGGTGCTGTATAACTTTATGGAGGCGGTGCGGTTAGGGGGGAATTTCCTGTTCAATATCGGTCCGGATGAGCGGGGGTATGTTGCTCAACGCGACAGGGAGGTTCTGGACCGGATCGGCAAGTGGCTGGAGAAACATGGCGAAGCGGTCTATGGCACATCGCCCGGCGGTATTTATACGGAAACCGTGCAGGGGCCATGCTACCAGTACGGCATGTTCACCAGCAGAAAGAATACAGCATACCTGACCATCTTCTACTATCCGGGAGATTACCTTGTGATCTCGAAGATCGGACCGGCGATCCGTTCAGCAGAGCTCCTGACTACGGGCCAGAAGTTGAAGGTGGAGCCGATGCGCAATGCCAGATGGAAGATTTCCGGACTTCCTGAATTGCCCCCTGGCGATCTGGCGCCTGTCGTCAAGATTGAATTTGAATCTCCTCCATATCAGCTCATTTACCCCGACGGAAGATGGCTGAACGGCACATACGAAGCCTGCTGGTGAAGATCATCGGGGAATGAAGGTGCTGCCCTATGCGTCGAAGAGCGGGGTTGAGAAGTAGCGCTCGCCGGCGTCGGGCAGGATGACGACAATGTTCTTGCCGGCAAAGTCCGGATCCTTGGACAGCCGAACGGCCACCGCCGCCGCCGCGCCGCAGGAAATGCCCGAAAGCAGGCCTTCCTCCTTGGCGAGCCGGCGCCCGATCTCGTAGGCCTCCTCGTTGGTGACGGTCTCGACGCGGTCGATGATCGACAGGTCCAGCGTCTTCGGGATGAAGCCCGCCCCGATGCCCTGGATCTTGTGCGGGCCGGGCTTGAGCGACTCGCCCGCGCGGGTCTGCGAGATCACCGGGCTGTCGGCCGGCTCCACGGCGACGGAAATAATAGCCTTCTTCTTGTCCAG
>CAZZBA010000110.1:0-11526 GCA_964652765.1 uncultured Victivallales bacterium | reverse complement strand
AAAAGAGAATGCCCGCCTACAAACTGAAGACGGATATGTTCGTCATGCCTTCGCGAGCCAGGATATTGAGCACCCGCACCAGGTAGGAGTGTGGCGATTCACTGGTGCATTTGATGATCACGCTGGACTTGCGACTGATCGAGGCGAAACGCGTCAACTGCTTGTCCATCTGGTCAAAATGGGCATTGATGTAAGGGCGGCCGTTGACCACCCAGCCTTCCTTACCGATCTGGACGGTCAGCATCTCGTCCGGATTCTCCTCAGGAACGGCAGTGCTATCCGGGGCCGGGCGGGAGACATCCAGATGCGATAGCAGATCCGTCTCCTTAAGCGTGACAATAAAGAAAATAAGAAGCTGGAAGACCACGTCGATCATCGGCGTCATCTCCAGTTTGACATTATCGCCCTTATTCTTGGCTCTTCGTGTCTTTCCCATGGCTGGATTCTTTCCTTAAACTAGTCTTTCGCTTGTTTGATTGCCGCAAAATCAATACGCCAGATGCCAACCGCCGTGCAGATATCCATGACCCTGCGTACATCCTTATGCTGCGTATTCTTATCCGCCCGGATCATCACCGGGAAGGTTCCAAGGCGTTGGAACCGCCCGAGCATGATATCCCGCAGCTTCTTATCGTTGAGCTGTAGGTTGTTGATGGAGATCCAGCCCCGCCGATCGACCTCGATCACAATCGTCCGGGGATCAGGATCCTTGTACACAGGACCATCCTTGGCGGTCTCGAGCTTGATTTCCTCATTGATGTTCTCGTCCATCTTGATCGTTACAATGAAGAAAATGATCATCTGGAACACGACGTCAATCATGGGCGTCATGTCCAGTTCGCAACCGTCTGTGTATTTCTTGGCCATGTTTGCTTCCCCTGAAGAGCTTAGTCTTCAACCACTTCAACGTGACGCAGATCCTTGATCATCTCCATCGTCAGCGCTTCCATCCGGAGCACAATTTGGTTGGCGGTATTACGGAAGGAATAGTAGCAGGCCACGCTCGGGATGGCGATCACCAGACCGGCAGCCGTTGTGTAAAGCGCCTGCGCAATGGCCAGAGCCAGCAGGCCCACATCCGGCACACCTGCGGCCAGCGTTGCAAACGCGACGATCATACCCTGCACCGTACCGAGCAGGCCCAGCATCGGCGCCAGGTTGGCCACCACCGAGAGCCATCTCAGTCTCCATGCCAGCGGCCGTGGAGATGGCCTCCTCGATCACGTCGAAGCCCTCCTCGACATGACTGAACCCTGCACTCAGCACATTCGCCAGCGGACCGGGTTCATCGTCACAACACTTCAGCGCCTTGAGCACATCGCCCTCGGCCATGGCCGTCGTCACGGAGTCAATCAGTTTCTGCGGCAGGATCTTCGACGAGCGAATCGTGATCGCGCAATCCGTCACGACATACACACCCGCTCCGCCAGCCCCGAAGAGGAACAGCCAGAGGATAAAGGACATTACCCCGGATTTGAATACAACCGCGATAAATTGACTACCGGGGCTCATATCCTGCGCCGGTGCCTGCGCGGCCTCACCGGTATCCGTCGCCACCAGTGTTCCCGCCGCTTCCTGCCCGTTAAGAGCACCTGCCGTCAAAGCCAATGCCATCACACCCAATACCGAAAACAAAACCAACCCCTTCTTCATGCGACCGGTCTCCCTCTTGTTTGTGTCATGCCATCCGCGCCCAACCGCAGGCGTCGGCTTCATGAAATCGTTTTTCCTATTTGATCTTCGCGGCGTATTCACTGGTGCCGAAACTACCGAGCAGCCGCTTGCGCCAGCGCTCGGCATACTGCATCTCGTTGAGCGCCTCGTGCGCCTTGATGGCCTTGTAGAGGGCCTCGGGCTGGATGAAGGCGACATCCTGGAAGAGCAGGATCGTGCGCAGGTAACCGTCCAGCAGCGCCTCGCGCGGTTTTTTATCCTGCATTTCCAGATCACCGCGGCGCACCTGGGCCACGGCGGCGACTTCGCGTCCACCGGTCTCGACCGCGGTACGCAGGCTGGCACGCAGGGCGACCGTCTTCCCCTCGGCCAGCAGGGTCTCCCAGTAGACGCTGGCGAAATTCCCGTCGTTGAGCGCATCAGGGTTGTTCTTCAGCAAATCCTCGCAGATCTTCAGCGCGTCCTTGGTCTTGCTGGTTCGCAGGTATGCGAGCGCCAGAGCCTGCGAGGCCACCACATCCGGCCCCAGCATCTGATACGCTGCCGCGATCTGCTGGAGCACCGCGATCGGCGTGTAGTTACCGCTGTTGACCTGCTGGACGGCCTGCTGCAGGCCCGCCGGCTGCTGCGCCAGGATTACCCTGTCCACATCCGACGCCTTCACTGTGCGCGTCACCTGCTTAGCCTTTTCAGTGATCTCGAAACTGCGCGAGGCGGCCAGGTAACGCACGATCCCCTGCACCTGCGCGCCGCTGTTCTTCATGACCAGTGTCGCCTCATGCTGCGCCACGCAAGGAAGCACCGTCACCGCTAGCAGCATCGCCACGGCCACCACAAGCCGCGAGTGCACGGCAACGACTGATTGCGTTGTCAGAGTATTCATGTCCATCTCCTTGATCAAGGCAGCGGTTTATCTTCCGCCGCCGGGGTTTCGCCGGTCGTTTCAACTGTCGTTGCACCGTTCGTTACGCTGGTCGGTTCAACTGTGGTTACACCGTTCGTTGCGCCGGTCGGTTCAACTGTTGTATTAGCTGTCGTTTCGCCTGTCGTTACACTGTTCGTTACGCCGGTCGTTACGCCGGTCGTTGGAACTGTCGTTTCTCCGGTTTGTGCCGCACCCCCGCTCACGCGGGCACGGTTCCTTGCCTGAGTGACCGCCAGGATGTGCTTCCCATTCGGGAACGCATTGATATAGTTCTGCGCGTCCTGCACGACATCGTCCCAGCGTCCCATCTCCAGCATCAGCGGCAGACAGGCGACATAGGCATCCTGCAGGTGCGGGGCCACCGCCTCATCGTTCGGGTTACGGAACATGATCACCGACTGATAGGCCGCCACGGCCTCATCACGGTAGGACGCGGCCTTTTCCGGCGTACCGAACTGTTTTTCCGCCGCTGCCTTGCGCTCGAAAGTGCGAGCCACCCCGACAGACAGTTCCGTCTTTATTCCGTCATTCTTGGCGAATTTCTGCGCCCGGTTCATCACCGTCACGGCCTTGTTGAACAGTTCAAAGCGTTTCGGCTCTTCCGCCGTCACACTGGCCACCGCCGCATAGGCCGCGCTGGCTGCGCGGCAGATGTCCACCGTGTAGCCCGATTTCGGGTAGTCCTCGAGCACCTTCTCAAGCAGGGTGACGGCTTCGTCGAAACGCTCCAGCCTGACGAGAGCCAGCCCCTTGCCGACCCGGGCCGGTTCCAGCAGGGTCTGGTCCTTTTCCGACTGGATAACCCGATCATAGCCCTCGACCGCGATGGCGAATTCACCCGCGTCAAAGAGCGTCCGGCTGGCCGTCAGGAGCTGCGACGGCGTGTATTCACCCTCGCCCGAGAACATCTGCTTGAAATAGGCCACCGCCTCGGTGCGCATCCCCATCTCCAGCAGGTTTAGCCCGATCATGAAGACCGCGTTCTTGGCCTCCTTCGAGTCCGGGTAATCCTTCTGCAATTGCTGCAAGGTTTTCCGCGCCTCGTCGGCCTTGCCGATCACGGTATAGAGTGTACCCACCTGGCTGAGCGCCGAGGGCGCAAAGGCGGAATCGGGGAACTGCTTCACCAGATCCTCGAGCTTCTTGATCGCGTTGACCTTGTAGTAGCTCTTCAGGATTACCTCGGGCGGTACCTTTTTCCCGACCTTCTTCTCGAACGCATCAAGCACCGGTTGTGGCACTTCCTTGCGCGTGGCATCGGAAATGGCACCGAAGAGCATCGCCCCCTGCAGCACCTGCAGGTTGGCCTTGGCCTCATCCGGATTCTTCTGGTAGGCGGCCCGCGTGGCCTCGTCCTTCAGCAGCGCCTCCAGTTCATTGAACTTCTTGACAGCCGGATCCGCGAACTTGGGACCGAGCCCCTTCAACGCCGCCGCAAAGCGGTACATGGCGCTGATCTGCAGGTGCGTCTTCTCGCCGCGCTCCTCCAGCTTCTTGATCAGCACATTCAGGGCCTTGAGCTGCTCCTGGACCTTGCCCTGCTTCTCATAGATCGTCGTGATGCGGTTCAGCGCATCCATGTAGGCCGGCTTGTCCTCGTGGTCAGCTACGATCCGCTGGTAGTATTCGAGCGCCAGATCCAGATCGTTGTTGCGGAACGCCTCATCCGCGTAGCGGTACAGTTCCAGCACCGTGCGGGGATGGTTCTTGAAGTACTCGAAGAATACACCGTAGGTCTCGCGCAGCTTCTCGGGGTTGTTCATCTCGCCGTACTTGAAGGCGACCCGGACCACCTGGTCGCCTGCCAGCGCCATCAGGGTCGGGTGTTTGTTGAAACGCTCGGAGGTGTGCCTGACCACGGTATCGGCCAGGACGATATCACCGGTCTCGATGTAGCAGGCCGCCAGTTCACCAAGCGCCTGTACGGCGGTCTCGCGGTCGGGGAAGAGCCCGAGCACCTGCTCGTAGAGCTCCACCGCCTCCGCGAAACGCTGCTGGTTGAACAACGTGCGCGCCTCACGGAACTGGGCGGCCTCCACCGCGGCCCATTGATCAGGGGTGATCTTGGTCTTGATTTCCTTGCCGAAGACCTCTTTCAGCAACGCCTCGACCTTGCGGAAGCGGTTGCCGGCATCGGGCGCCCATGCGGTGTTGGGGTAGCGGATGAACACGTTGAGGAAATGCTGCACCGCGCCGGAGGTTTTTCCACCCTTGCCGGTCAACAGCTCCAGCGCCTTCTGGCGGTCGCCGCCCTCCTTGATGATCCGCTCGGCCTCCTCCTGCATGATCTTGCCGATCAGGTAGCGGCACTGCGCCATGGGGCTGAGCTTGGTCAGATCCTCATCCGGGGTGGACCCGGCCTGGAGATCCTCGTCGATCTTGGTCAACTCGGCGCTGTAGTCCTCGACCAGTGAAAGCGCCCCGTCGATATTGCCCTGCATCATGCGCATGTGCGCCATCATCACGACCGCGCGCCCGAACCAGACGTCCTGTTTCCACAGGATCTCATCGACGATCGCCTTCGTCTCTTTCAGCAGGGCCTCGCGCTCGGGACCTTTCGCCTGCTCGGCCAGTTGGATCAGCACCTCGGATAGCTCGCTCTGGAGCTGGCGGGTGACGTGACGCTCGGGCTTGGTCTTGATGGCCATGCGGTAGGCATCGGCGGCCGCCATGCGGTTGCCCGTCAGCAGCATCATCTGGGCGTACTTGTAGGCCGAAGCCATATAGAAAGGTTTCAGGGCGCCTTCCGGGCCATTCGGGAACTTCTTGAAGAAGCTTTCGTACAACGCCTGTGCCTTGTCGTACTTGCCGTGCGCGTAGTAGGCATCCGCCAGCGCCAGCTTCAGCGCCCAGGCCCCCTGCGTGTCGCCCGGATTCGCAGCCACCAGCGCCTCGGCCTTGTCGAACTGCCCGAGCGCCCCGAACCCCTGCACCTTGCGGATGTTCATGATCTCGGGCGGGAGATTGAGCTTCTCCAGCACGAGCGTCGAGTAGTTCGGCATCCGCGCCTCGAGCAGGCGATCGGCATATTCAAGTTCCCGCTCCTGCTCAGGCGTCAGGCCGCTGCCCGTGTCCAGAGTGTCCTGGGCACAGACCGCCAGCACCAGGAAAAGTCCTGCCGCACCGGAGACGGTGACCGCACGCAAACGACGTTGAAAACTCTTTCGGTGTGTCATGGAATGCTTTCTACTGTTTATACGAATGGAAGTCAAAATATTTTTCGTCAATTTGGCATGGAAATCATTCCGCGATTCTGTTACAACGCGGTCATGAACGTAACCGATCATTCCTTTTTCGCTTTCTTCGATCAGGAAATGTCGACGACGATGGCCACCGGTGCATCACTGCTGGAACTCGAGGACGGTGCCGTGTTGTTCCGGGAGGGTGATCCGCCAGACAACCTTTATCTGGTACTGGAGGGCTCGGTCGCAATCAGCAAGCATGACACCTCGGGGCAGAACCAGGTCATCGCCCATATCCACGCCAATGATTTCCTGGGCGAGTTCGCCGTGCTCGACGGCGGGCCCCGCAGCGCCACGGTTTCCGCCGCCGGCCCGGTACGGATGGCGGCCATCCCCCGCCAGGTCATCCTGGAAAATCTGCGGGATGCCAACGCCGGGCTGGATCTGACGATCAAAATCATCGGGCGCATCCGCGACAGCAACCAGCGGCACGTCGAGGAACGCGTGCGCCAGGAGCGGATGTCCCTGGTCGGGAAGATGATCAACGGCATCATCCACGACTTCCGCAACCCGTTCACCGTGATCAACATGCTGGCCGAGATGATCAAGAAGACGCATCCGGACTGCACGAAGTACTGCGGCATGATGTCCGAGCAGATCGACCGCATGATGGGCATGGCCGAGGAGGTTTTGGAGTTCTCGCGCGGCGTGACGGCCCTGAAGGCAGCCCCGTTCGCGCTGGCCGACCTGCTGGCGCGTTTCGACCGCCTGAACCGCGACTATTTCAACTCGCTCGGGATCGACCTGCAGATCGCGCCAGCCGACTGCACCGTCTGCGCCGACGAGGACAAGCTGCTGCGCGTCCTTCAGAACCTGGCCTCGAACGCGGCCCAGGCGATGGAGGGTCGGGCCGGCAGCCGCCTGCGGATCGAGGCCGAACAGGACGATGCCGGCAACTTGCATCTGCATGTCGCCGACAATGGCCCCGGTATTCCCGAGCAGGTGCGGCACAACCTGTTCGAGGCCTTCGCCACGTACGGCAAGAAGAAGGGGCTCGGCCTGGGCATGGCGATCGTGCAGTCGATCATAACCGCCCACGGCGGCACGATCCGCTTCGACACGGAAACCGGCAAGGGCACGGTCTTCCATATCCACCTGCCGGCGGAAGCACCGAAAACGTAACGGGCTAGTCTGTAACTTCAATTCATTTCAACGCCCAACATCCAACGCCCAACGATCCAACGAAAGACTCCCAGGCTTGGGCGTTGGTTGTTGGATGTTCGATTCATTTTTCTCCAGTTACCAACCCGTTTTCGCCCACCGCCATGGGCGGCTGGCCTACCTAATAACTTCAGTTGACCCCCTCATTTTCGCCCGGCTGCCCGTAGGTCAGTAGGCCTTGGCGAAGACAACGCGGCCGGTGCTCGGCTTGCCGCACACCACGCAGGCTCCCCCGCCCGATTCCGAGCGGTTGAGCGGGATGCAGCGGATCGTGACTGACAGGGCGTCGTTGACTCGCGCCTCGCACCCGGCCCCGTCGCACCAGTGCGACATCGCGAAGCCGCCGTGCGCCTCCGGCTGCGCCGGGTTGGCTGGCGTGAAGAACGCCGTAAAATCGTCCCAGTTGTCGATCTCGCGCGTACAGGCGGCGCGCTGCTCCAGCGCCCGCCGGAAGAGCGATTGCTGGATATCGTCGAGCAGCGCGGCCACGCCCTCGATAAACGCCGTCGCGCCTTGGTTGAAACGATCCTGGCGCGTCTTGTCGCGCCGGTAGACGAACACGGCGTCGGCGGCCATGTCGCGCGGACCGACTTCGAGGATCACGGGTATCCCCTTCTTTATCCAGCTCCAGCCCTTCTCGCCGCCGTTCATGTCGCGCCGGTCGACCACCACATCCAGCCGCCGCTCGTGGTACGTCACCTTGCGCAGCCGCGCCGCCAACTGGTCGCAGTACGCCAGGACCGGTGCCTCTTCCTCCGGCTTGCGCACGATCGGCAGGATCACGATATGCGAGGGTGCCAGCCGCGGCGGCATGATCATCCCGTTGTCGTCGGCATGGGTCATGATCATCCCGCCGATCAGGCGGGTCGATACACCCCACGAGGTCGTCCAGGCGTGCTCGATCGTCCCTTCGCGCGACTGGTACTGGATACCGGAGGCCTTGGCGAAGTTCTGCCCGAGGAAGTGGCTGGTGCCCGCCTGCAACGCCTTGCGGTCCTGCATCATCGCCTCGATGCAGAACGTGTTCACGGCGCCGGGGAACCGTTCGCCGGCGGTTTTTTCCCCGGTGAGCACGGGCATGGCCATGTAGGTCTCGGCAAAGGTCTTGTAGATCCCGAGCATCTTGAGCGTCTCGTCCCAGGCCTCGTCGCGGGTCTCGTGGGCGGTGTGGCCCTCCTGCCACAGGAATTCGGCCGTGCGCAGGAACATGCGGGTGCGCATCTCCCAGCGCACGACATTGGCCCACTGGTTGATCAGGATGGGTAGGTCGCGGTAGCTCTGCACCCACTTGGCATAGGTCGCGCCGATGATAGTCTCCGAGGTCGGGCGCACCACCAGCGGCTCCTCCAGCTCGCCCGCCGGCACCAGCTTGCCCTCGGGACCCACTTCCAGCCGGTGATGGGTGACGACCGCGCATTCCTTGGCGAAGCCGTCGACATGCTCGGCTTCCTTTTCGAGGAAGCTGAGGGGGATGAAGAGCGGGAAATAGGCGTTGACGTGGCCTGTCTCCTTGAACATCGCATCCAGCGCCCCGCGGATGTTCTCCCAGAGCGCGTAGCCCCACGGCTTGATGACCATGCAGCCGCGCACGGCGCTGTTCTCGGCCATCTCGGCGGCCTTGATCACCTGCTGGTACCATTCCGGATAGTTCTCTTCCCGCGTCGGCTCGATCGCCGTCTTTGCTGCTTTTGCCACTTGAATCCTCCCCTTATTACAGATTTATGCCTCTTCGGTCCTTGGATATTGGATGTTGTTGCATAACACCGCCACGGAAGGCCCCATCTACCGGCGGACCATCCTGGGGACCGAGAGGGTGCCGTTGAAGAACTCGATCACGTGGCCTTTCTCGACCAGCCAGTGGATCGGCTGCAGCAGCCCCTTGACCTCGTCCGAATCCGGAGCCGCCCCCGGCCGCAGCGCCTCGACCATGTCCTTGCGCGTGCATCCAGGATGCGCCTGCATGAACAGCAGTGCATCGCGGATCGCCGGGATAGCCGTTTCCGGATCCAGCGGGACGGGCTTGACCGCCGTCACGAAATTCATGCCCCGGTCGCGGCTTCCGCCCGTCTTGAAGAGATGCAGCCCCCGGTGCCGGAAGGCCGCCCGCAAGGCAAACGCCAGATGGATCGGGAAGCGCGACTCCTGCTGCCATTCCTCGCGCAGCATGTGCCGGATCGCCGGATCGCGCACCTCGTGGGCGATCTTCTCCGGCAGGGCCAGGCGGCGCGACGACTCGACTGCATCCGGAGCCACCGCGGTGCGCAGGTGGCGCTGGGCGTCGGCCCACGTCATGGCTTCGGTCGCCTGCTCTCCCTCGCCGCCCTTGCCCTTGAGCCGGTAGACCACCCGCTTGGAGGATTCCTGCTTCCAGCGCTCGACATCCGCCGGATCGTGCGAGGTCTGGATACGCCGCCGGTAGACCTCGAAATCCATATTGGCGAACCGCTCGGCATGCAGCCGCTTGACCGCCTCGGCATAGCTGTGGTGGTTCGACGGTCCCAGCAGCACACCGCTGTAGCCGCATTTCGCCACGCACACGAAGACACCCGACGGCGGATCAACCTGCTCCTCCTGCACATCGAAGACCAGATCGACATGCGCCTCGAGCGCATGCTCCTCGATCGCCTCGCGGCTGCGGGCGAGCGCGCCGCAGTGCCTGCACTGGTAGAGGCGGAAGTCTTTCGCCTCAGGCAGCACATCGAGCTTGACGTAGCAGAGCCCCTCCTTCGACATCAGCATCGCGGCCAGGTCCAGCAGCGGATACGCCCGGAGGCTTGACGACACGCGGCGGATCAGATCGCTCAGCGCCTTCTGTTCCGGCAGGAACCGCACGCTGATCGGCAGCGCCTCGACCGCGGGAGGCGGCGGCGCGCCATACCCGGCGGCACGGGGCGCGGGAGCGCGTTCCCCCGGACGGGCGTCCGGCGACGGCCGCGCGGCGGCATCATCACGGCGCGGCCGCGCGACAATACGGGGATCCGCCCCCGGCGGTCCTTCCTTCGCGCCGGGCCGGTCCGTCCGGCGGCGGGACGCCTCATCCGGACGGCGCGGCGGCGGACGATGGTCGCCGCCACGGTCGTCACGACCGCCGCGACCGCCGCGGGAATCGCCGCCACCGCGGCGCGGCGGGTGCTCGTCATCATCGAACCGACCGAACCGGCTGGCATCCGGCGGACGACGCGCCCACTGCGGCACGAAGTTCAAATCCAGCGTCAATTCACCGCTGTCCGATGCTGTTCCCGCCGTGTTCCCTGTTATTTCAGCTTCGCTCATAGTGTGCCTGTCCCGGTCCGGTTATCCATTCGATTCCTGCAGCGCCGTTCAACGACGCGCGTTTAACCTAGCAGCTTTACGCGCCCGGCTGCAATTAAATACGCTCGGGCGTCTCGATCCCCAGCAGGTCCAGCCCGCGGCGCAGCACGGCGGCGATCACCCCGCAGAGCAGGACCCGGCTCTCGCGGATGCCCGGTTCGGCCTTGAGGAAGGGGACGTTCTGGTAGAAGGAACTGTAGGTCTGGGCCAGCTCGTAGAGGTAGTCCGCCACCATGCTCGGCTTGTAGGCCTCCGCCGCGCGAATGACGACATCCGGGAACCGCAGCAGCCGGATCATCAGGTCGCGCTCGACCGGCTCGGTCAGCATCAGGTCCGCCGCCTCGAGGTCGCCATCGGGGAACCGTTCACGATACTTGTCGCGCACGCTGGCGATCCGCGCATAGGCATATTGCAGGTAGGGACCGGAATTGCCGTCCAGCGCCAGGGCCTTGTCCCAGGTGAAGGTAACCGTGGTCTGCGGGTTCTGGCTCAGGTCGGCATACTTGACCGCGCCGATGCCGACCGCGCGGGCCACCTCGCGCCGGCGCGCCTCCTCCATGTCCGGACTGGAGGCGCTGATCAGCTCGAACGCGCGGCGTTCGGCCTCGTCGAGCAGGTGCTCGAGCTTGATCACGTTGCCCTGTCGTGTCGAGAACGTCGCGTCGGGCAGGCGCATCAGGCCGAACCAGACGTGGTCCAGCCGCGTTACCACCCCCAGCTTGCGGCTGATCGTGAAGAACTGCTTGAAATGCAACTGCTGACGCTCGTCGGTGACGTAGATGATCTTCTCGGGCGCGAACTCCTCGACGCGCGAGAACACGGTGGCCAGGTCGCTGGTGGCGTAGTTGAAGCCGCCATCGCTCTTGCGCACGATGCACACGGGCAGGCCATCCTCCTCGAGGAACACGCACAAGGCTCCCTCGCTGACGGTCGCCAGCCCCTTCGCCTCCAGCAGGGCGATCATCGGCGCCAGCCGGTCGTTGTAGTAACTCTCGCCGCGCACCAGGTCGAAGGCGACGCCCAGCCGCTTGTAGATGCGCGCGAACTCGCCGAGACTCAAGGCGATGAACTGCTTCCAGAGGGCGGTGTTCTCCGGGTCACCGGCCTGCAGCTTCACCAGCTCCTGGCGGCACTGCGTCATCCAGCCCTCGTCCGCCTTGGACCGCTCGTAGCTTTTGACATAGACCCGCTCAAGCTCCTCGATCGGCGACT
>CAZZBA010000109.1:0-11539 GCA_964652765.1 uncultured Victivallales bacterium | reverse complement strand
TCTGGGTATAATGGCCTTCAAGCCAATGGCCGTCAACAAAAAACAACAAAAGAACTTTATATTGCCCCTTCAATGGTGGTATACTGCCAAAGTCACGTTTCAGGGGAGCGAGTCAGTATGGCGACACGAAATCAAGTCTTGCTTTGCAATTGCGCGGATGCCGGGATCGGCGGCGAGGATTCCCGGCTCGCCGTGCGCGACGGACTGCGCGCGCGCGGGGTCCCCTTCGCCGTGCTGCCCGATCTTTGCCGCCTGGCGGCAAACCGCGATGCCGCGCTGCTACAGATGGCGGACGACGGAACGCTGACGATTATCGCCTGCCACCCCCGGGCCGTGCACGGGATGCTGGTTGCCGCCGGAATCACGTTGGACGAGAGTGGACTGCGCCTGCTGGACTTGCGCACGATGGATGCCGAGGTCATCCTCGACGCTATCAGCGAGGCATCGCCCGTTGATATGCCGCCCAGCAGCCATGATGACTGGCGTCCGTGGTTCCCGGTCATCGACTACGACCGCTGCTCGAACTGCGGGCAGTGCCTGAGCTTCTGCCTGTTCGGCGTCTATTCCCGCTCGCCAGAGGGGAACGTGATCGTGACCAATCCCCGCTCCTGCAAGTACAATTGCCCTGCCTGCGCGCGTATCTGCCCGCAGGTGGCGATCATGTTCCCGAAACTGGGCGACCAGGAGTCCCCGCTGAACGGGGATGTGATCGCCGATGAAGAAAACCTGAAGGCGCGCGCCCGCGTCAGCGCCGGTGAACTGCTGGGCGACGACATCTACGCGGCGCTGGCGCAGCGTCGCCAGCAGGCGCGCAAACGGCTGCTCAAGACACAGCAGGAGCGACAGGCCGAAGCCGAGCGGGCCGCATGCTCAGCAAAGGATTAACCAATGGGGACTGAATTCATCAGGCGAATGATCACGGAACCGGACAAGCGGGTGCTGGCGAAGTTCGCGTGGACGTTCGGCTGGAAGGGTATGCGGGCGGTCAACCGCTTCGAGCAGCGCCAGGCGAAGGGTGCCGATTTCTTTCCCGCGTTCCTGTTCATTTCCGTGACCGACCGCTGCAACCTGGCCTGCCAGGGCTGCTGGGTCACCCATGGCAACACCCCCCGCGAACTGGACCTGGACTCGTTGGACCGGATCGTGCGCGAAAGCAAGGAGCAGGGTTCCTTCTTCTTCGGGATTCTCGGGGGTGAACCGCTGCTGCACAAGGGGCTGTTCGACCTGTTCGCCAGACACCGGGACGCCTATTTCCTGCTCTTTACAAACGGCACGCTGCTGACCGATGCCATCGCCCGCCAGATGCGGCAGCTCGGCAACGTCAGCCCGCTGATCAGCATCGAGGGCTCGCCAGCCGTCAGCGATGAACGCCGAGGCGGCCACAACGTCTACGCCCGCACACTGGCCGGCATCGCGCATTGCCGCCGCCACCGACTGGTCATCGGTGCCGCCACCAGCGTCTGCCAGTCGAACCTAGCGGATCTGGCATCCGATGCCTTTTTGCACGAACTTGCCGATCTCGGGGTGCATTACCTCTGGTACTACATCTACCGTCCGGTCGGGCCGCGTCCGACGCCTGAACTGGCCTTGACTCCGCAGCAAATCCTGCACCTGCGGCGGTTCATCGTCGACTCGCGTCCGCGCGCGCCCCTGATGGTCGTGGACGCCTACTGGGATGCGGATGGCCTTGCGCTCTGCCCTGCCGCCGTCGGCATGGCCCACCACATCGGTCCGGGCGGTGATGTCGAACCCTGCCCTCCCATCCAGTTCGCCCGTGACAACATCCACGATGGACGCCCCCTGGCGGAACTGTTCCGCGACTCCTCTTTCCTGAAGGCGTTCCGCGAATTTTCAAGGGACGCGGGACGCGGCTGCGTGATCATGGAATCGCCGGACGCCTTGGCCGCGTTCCTGAAGGCACAGGAAGCGCGTGACAGCAGCGGCCGCGACACGGCCTATGCCGAACTGGCGGCCATGCAGCCTCACCCTAGCCATCATATACCCGGTGGCGAAATACCGGAACGCTGTCCGGGATACAGGTTCGCCAAGAAACACTGGTTTTTCGGATTCGGAGCCTACGGATGAAAGGTCAACCCTACAACCTGTGCGAACCCGCCGACCGGAAGGCACTGATAATGCTGCGTGAGACCGTCGAGCACTACTGCGCTACGCAGTCGCTCACCGCCCCGCTCTCGCGCGAGGAACTCGAAGCCCACGCCACGCACCTGCTGGCTGACATGTCGCTGCCGCCAGCGCTCAGCGATTTCACCCGCGTCCTGATCGGTAACGCGGTCTGGCGCGACGCCGTGGCGGCAACCCCGTACGACCGGCGCATCCTGCTGCTGCCGCAATGCCTGAAATCGAGCGTTGCCTGCCAGGGCGAATTCGACACGCTGGGACTGCTCTGCGCCGAATGCGGGCAATGCGCCATCGGCGCGATCCAGCGCGAGGCCGAGCGGCTCGGGTATGCCGTGCTGGTGGCTGAAGGAACGACAACGGCAACCGCCCTATTCACGCGTGGCGACGCCGATGCGATCATCGGCGTCAGTTGTCTGCATGCCCTGGAGCAGTCGTTTGCACGGCTGACTGCCAACGCCATCCCCAGCCTCGCCGTTCCACTGCTGCGGAATGAATGCACCGATACGGTCACCGATCTCGACTGGCTTTTTGAACTGCTCGCCCTGCGCGACACGTCCCGCCACCCGTTCCGCATGGACCTGCCGGGCCTGCGTCATGAGGTGGAAAGCTGGTTCGAGCCGGATGCACTGAAGGAATTGCTCTGTCGCAAAGGATCCGAAACCGAGCGTATCGCGACAGACTGGCTCGGCAAAGCCGGCAAACGCTGGCGGCCGCTGCTAACCGCCGGCGTCTACCGTGCATTGTTGCCGGTCCCCGCCTTGGAAACCGGGCCCCTGCGCCGCCTGGCCGTCGCGGTGGAATGCTTCCACAAGGCCTCGCTTATCCACGACGATATCGAGGATGAGGACGACACCCGCTACGGCGAACTAACCCTGCACCGGCAATACGGGATCGCCGTCGCGCTGAACATTGGCGATCTGCTGATCGGGGAGGGATACCGCCTGATCGGCGAATCCGGATTGCAACCCGAACTGGCGACGGCCATGATCCGGACCGCGGCGGAGGGGCACCGCACACTCTGCCTAGGCCAGGGAGAGGAACTGCTGCTGCAAAAGCGATCTGCACGGGCCTCGGTCGATGAGGTGATTGAGATCTTCCGGCGCAAGACCGCGCCGGCCTTCGATGTGGCCCTGCAGCTCGGGGCGATCGCGGCCGGTGCCGATCCACAGATCCGCAACGTCCTCGCTGCCTTCAGCAACGCGATCGGCATCGCCTACCAGATCCAGGATGACATCGACGATCACGCCACCGACGCGGCCTTACCTAACGGACAGGGACGAGCCCCCGCCCTGCTGGACGCCCTGTCCAGCGAAGGAAGCCAGTCGCACAGCGTGATCCTGGACCGTGCCCGCCAGCTTCGTCAACGGTACGCGGACGAAACCATACGCTGCCTGACGCCGTTACGCGACGCCCCGTTGAAGTGCCTTCTGTTCCGCATTGCCAACCTGTTCGTTGATCCGTCCAAATCATGAATGCACCGCATGAGATGATCCGGACCGCTGCCCGTGCCAGACTGCTGCTGCATGCGGATGGCCTGGAGTCGATTATCCAGTTTCTCGAATGCCAGAGCCACCCCGACGGTGGCTTCCGTGGACGCACGCCGGCAAGCGATCTATACTATTCGGTTTTCGGGCTCTCCTGCCTGGTCGCGCTCGACCGCCCGCTGCCAGCCACACCAACCGCTCCACGTTTCGCCGCCGATGCGAGTGCCGATCTCGATTTCGTGCATCTGGCATCCGCCGCACGCTGCCAGACGCTGCAGCTCTCTCCCGATTCCGCCAGCCGTGCCCTGCCCTTCCTGCAGCGACTGGAGGGTTTCCGTTCGGGAGATGGTGGTTATCATCACCTGGCGGCACGAGCCGCTACCGGGACGGTCTACGGGGCTTTCCTCGCCTGCCTGGCCTACCAGGAGTCTGGCTTGCGGATCCCCGGGCAGGAGCTGCTGCTATCGACGCTGGAAGCACGGCGAACCCCAGACGGCGGCTACGCCAATACCACCGGCGTTTCCCAAAGCACCGCCACGGCGACAGCCGCCGCCATACTGCTCCAACGCTGGCTCGCTGATGAAAATGATCTGCCTGCGCTGGCCGCCTTGCAGCACTGCCTATGCCCTGCCGGGGGGTACCTCGCCTTCGCCGGGGCACCAGCCCCCGACCTGCTGTCCACCGCCACCAGTCTCTATGCCCTGCGGTCTGCTGGCATCCAACATGCGTCAATAACCCTGCATGAAGCCTTTATCGAATCGTTATGGCATGATAATGGCGGCTTTTGCGGACACGCAGCCGACCGCCAGTCCGACGTGGAGTACACCTTCTACGCCCTACTGGCACTGGGATGCTGCACCGAATAAGAAATAATGCTTTCCACTATGTTTTTTAGCTTGCATACGGGATAATACTATAATAGACTATTACCACTATGAGAAAAGAATCATCACTACCGGTTCGTCTGGACACAGACATGAAGGAACGCCTGCTGCAAATCGGGGACGACCTGGGACTCACCGTCTCAGCAATGGTCCGTTTGCTAGTCAGGTCATTTGTGCAGGAGTACGATCGCAGCGGCGGGAAAATTGTATTCCCGTTGACTTGGAATTCGTCAGCGGCGAAGCCTGCAAAGGCCGCCAAGCCTGTCAAAGCCGTCAAGTCCGCGCCCAAGACAAAAACCAGCAAACGCTGACAGATCGGATTCATTTCCGTTTCTGCATGACGCTTGCACAATGGCCCCTGTTTTCACTTTTCAAAAGTGATACAGGGGTTTATTGTTTTCAGCTATGACGCCAATCCACAAAGAACCCCTATTTGGAAAGACGCTTACGCAGTTAGAGCCCGTGGCAACAGGCGTCGGGCTCCCCCGCTGCGCGGCCAAGCAGCTTGCCGTATGGCTTTACCAGCAGGACGTAACCGCATTCAAGGAGATGACCAACCTCCCACAGGAGGCACGGCAGCGGCTGGACGAGCGGTTCTGCATCGGGATTTCCCCGCCGGTCGGTCACCAGATCTCGAGCGACGACACTCGGAAATACATTTTCAAGACACAGCACGGCCTGATCGAAACCGTCTGCATACCGGAACAGGACCGGCAGACGCTTTGTATTTCATCGCAGGTCGGTTGCCGCATGGGGTGCGCTTTCTGCATGACAGGAAAGCAGGGATTCCAAGGCCAGATCACCGCCGGGGAGATCCTGAACCAGATCCGCAGCATTCCGGAGCGCCACCAACTGACCAATATCGTCTTCATGGGGATGGGCGAACCGTTCGACAACATCGCGGCCGTGCTCGAAAGCGTGGAGATCATGACCTCGCATTACGGTTTCGGAATCCCGCCGCGGCGCGTCACGGTTTCAACGGCCGGCATCACCTCCGGCGTCAGGATCTACCTGGAGCGCTGCGGCAGCCCGCTGGCGGTGAGCCTGCACTCGCCGTTCGAGGACGAGCGCCGGAAGTTGATGCCGATCGAGAACGCCAGCCCGCTGCGCGAGATCATCGCGATTATCCGGGAGACGCCAAAGGCTTCGCAACGACGGATCTTCTTCGAGTATATTGTCTTCAAAGGCATGAATCACAGCCAGCGCCACGTGGACGAGCTGGCGCACCTGTTGAGCGGCATGCGCTGCCGTATCAACCTGCTGAGGGTTCATCCAGTCCCTGGCATAGCACTGGAATCCCCGGACGACGAGGCCATGCTGGCATTCCGCGATGCCCTGATGGCCAAGGGATTCATCACCACGGTCCGGCGCTCCCGCGGACAGGATATCGCCGCCGCCTGCGGCCTGCTCTCCTCACAGGCAAAGGAGCTACCATGGAAATCGCATTGAGCCTGGGCACGAATCTTGGCAACCGCCTTGCCAATCTACGCGGGGCATGCGCCCGCATCGGGGCGCTTCCCGGCACCCGTGTCGTCGCCCGTTCGCGTATCTACGAGACGGTCCCCGTCGGTGTCAATCCGAAGTACAAGGACATGGCCTACCTGAATGCTGTGCTGATCATCGAGACGGATCTGCCTGTCGATGCGGTCTCGGACCGGATTCATGCCATCGAGGCGCAAATGGGACGCGTGCGCGGCGATGACCGTTTCGAGCCCCGTCCGATTGATATAGACATCCTTTATGCCGACCGCGAAATCCGCGACGAGGCATCGCTGACCCTGCCCCATCCGCGCTGGGCGGCGCGGCGCTTCGTACTCGAGCCCCTCGCAGACGTGCGTCCCGACAGTATCCTGCCTGGCTATACGCAACGCGTCATCGACCTGCTCGCCAACCTGGGTGGCGAGAATGATGTCACGCCATTTTCAGCGAACTGGTAGGCAACCGCACCTCTACAGCAACGGCACCACCAGGCCGCTGAGCGTGGTAGCCAGGCAGGTGATGACCTTCTTCAGCGCCAGTTCCTCATCGCCCGCCCCCGGGAACGTGCCGACGTCCTCATAGCTGCTATAGAATGGCGGTGTACCGGGAACTTGGACCGGGTGCCCCTCCTTCAGCGCGTACCCCGAGGTATGGCGGAACGGCCAGAGATCGATCGCCGCCCGGGTGACCGCCTCGTCGGCAGGCATGCTGCGGCTAAGCTCCTCGCCTGATCTCGGCGTCTTGCGCGTGGCCAGCACCCAACTGTTTTCCGGACGGACGTCCGTCAGCACGCTTTGCAGCACCTTGGCGGCGAACGCCGGGTCATGCACAAGCAGCCCGACCTCCGTGTTGAACTGAATCGAGCGCGGATCGAAGTTGTAGGAGCCGACATAGGCGACCCGCTCGTCGATCACCATCGCCTTGGCGTGGATACACAGGAACGGGCGCGAGGTCTGCACCCCGAGCCCCACGCGTGACGCCCCTCGCCGCAGCAGCGCCTCGTAATCCGGAAGCTGCTCGCGCAAGGCCGCCGGTTCCTGGCGGTACTCGAACAGGTCGATACCGGCGCGGAAATACGCACGGCGCATCTTGACCCCTGCGGCATACACGACGGGATTATCGGTGGCACCGAAGCTGTTCGAGGAGGCCAGCAACTGGATCCGCGGGTTTTCCTGCCGCAGGGTACTGAAGATCTTCATCATTCCCCCGTCCAGCACCAGGTAAGGCGTCTGTAGCACGAGACTGCTCCTGGCCGACTTCATCATGGTCTCGAGCTGGCGGGCAATCGTCCCACGCCGCCAGGCCGTGTAGGCACGCATCTCCTTGCCCGGCGGATCCGCCAGGAAGAGTGCCTTCTCGACGGGACTCAGACGCGAGACCAGGCGCTGCTCCACTATTCGCGGATCATCGGCCTCGCTGCTGGCCTTGTCGAAACGGTCATCAAGTTCGAAGTCATCCCGCGTCTCGCGTCGACGGAACTTGCCACTGCGGATCACCCGCCGCACATCGGTCAGGCGCTCTGTGCGTTCAGTTTTCTCGAAATCCCAGTACTCCTGGAACGAGTGGACGGCATAGGTCACGACCGGCCCCGTGAACAGCACATCGCGATCCTTGAAGTTTATGCCCGTGGACTGAGCGTAGTAGGTGTTCTCGATGTTGCGACCCCCGGTAATCGCCACGGCATCATCCACAACCATCAGCTTGTTGTGCATGCGCTGGTTGGTGTCGTTTGGCAGCAGGAAGTCCAGAGCCTCCTGCAAGGGTATCGGATCAATCCGGTTAGCCGCCGGCCGGTAGTGGCGGAAATGCAGGTTCGTGCTGACCGTGGAGACGAACGCCGCCAGTTCGACATCGCGGAACGAGGCGATGTGGTCGGTGATGATCTCGACCTCGACACCGCGCTTTGCCGCCTCGATCAGCTCGTAGAGCAGCAGGCGACCGGCTTCATCGTTGCTCCAGATGAAGGTCTGGATACGGATCGAACGGGTGGCGGCACGGATCAGGTGCAATCGCGCCAGCATGGCATCCGCCCCGTTATCCAGCAGCATGGCGAAATTATTATCCGAGGGATCGCTTCCCTGGTGCAGTGCCTGCCGCAGGCGGGCGACACAGGGTTGGAAGGGCGACCCGGCCAGCGAGCCTGCCGCGACATCCAGACTCGGACTGCGGCTCGCCGAACGGGAACGTTCGCCATCGGTCGTCGCGGAAGGCGGGGCGACAGGAAGCCCCTCGCCCGCGTAGCACAGCGTCGCCACCAGTTGTGCCGCATACGCGGGCCAGTCACCGTCAGCCTCAGCACTATCGAACGCCAGCGTCAGCACGGCATCAGTCGACGGTACACGAACCACCAGCAGTTGCCGTCCATCATCCGGTCCCGGCAACCGCGCACGCTGTCCCCATAAGCCGTTGCCGATTGACAGGGTTTCCCAACCCGAGAAGGCCGATGGCCAGACGGCAAAGTCGTTCCCGTCTATGCCGGCACGCTCCAGGGAGAGCGTGACACGCGCCGGTGCCGTCGTTAACGTGAGAGCGGGGGTGGCACCCAGATAGCGCAGTTCGATCGTGTCCGTCACTGCCGGGGAGTCGGATGGCACCCAGCCCAGCGGATAGCGGCCATGGAAAGGTCCTAGCGCAAACGGGGTGTCCATCGCCTGCATGACCGACCGCTCGCTTTCAACCCACTTCTGGAAATCAGCCTGTTCCTGTGTGGGACCGGCCAGGGCCACGGTCGCCGCCAGCCACACACCGATCAGTATGATTGAACGCATTGCATCCTCCTTCGATATTTCGGCCTACGAGAACGGCGACGAGAACGGTGACGAGAACGGTGAACGATTGGATACGCTCTACTCGTTATCCGTTCTCGTCGCCGTTCTCGTTAACCGTTTTCCCTTTTCATACTTTGCAACACTTTTGACAGTACCTACCACACTACCCTTTTTCGTTCACCGTTATGCTTTCCAGAGCGGCACGCGCGGCGGCGGTCTCGGCCGCCCGCTTGCCCTGGCCCTGCCCGGTCCAGCAGCCTCCGTCAGGAAGGCGTACATCCACCGTGAAGGACGCCTCGTGCGCCGGACCTTCGGTCGCGATCAGCGTGTAGACGGGAGACTGCTTCCAGCGCGCCTGCGCCACTTCCTGCAGGCGTCCTTTCGGATTCGCCGCCGCCCCGTCGCTATCCAGCCCCGCCACCGCTGGCAACACCAGGCGCCGTATGACCTTCTCTGCCGCCTTCATACCGCCATCCCGCCAGGCCGCGCCGATCAGCGCCTCGACGGCATCAGTGATATTCGATGCCCGATTCCGCCCTCCCGAGCGCTCCTCACCGCGCCCGATCTTCAAATATTCACCTACCCCGATTTCCATGCCGATCGCCGCCAGCGCGCGCCCGCTAGTCACCTGGCTGCGAAGCGAGGTCAGTTCGCCCTCCGGCTTGTCCGGATGGGCCTCGAACAAGTAGGCCGCCGTCAGCATTCCCAGCACCGCATCGCCCAGGAATTCAAGCCGCTGGTTGTCCGCATCCACCCCATCGGTCTCGTAACGGTAGGAAGGATGGATCAGGGCCTGCTCGAGCAGTGACCGGTCGCGGAACCGATACCCCAATGACCGTTCCAATACCCGGTATGGATTATTCCACCCAACCCTCAACATATACCCTCCTATCCCGCAATCCGCATTCCCATCATCCTCGTGGATGAAACTGATTATGCACCGCTTTCAACCGCTGCTGGTCCACATGCGTGTAGATCTGCGTGGTGGCAATATCGGCATGACCCAGCATCTCCTGGATCACCCGCAACGGTGCCCCATTGGCCAGCAGGTGGCTGGCGAACGAATGCCGCAAGGTATGCGGCGACACCGGCTTATCGATGCCCGCCCGCCGCGTGTAGGTCCGCACGATCTGCCATAAACGCTGACGGGTGAACGCCCCCCCGCGCACGGTCAGGAACACAAACCGCGCGGGACCTTTCTTCTCCAGCTTCGGGCGCACGGTCAGCAGGTAGTGCTCCAGAGCATCCCGCGAGGCGGCCCCGAATGGCACGACCCGCGTCTTGCTGCCCTTGCCAATACAGCGCAGATACCCGTCATCGAAGTGTACATCATCCAGCTTAAGGCCGCAAAGCTCGGACACTCGCATGCCCGTCGCATAGAACAGCTCCAGCAGTGCCCGGTCGCGTACCGCCACTGGCGCATCCCCGTCGGGAGCCGAAAGCAACCGCTCGATCTCGCGCGGCGTCAACAACCCCGGCAGCACTTTCCACAAGCGCGGCGAGTCCATGACGTCGGTGACGTTCGTGGCCAGCAACCCCTCGCGCTGGAGATACGCGAAGAACACCTTGATGGCGACCAGCCGACGGGAGACCGTGTTCACGCTCAATCCGCGCTCCCGCTCAGCCATCAGGTAATCGACGATGTGATCGCGCCCCACCGCGCTCGGACTGGATATGCCAAGCGTCGCCATAAACCCGGCAAAGCCGTCCAGGTCCGCTTCATACGCCTCGCGCGTCCGCTCGCTAAGTCCCCGTTCCAGGATCACGTAATCCAGGAACAACTCGATCAGGGGGTTCATAGGCGCGCTTCCGGCGGCAGCGCCGCCCTCGCCTTTTCGTCCGCCGGGATCCCGTTGACCGAGAAACCCGCCTTTGATACCAGATATTCGAAATTCTTGTCCGCGCTCAGGAGGCTGTCATAGGTCAGGCGGATGATCCGCTTGCCGGGGTCCAGCAGCACCGACCCCGGCTTGATCCCCGGTCCCCGGCTCAATGACTGCATGACGATATTCACGCAAGCCTGGTTATGCATCTCCGGCACATTCAGCGTAAGTTCACGGAAATCCTGCTGTCTGCAGGATACCGCAACGAACAAGGCCAGCCCAAGCATCGCAAAAAGTTTTGTTTTCATGGCGCCAAACCTAGCAGATCCGACGCACCCCCGTCAACGCTGCTGTGACGACCGTCCGCCGACCCGGCGTTTGGCGGCGACCGCCTGGCGTCCGGCCCCTTGGCGTGCCGGACGCTGCTGGCGAGGCTCGGGACGCGCATCGTCCCCCGTCGCGAGGCGTGCCGCCTCGGAGTGGTAGCGGTGAGTCGTGTCCACGGGGATCGGGCGGCGGATCAGCTTCTCGATCCCGCGCAGCCAGTCGCGCTCGCGAGCGCTACAGAACGAGACAGCATCGCCACCGGCACCGGCACGCGCCGTACGCCCGATACGATGGATATAGGTCTCCGGCTCCTCCGGCAGATCGTAGTTAACCACGTGCGTGATACCGTCCACGTCCAGGCCGCGCGCCGCGATATCCGTGGCCACCATCGCCCGTACACGCGCGGTCTTGAATCCGTCCAGCGCCGCCGTGCGCGCCCCTTGCGACTTGTTGCCGTGGATGGCGCAGGCGTTGATGCCGGACTGCACGAGTTTGCGGACAACCTTGTCGGCTCCATGCTTCGTACGGGTGAACACGATGACCTTGTCCATGTTCCGCCCGCGGATCAACTCCGCCAGCAGGGAATCCTTGTCCGCCTTGTCGACGTACATCAGCTTCTGGTCGATCCGCTCCAC
>CAZZBA010000108.1:5756-11618 GCA_964652765.1 uncultured Victivallales bacterium | reverse complement strand
GCCCGGAATGATGCCGCGGGCAACTTGTCTCCGTTCATCAGATTGGGTTCGGCAACATTGAGCCAGCCAAAGCGCACCTGGCTGGGCGCGGCGACCTTGTCGCTGGTGAGCACCACGGTTTCCCCCGCAATGGTCACGGTGGCCGGCTCAAATTTTCCATCTTGGCCCGCCACTTCAAACAGCGTGGGTGGCTGGCCATCGCGGGTGGTCAAACCGCTTTTGGCGTAGTTAAAGGACACCACCACGCGGTTGCCTTTGACTTCCATGCTTTTGAATTCAGGACCGCAATCGTCGGTGATGGGCTGGCCGGCCTGGGTCTTCAGGCCATAGGTGCGGCTCAGGGCCAACCGCGCGAGGCGCGCGCCGACCTCTTGCTTATTAGCGGGATGAATGTTGTTGATGTCGCCGATGTCCTGGATGTGCGCCATGCCGGTGTTGGTAATGGATTGTGCCGCGCCCCCTTGGGCTTCCCACAACACGGGCAGGTCGTCCGGTGATTTCGGGTCATAATGATAAGGCGCAATTTGCACAAAGTAAAAAGGGAAGCTTTCCGGGCTACGTCCCCAGGCATTACGCCAACCGCCGACCAGGGCTTTCATTCGATCCAGATACAAGGGGCTGCCCTTGGCGTTGCAATTGGATTCGCCCTGATACCAGATGGCGCCGCGGATGGCGTAGCCCGCCCAGGGCGCGATCATGGCGTTATAAAGCACGTTGGCGCGAGGCGGCGGAATCCTGTGGGCGCTCATGATCCCTGTTCTTTTGCTGGGCTCTGTCGGAACAAGCCACGGCTCAAGGCGTGAGCCATCCCACGCGGATTGGATCAGCCCCACCGGCACCTTGAGTTCCCGGCGCAATTGGCGGCCAAAATAATAGGCGGCCGCCGAGAAGCTGGCGGTCTTGCCGCCTGCTGCGGAACCCTGGCGAATGGTTTTAGGCGTGCAAGGTTGCCAGGGGGGGGTGGTCGGCGACAGGTGGACTTGCAGATCCTCGGCGGCTGTGTGCCCCATGACCCGCAAACGCAAATCCGGATCATTGGCGGCGTCAGCCTCTTTTTTCCCATCGGCAAAAAACAGCACCCCGCCGTCCATATTGCTTTGCCCCGAGCACAACCACACTTCGCCCACCAGCACATCTTTAATGTCGAGTTTATCCGCGCCACTTTCAATATGCATCACACGGTTTTCGGCGGATGCCGGCATGGCTGCGAACGTGACCTTCCACTGCCCCGCGCTGTCGGCCACCGTCGTCTGGGTTTGCCCGGCAAACGATACGCTCACCCGGGTGCCGGGCCCGGCTTCGCCCCAGACGGGCACCGCCATGCCTTGCTGCAAAACCATGTTGTCGGTATAGGGGTCGGCGATCTTCAGCGCACTTTCCGCCCAGGCGGAAAACGAGCAGGTGACGAGGGCGAGGGTGAAGATGATTGCTATATTTTTGTATTTCATTCTTGTTTCCTATTTCGGCTTCTCGTTCTTCTTAAACCAGTCGATCAGCACCTTCTTGCGGTCGGTATCGGCCGCCGCCAACTTGTGGACGTTGCGGTCGGCGGGCAGGTTTTCGTGCTCGACGCTCCAGCCGGGCCACTCGCGGTAGGCGTGGTAGGACCAGTCCCATCCATACTCCTCAAAGAGGCCAATGCAGTCGGCGAGGTATCGCGCCGCACCGGGCGCCCACCGGATGGCGCTGAACTCCCCGACGTAGATGTGGACATTGTAGGCCCGCTGGAACTCGCGCACCGGGGCGAGGACCTTCCGGAGCGCCACCTGGTTGTAATCGTTTCCACCGATTTTCC
The DNA here is from genome assembly GCA_964652765.1 of uncultured Victivallales bacterium. GTDB lineage: Bacteria > Verrucomicrobiota > Kiritimatiellia > UBA8416 > UBA8416 > UBA8416. The sequence continues at coordinate 9,823 of CAZZBA010000108.1, read as the reverse complement.
CGGGATAATCAATGGCGGCGGCCGGGCCGTGGACGCCCTGGTGGGTAAAGGCGTGGGGCTCGTACATGTGAACCTGGTAGATCACGTTGGACACGTCCACGGGCATGAGCCAGGCGAAGGCGGCGGGTGAGTCCCAGTTCTCGGACTCGATGATGATGGTCATCTTTGGGTCGATGACCCGGATCGCCCTGGCGGCGCGGATCTGGGTGGCCAGGCTGTCCATGCCCGGGGCGGTAGGCTTGCCGCACACCGGCTCGTTGATGAGGTCGTAGCCCCAGAGTGCCGGGTTGTTCTTGAATCGCCCGGCGATTTTTTCCCAGGTCTTCACGAAGTGGTCCTGGTACTTTTTCTCGTAGAACATGGCCATGTCTGAACTTTCGTCGCGGCCGCCGGGCGGGGTGTGCAGGTCGATGACCGCAAGCAGCCCATTGCGTTTGCAGGCGGCCAGCGCTTTCTCCAGTTCATCCAGCTTGCCGTCGAGCCACCGGTCGTATTGGTCGAGATCGCGCTCGGTTCCAGCCTTGCCCCAGTTGCGGGTAAGTTGCCAGCGGATCAGGTTCGCATTCCACTCGTTGCCGAGGATCCGGAGATCATCCTCGCGAAAAGTGTTAGGCGACATGACCCCGCGCAGGCGCGGCAGGTTGTGGCCTTTGTAAGTCAGCGGGGCGTCGGGGCCCGGTGCGGGCCGTTGGGGCGGCTTGGGTCGCAGCACGGTCACAGTGATCTCTGTAAACCAGGCCTTGCCGGCGGAATCCTGCAGGCCGAGGCACAGCTCGCCTGGCCCGGCATCCTCGGGGATTGACGAGGAGAAACCTATCGTCTTCCAGTCGAAGGTGCCGAAAACGCTGTTCTGGTTGTTCCATTGCTCGCCGCTCGGCGCCTTAAAGTGGAGCATGAACTTGACACCGTTGTAGGCGGCGGCGGGCCGTGTGACTCTCTCCGACTTCGCCCGACACTCGAAGCGAAGCTCCATCCCACGGTAGGAAGCGAGGTCCACCGGCAGTGAGACCATGTTCTCGCCGGACTTTTTCCCGGCGACCTTGACCGCTAGGCACCACTTGCCGCCAGGAGCGTCGTGGACCCACTGGGCCCCGGTCGCGTTCGACCACTTCCCCCGCTCGACGGCCGTCTCGAAGTCTAGCTTCAGAACTAACTCCCCCCGTTCCGTCATCGCTGGGGACGGGGGCTCTCCGGCAAACAGGGACAGCCCCATGCCGCAAGCGAGCCATAGATGCGCAGAAGTTTTCTGGCTAATCGTTACCACCTGCCCTTTGATGTCTGCTATATACCCTCGAACGCGACCATCGCGTGAGCCTCTACCTCGGGCACCACGATCTGGCAGTACTCACCCTCCATGCGGAAAGGCAAGACGTTCCCCGAGGGGGCCATATAGACGCTTGCGGGGGACTTGCCCGTCCGCACCGCCAGCGAAATATCCCGCACCGGGTACAGTTTCTCAATCCACTCCACGTTGCCGTGTCGCCGCTGGGGCTGGAAGTTCACGAGGTGGACCACCAGCCGCCTCGGATTCGTCTGACGGCTGACCGAGACCTCCATCGCCGAGGGTGCGTGCGTTTTGATCAGCGGTTGTGGATGCACCTGCTCCAGAACGCGGGCCACAAGACTCTTGTAAAGCGAATAGGAGTGCTCGCGGTAGGCCTTAAACACCTCGGCCGCAATATAGGCCACCTGCCCTTTCACCACGACGATCGGATAGGGCGTGATCTTGTCGTCCGGGGTCTGTTTGTGGGAACAGAAGTGATCGTAGGCCCGGTTGAAATAGGAACTGACCAGCCGGCCAAACGACTGAGCCCCAGCGACGGGCTTCACGAAAGAGCTTGCCTCGTAGAAGACGAAGTGGCTCTCCTGCCACCCCTTCCCGAGCTTCTTGCCCAGGGCCAGGTAGCATGGCTTACTCGGATTCTCTGCCGAATACCGTGCCGGCATGTCAGGACAAAGGAATCTCCCGTCCTGCAGCGAGGCCTGATATGATGCAATCACAGCCCCACCCCGCTCCATGAACGACTTCAGTGCCATCCGCAGCGCGGGGCTGACCACGCCGCGATCAGGCAGAATCACGACCTTGTAGTCCTTGAGGTCCGTATCCGGATAGATCAGATTGAACTGGTGCTTCAACTCGAGCAGCATGCGGCCCGCGCCGTCCGCCGACGGCTCAAGCACTCCCTTGGGCCCCGGTCCCGCAGGCGTGCCGACCCCTTCCGCGGTTCCCGGCAACATCAGCACCCCGATCTCGGCAACCGCCTTGGCACCCGCACACCACGGTTCGCACTGTTCAACGTGCCGGAACGCCGTTCCGATAACTTCATACGCCCCTTTGTCCAGCATGCCGCGGGGATGGCACTGGTCGCCCACATTCATCACGGCACCGGCGGCTAGGATGGTGCCAGCCTCATACAGCATCTGGTCGACGGTCTTCACCCCGCCGAAGTCGGCCCAGCTCTTATGAAAGCGGGCAGTCATGCCCTGAAGCGGACGAGGCAACACGCGCCCGTAGCGGGCATGGATGGGGAAGAAGGAGTAACCCCAAACGCCCGTTGGCAGGGCCTCGACCTCGATATGCGTGAAGACGTCCAGCTCCTCGGCGATGCCGGGCCGCATGCGGCAGTTGAAGAAGATCGTCGCGTTCTTCTTGAGTTTGCGGATGGTCCGGGCCAGGCGCTGCGTGTACTCGCGCGTGATGAGGAACTCGTGCTGGCGGTGATCCTCGTCGCTTGTGAAATCCAAACCGCGCCGCTTCATGCTGTCATAGCAGCGCGGGCAATAGCAGCCGGGATTCGGGCTGTAGCACATATCGAAGAACAGGCCCTCGACGTCGTACCACTTCAACACCTCGATCGACTGCTCCTCCAGTTGCTCCACATAGGCCGGGTTGTTCATGCAATGGTTGTACCAGCCTGCCTCGAGCAGCTCGCCCCGCTTCCAGTACTTGCCGTCCTTGAGATGGCCGATCCAGTCGTGGTGCACCTTGGCGTTATGCTCATCAACGCGCACGCTGATATACCCTGGGGTCACAATGCCGCGACGGCGGCAGGCCTCGATTTGTTCGCCCAGCAGGTCGAACTCCAGGCTTGGATGGATGGTGCCCGCCTGCGTGGGGTAGTAGCTCAGACCATGGTGGCATTTGGCAAACAGGGTGATCCAGTTGACGCGAGCCTCTGTAAGCACGTTCCCAAAGGTGTCCGCGTCAAACCCCGACCCCACGTCCGGAATCAGTTCCGAGGTGTGGAAGTCCAGATGAATCTGGCGAAACCGCGACGCCACCAGTTCCTGAGCCGAACATGTGATGGGACTCTTCGATACCTTCTTGATCTTCATAAGATTTCCTGCTTTGAGTTTATTTCTTTGCCGTATCCTGCTTTGCGGGGGCTGCAGACGCATCCAGCGTGATCAGCGCGATATCCAGTGCCGGTTTGTCGAGTTCAAGCTTCACGATCGTGTCGATGGCATGCCGGTGTTCCGGCGCAACCTTGATCACGAAATCGCCTCCCTCGGGGATGACGTCAACCTTCCCTCCGGTCAGGAGGGTGGCGGTCTTGATCGTCACAGGCAACGCCGGCAGGCGCAACTCGCCGGTCGCAGCCCCTTCAAGGATGTGCAGGTACACCGTCTTGTCCCTGCGCGTGCTGGTGAGGTATTTGTCCGGCACGTACGGTCCACCCCGCGTGCCATAGATGCTCTCGCCGTATTTTTCCAGCCATGCCCCCATCTCCTTGATGCGGCCGGCCTGTTCCGGATCGATCACACCCTCCGGCCTCGGGCCGACATTGAGCAAGAGGTTTCCATCGCCACCGGCGCACCGGAGGAGCATCTCCATGCAGTCCCGGAACGATTTGACGCCGTCGTTGTCTCCACCCCAGGCCCACAGGCCGCTGATCGAGACCGTCATGCACGATTCCCACGGGCGTTGATTATCGAAACTTCCGACGTATTGTTCTGGTGTATAGAAATCGGCACAGGCCCCCATTTCAGTCGTGCCCCCCAATCGATCGAGACGGTTGTTAATGACGATATCCGGCTGCAGCTTTCTTACCAGCGCGTAGGTGTTC
>CAZZBA010000108.1:0-5746 GCA_964652765.1 uncultured Victivallales bacterium | reverse complement strand
GGTGTTCTCCGGATCCCAGGGCTGCGGCGGTCCTTCTGAATCGAACCAGAGGATGTCGATTTTGCCGTAGTTGCTCAGCAGTTCCGTCAACTCGGCCTGCATGCGTTTGACAAACTCGGCGTTCTTCTCGTTCCGACAATCGGGATCGCGCCAGTCAGGCGGCGAGAAATACCACCCGAGCTTCATGCCCGAGTCATGCGCCGCCCGAGCCAGTTCGGCACAGATGTCGCGCTTGAACGGCGAGTTCATGATATTGTGGTCGCTCACTTTGGAATCCCACATCAGAAACCCGTCGTGATGTTTGGTGACAAACACCAGGTACTTCATCCCGGCCGCCTGGGCAATGGCCACCCATTCCCGGGCGTCGAATTTGACCGGATCGAACCGCTTATACAGGTTGTCATAGACCTCGACAGACGTCGGCCCATGATTCTGGCACTTGGGATTCGAATTGGCGCGTGACCAACTGATTTCCAGACCCGTGAGGCTGGCTGGCCCCCAGGTGATGAACAGGCCAAAACGCGCGTCGCGCCAGGCATGAATCGAGTCAGGCTTGGCTTTCTGCGCCGTCTCGATGTTCAGGCTGGTGGGCATTGTAGCTTTTCTTCCTTTACCGGTCATTTCACAATCAACACGAACCCTTGCGCACTGGCCCCGTTCAGGGGGGAAAGAACACCGGTGCCTGAGAAGTACGTGTTGTTCTTGCGCGCCGCGGAACTCGATGTCGAACCCCAGGTCCCGGCGGCCACGCGCACCCCGTCCATATACAGCGAATCGATCGTGAGGGTACCGGTGAAAGCCAGATCGTTGGTCGCGCCTGAATAGAGATAGACGACCGCGTTCGTCCCCAGACATTGCGACTGCGTCAGGCGGAGCACGCCATTGCTGACCACCGTGGCCCCGCTGTAGGTGTTTGTGCCGGAGAGCACCAGTGTGCCGGCGCCCGCCTTCGTCAGCGAACCGCTGCCGCTGATGACGCCGCCAACGGTCAGTGTCTGATTGGACACCGTCACCGTGTGCGGGACACTGCCCAAGTCCACGGTGCCAGTGCCCAGGTCCAAGGTGCCGCTGTTGCCGGTATAGGTGAAGTCCCCGGCCCAAATCTCCGGGTTGGTGTTCGTAATCCTGATATTGCTGCCATCAAGGGTGGTGCCATTGCTGATAGTGAACCTGCTGGCATTATTGCCCAGCGCCGTGGCATGGCCGATGACAAGCCCACCCTGCTGAAGCTGCATGCCCGAGCCGAAGGAGTTCGCGCCGGAGAGAGTGAGGATGCCGGCGCCGGTCTTGACGAGCGGACCATTGAAACCCACCACCGCCGATACCATCAGGTCGCTGGTGGGGTCCGTACCCCGCGCGACATTAAAGGTGAAGCCGGCGGTCTCCACTTTCCAACTCCCAATAAGGCTGTCTCGAGCGCCGCCGCTGGTTGTGATGGTGCCACCATTCACCCGGGGATAATCCGCCGAAATAGTGCCGCCGCCCGTACTGTCGAATACATATGTCCTGTTCTGAAAAGGGACATTATATAGGTTCAGATCGAGCTCGGAGGCTCCGTTGATATTGAACACCGCGCTGTGGGGAGCATCGTTGAAAATCAGCACACCCCCATTGACCGTTGTGCTTCCGGTGTAAGGTTGGGCGGCTGAAAAGGTGAGTTTGCCGGCGCCGCTCTTAATGAAGGCACCGGCGCCGCTGATGAGATTGCTCACGGTCATGTCGCTGCCATTAAGTTTATAGACCAGGTTGGCATTGTTCACGATGCTGGCGCCGGCGATAGAACCGTTGCTGGCGCCGTCGCCAATCTGCAGCGTGCCGGCGTTGACGGTGGTGACGCCGGTGTAAGTCTTGGCACCGGTGAAGATCAGCGTATTGGTGCCGACTTTGACCAACCCCAGCGCGCCACTCGGGGTATCACCGACATTGGCGCTATAGGTCCGATCGCCGGACGTGGTGTCGAACCCGATGGCCGCACCGGCGGCAAAGTTGGTGGCACCCAGGAGGGTGGCGATGTTGTCATCAGTCACGGCGTTCCCCACCGCCACCGTCGCGTTACTGGCGACCGCATAGCGTCCCGTCGTGTCCCAGCCCGGCAGGGCATTCGTGTCGGCAATGGACAACACGCCCGCGCTGACCGCCGTGCCGCCGCTGTAGGTGTTCGGGCCGGAAAGGACCTGTGTGCCGGCGCCCGTCTTCGTGAGGGTCATGCTGCCGCTGCCATCGGCAATCACTCCGGAATAGGTGACGGTGATGCTGGCCGGCGGATTCAAGACAAGATTCGTGACGGCGCCGTAGCCAGTGATCGCCGTCGCCAGGCCCACGCCGCCCGCGAGGCCACCGAGGATCGGCGAGGTGTAACCGGTCACGTCCAGGCCGATGGTGCCGGTGGAGCCGGTGGTGTCATAGGCACTGTTCTGGAGCGCCCGGGCATTGCCCATGACGATCTTTCCATTGCCGATGGTCGTAGCCCCGCTGAACGTGTTGGTGCCCGAGAGCGTCAGCGTGCCCGCGCCAAGTTTGGCCAGTGTGCCCGACCCCGTGCCAATAATACTGGCAATGCTGGTATTGAAGGCGCCCCCCACCGTCAGTCCCAAGCCCGACCCCGTAATGGTGCCGGCATGGCTGAGCGTAATGTTACCGCTGGTGGCAACGATGCTGCTGGCGCTACCCAAGGTGACCAATCCGGCATAGGAGGCCGCCGTGGCGCTGCTGTTGATCAAGGCACCGCCATTGCCAAGTCCCGTTCCGTTCAAGGTCAGAGCATTCGCGGTGATAAATAGCTTGCCGTTCAAATCCAGAACCGCCCCGGAAGCCACCGCAACCTTGTTGGCGCCGCTGCCCAGTGAAAAGCTGGTCGCGCCCAATTGCATCGTGCCCATGCCGATGGTAAACGTCGTGGCGCCGTTCCCAAACGAATTAACGCCGGACATGATCAGGGTGCCCGCCCCGGTCTTGTTGATGTTGAAGGTGCCTGTAAGACTGCCGATTATAGAGAGCGTCGCGTCGGCATTGGCCACATTGAAGTTGCCGTTGGTCCCGAGGGGGAAATTGAGTTTCCCTGTGCTGGGCCCACCGCCGAGGGTGACGGTGCCGTGGACGGCGCTGCCTAACAGCAGCAGATCGCCGGTCGCGCCACCCGCCGCAATCGCCGCCGCACTGCCGCCGGCACCGCTTAACGTGATGGTTTTGGCAACGGTGCCCGATGTCACCTGGATGAGGTTGAGTGTGGGGGAATTGACGATCAGGTCGCCGAAGTTTGTGGTCGTCAAGGTAGACAGCGTCGCGGGGAGAGTAATCACAGAGTTGTCTAACAGCACTTCGTCGCCTGTGGCTGGGAGGACGTCGCCGACCCAGTTGGCCGCCACATCCAGGTTGGTTCCGGTTCCCCCGGGACCCCCGTCAAATGTTTTGGTGGACGCCCGCATCCCCTGCGGCAGGGCGACGGCAAGGACCATAGCAACCCACAAGCCGGATCCACGTGTCAGAACGCAACGCACCCCAATTCTGTTTGTCGTCATGTTCATTCCCCTTTCCCGCTGCTTCGTTATCCGCCAGAAGGTTGTCTCCGCTTTCCCCGTCATATGACCGCCAGCATGAAGCACAGGCTCCCGCCTGGCGTTCACGTTGTCCTACCACCAGAAATACGCTACCACAGACTGGCAAAAGATGATATGCAATAGTTTGCATTTTGAATGTATAATAGTGCACGCTAGCCGGCATGTAGAAGTCCGGAAACGGAGGAGGACAGCACCCGTGGATTGATGCAGACAACACCGGCAGCCCACACCAGTGCCTGCCAATACCACCCTCACGATTCCCGTGCCCGCCAGCGGAGGTTGCATTCCTTGGTGATGCACCCCATGGATACGCCATCCGTTCAGCCCGCTATGATAAGTTCTGGCGCTCGCTACCCGATCGCAGAAAGGCCGCATTAGGCAAATATCAGTCATGCACCCAGCCAGGAATATTGCGGTTGACAAAACGACGGATAAAGCATAGTTCAACAAACGTCAGTGGTGTTGCATTTTGATTTGATCGCAAGGGGAGCACTTTGAGTGCCCGGTGACTGAACAACCAGATAGAAGGAGATGACAGACATGAAAGTCATAACCATTTGCATGAGTTTATGTCTCGCAACAGTTGCTGGGGCGATTACTCTTGATGAGGCGGATGTGCTGCTGGACGCCCAAGAGGTATCTGAAACAAACGCGGCGCCGGTGGCAGAGGTCAATCCCGTCGATCCTGCGCCACCGCTTGTTGTGCAGGAAGATGTCGTAGATGCGCTTCCAACGCCCGAAGACGCGCAGAAGGCCCTGGACATGGGAGTGCAGTACCTCAGGGGGATTTGCGTGACAAACCATGAAGAATGGCTCATTCCTCCTTTACTGCAACGTAAATTACTTAGCAACGAGTACACCATGGTTATCGAAAAATACTCGATGCAGATGGTCGATGCGCCGGTTTGGGAATACAAAACCGTTACACAGATGGTTCAACGTGTCAAAGGAGAATCTGTCAATACCGTGAAGGTACTCGAAAAGGTTGTATCCCGCAGGCCTGTGCGGCAGATCGGGACAAATAAGGTGGAGAAACTTGTACGGGATCCCAACGGTACCATCGAGCGGACGCGCAACATACCGAAGGCAATATATGGTGAAGGCGGTCCTGATCGCTGGCGGCTGTATCAGATGGGATGCAATGCCATGGGTGCGTATGCCATACTCAGGGCCACGCAGACCCCGTCCGATGCGTCGGTACAGGCCATCGCGGACAATCTTTACGATCTCATCACGAACTTTGGTTTACCGGACATGACCTGGGACCTCGTCTGGATAACAGCCTTGTTCTCGGAGATGGAACAGAAACGATTCAAGGAGATGGCGACGAAGTCTGCGGGAAAGCTTCTGGGCGGTCAGATAAGCAGTGGCGTTCCTGCCGGCATGTGGGGACCCGTATGTATCAACACCAAAGTGCTTGCGGAATCCATGAAGGTCCAGATGAAACTGGGTACCGAGATGCTTGATGCCGCCGCAAAGCACAATGCTATTGAGAAGGCAAGTCTGGCAACAAGGGGAAAGAAAGTAGATCGAGAATTACAGGAAGCCGATGCTGCTAAAGTTAAGGTTACGGATGCGCTGAGGGATTTTCTGAATGAACTTTCCATGGTTACGATGATGGGAACACAGAACTTGACGGTTGATCGTGATGTGACCCTGCGCAGTGACATTACGTCACCGATTCAAATGGTGGGGCTGCCGCAATACATCTACAATCAGACAAGTGCCGACACGGAGAGCACGGCGCTGGCGGTATTCGGGCTTTTGACCGCTGCCAGAAATGGCTGCATACCGCCGATGACTGACCACCCGAATAATGCAAAGGGTGTCCCGATCGTACCCAATGTCCGGGCATCGGACATTCTGCGGCGTACGCTATCACTGATTGCCAAGGCGCAGCAGAATACGGGTGCATTCGCGGAGAATAACTTTGTTCTGCCCGTTACGGATTTCAACGGGCTCCCGTTTCCAGGTTTGCCGCAGAATCAGTCCACGTTCAAGCGGCTTCCCATGCCCATTACCCTTGCCAGCTGCGTCTATGGCCTCGGTACGGTAGTGAACACTGCACGAATTTTCGGGCCGGGTACCGGTGCTCAGCTAGCGACGCATTTCAATGCAGGTTACGAGTATATTAAACCCCGCGCGCGACCGGCTAATGCAACACTGTTGTATGAAAAGGTCACTCGGTA
>CAZZBA010000107.1:0-11637 GCA_964652765.1 uncultured Victivallales bacterium | reverse complement strand
AGAGGCCGGCACGACGATCATGCTCAAGAACGGTATATACAGTGAACTGTGTGAGCTGAAGGGGAAAGGGTCCGAAGAGCAGCCCATAGTGGTCCGTGCCGAGACCATCGGTGGCGTGGAGTTGCTGAACCAGGTCACCATAGAGGGCGAGTATCTGTCCCTGAGCGGGTTCCGTTTCACAGACAACGGGGGGGTTAGTGTCCAGAATGGCGTCGGTTGCCGGATTAGCCGCTGCCACATGGACAATCTGAAAGGAGGCCAATGGCTGAGGGTGGACTGGAAGAGCAGGAGTATCGAGATAGATCACTGCTTGTTCGAAAATAAAGAGAACAACCGCGAGAAGGATAAAGGTTGCCAGTTGATGCGTATCGAAGTAACCAACAATAAGGAATCCCACCACATCCATCACAACCATTTCCGGGATATTCCCAAGGGAAAGAACGGCAACGGGTACGAGACGATTCAGCTTATTACCCAGGGGAACCCCAAGGATCCCAAGGATGGCGATACCGGGAACGTGGTCGAGTGCAACTTGTTTGAACGCTGCGATGGCGAATCGGAAATAGTCTCCGTCAAATCAAACGGCAATCTGCTTCGAGGCAACACGTTCTCCAATAGTCGCGGCGAACTGGTCCTGCGGCATGGTCATCGCAACGTGGTCACCGGCAACTGGTTTCTTGGCGGGAGTGGCGGTGTGCGCCTGCAGGGAGAAGACCAGGTTGTGGTCAACAACTGCTTTGACCGCCTTGGCGGGTCGGGACTTGCCATGATGAATGGGACGGTGGACGGTTTCTACGGCCGTGTCGAGCGGGCACTCGTGGCGCACAACACCTTCGTCAACTGTGACCGCGCCTTCAATATAGGCATCAACCATTCCAGGTATCCTGACGGCGCGGTACCCCGGGCCTGCACCATTGCCGGCAATATCTTCTACCAGGAAAAGGAGGCCCGCTACGGGTTGATCACATTCGTGAAAGACCAGGAGCCGGAGGAGTGGACATGGCAGGGCAATATCTACCAGGGCGTTCTTGGTATCTCCCCGCGCGAGGGACTGCAGGAAAGCTCCGCTGCATTTGAGTATACCGGAAAACAGGAGAGAGGTATAGTTCTCGAGGCAACGGATGTCGGCCCCCTTGCCGGGATGGAAGACAAAGAATAAGGATTGACCCTTGCCGGAATGGAAGGCAAAGAAAGGTGCAAGAATGGAAACGCTAACACTTAACGGGACATGGCAATACCAACGAGAGAACGGTGTGGAAGCCGGCACGGCAACGGTTCCGGGAGATATCTATTGGAATCTGCTGGAGAACGGCCAGATCCCCGATCCGTTCTACCGCGACAACGAAGCGTCGTTGTTGTGGATTGCGGAGAGCGAGTGGTCATTCCAGCGTACGTTCAATGTCCCGGCGGAACTGCTGAAGCATGACCGGGTTCTGCTTCGGTGCGAAGGCCTTGATACCCTGGCGACCCTGGCGATCAACGACAGGGCTGTGGCGCATACCGACAACATGTTCCGTACCTATGAGTTCGACATCAAGGACGCGCTTTCTGCCGGCGAGAACCGTATCCGGGTGACCTTCGCTTCACCGGTGAAATACTGCAATGAGAAATATAAGGCGCACTGGGGCAGGGAGTATGAGGTCAACAAGGTGATGACGACCCGGGCGGTCTTTCTCCGCAAGGAGCAATGCAACTTTGGTTGGGACTGGGGAATCAAGACGGGTACCTGCGGTATCTGGCGTGACATCGGCATTGTGGCGTTCAATACAGCGAGGCTCGGCGACATCGCGATTGTGCAGAGGCATGGTCCGGCTAATCCACCGTCTGGCGACGGTGGCTACATCTCCCGTAGCCACGCTCGCCAGAGCGTGGATGACGTCTCCTGTAGCCACGCTCGCCAGAGCGTGGATGACGTTGGGTTAGGAATCGATGTGGCCCTTGAAGCCGTCACGCCCGCTGAACTGACTGTTCGCGCCACGGTGTCGATTTATGGGCAGCTCGTTGCGGAAGCACGTAAGCCACCACATGCAGGCCGATCGCGACTCGACTTCACCATCGCGGATCCCCGCCTCTGGTGGCCGAACAACCTTGGCGACCAGCCGCTTTATGAGGTAACCGTTGACGTGCTCGACCTGCAGGGCCAGGTGATCGATACTGTCACGAAACGCATCGGCCTGCGAACCATTCGCCTGGACCGCCATCCGGACCAGTGGGGGGAATCCTTCCAGTTTGTGGTCAATGGCGTGCCGTTCTTTGCGAAGGGTGCCAACTGGATTCCAGCCGATGCAATTAAACCGCGCCTGACAGAGGCGCGCTATAGGACCCTGATTAGTGATGCCGCTGCCGCCAACATGAATATGATCCGTCTCTGGGGTGGGGGTATCTACGAGGACGACGCGTTCTATGGTGCCTGTAACGAACTGGGGATCTGCGTCTGGCACGATTTCATGTTTGGTCACATGGGCTATCATCCTTCCGAGGACCCTGAATACCGCAAGAACATCGAAGCCGAAGCCATCGGCCAGGTCAAGCGCCTGCGGCACCACCCCTGCATCGCGCTCTGGTGCGGCAACAACGAGCAGGAGTGGGGATCGGTGAAAGAGGTGGCAGAAAGGCCGATGTTCCAGACCTGGAAGGATTATTGTCCCGTCTATGATGTCCTGCTGCGAAAAGTCGTCGAGGATCTGCATCCTGGGATCGACTACTGGCCCAGCAGTCCGCATACCCCGCGGGGCGATCGATCCAATTTCAACGACCCCACTTGCGGCGATGCGCATCTATGGGAGGTGTGGAACAAACGCGAACCCTTCGAGTGGTATCGCACCTGCGAGCACCGCTTCAACAGCGAGTTCGGCTTCCAGTCGCTTCCCGAACCGAAAACGGTCTACAGCTATACCGAAGCCAAAGATCGCAATATTTCGTCCTACATCATGGAGTACCACCAGCGCTCGTTCGGCAATGTCCGGATTATCGAGTATCTGCTGGGGTGGTTCCTGGCGCCGGACTCCTTTGAAAGCACCCTTTGGCTGTCGCAGATCCTGCAGGGCATGTCGATCAAGTATGCCTGCGAGCACTGGCGGCGCATGATGCCGCGGGGCATGGGCACGCTCTACTGGCAGATCAACGACTGCTGGCCGGTGGCAAGCTGGAGCTCGATCGACTACTACGGCCGCTGGAAGGCGCTGCATTACATGGCCAGGCACTTCTTTGCCCCGCTGATGGTCAGCGGCGTCGAGGATGTGGAAAAAGGAACGGTGGAGATCCACGTCACCAGTGATCTGCGAGAACCCGTGATGGGAATCGTCGGCTGGGTGGTCACCGATATCGACGGCAATGTGCTGCGTGAAGGTACGCACGAGGTCGAGGCCGCGCCGGGGGAAAACCGTCGGGTCGATACGCTGGATCTGCACGACCTGACCGCGGCGCACGAGAAGCGCGGGCTGCTGGTGTGGCTGGAGCTGGAGGCACCCGGGCAGCCGGTATCGCGCAACCTGGTCTTCTTCGCCCGTCCGGTCAGGTACCATCAAACAGAAGCCCCCCGGCCTAAACATCTCGATCTCAGCCTTGACCCGGACATTGAAACCAGGATCGCCCCGGCGGCTGATGGTGCCTTCGATGTGACGCTGACAACCCGGCGCCCGGCGCTCTGGGTGTGGCTGGAACTGGAAGAAATCGATGCCAGATGCTCGGACAACTTCTTTCATCTGCGCCCCGGAGCCCCGATGAATGTACGTATGACGCCGGCGAAAGAGGTATCTGGAGAATCGTTACGGAATCACCTGGTCGTGCGCAGCCTGGTTGACACGTTTGCGCATGCGTGAAGGAGGAGGATGCAATAGCAAAGTATTTAGAGTCCAGCCTGCAGTCTGCGGTCTTCCCCCGGAGTCATGTCCGAATTGTTTGCCCGGATGTCGGAAAAGTGTACTTTGCATTGTGATTGTATTTCTGGGAATATAGCATGTTTTGAAGGTTCAGCTTGTAAGGAGGGCTATTGTGTATAGAGCATCTTGGGGCATACGTTTTGCGGCTGGTATCTTAGGGCTATTCATTTGTCAGGAAGCGTCCGCCATTCATCTTGGCGCCAGCGCTGACGGCAAGCAGTTGCCGTGGTCACGTAAAATGGAGCATCCGCTTGACCAGCCTGTAAATGATGACAGTCCTGACTTCACGTTTCTGATGAATCTGGGACCTACCGGCATCAGGGCAATGATGGAGCCGGCGAATCCCAAGGCATTCAAGGTCATGTTCGTGTTCCAGGACGCCATGTCACCGGCCAAAGGCAAGATAAACAAGGGCGACATGATTGTCGGCGCTAACGGGAAGGACTTCAAGGATGAGCACGGCTTCCACCGCAAGGCGGCGAATGCCTCAGGCTGGGCAGGCGCACCCTTCGAGCTTGCGCTGGCTATCGAAGACAGCCAGGGGAAAGATGGAAAGCTCGATCTTGCTGTTTTGCAGGGCGGCGACAAGAGCAAGAGGACAACCGTCAGCATTCAGCTGAAGCCTGTTGGCCGATTTGCTCCAACGTACCCTTGGAACTGCCCCCGGTCCGATAAACTCCTGAAAGACCTCTGCGACTTTTTGCTCGAGGAGAAACTGGACGGACGCCCGGACGAGATACAGGCTGTTCTCGCCCTCTGGGCATCCGGCGACAAACGGGCTATCCCGCTGGTAAAAAGCAAGGCTGAAGGCCTGATGAAAAGCATTGCCAATCCGATGGACGGAAGCATGTGCACATGGATGTGGGGATATAACGGTATATTCCTTGGAGAGTATTACAACGCCTTCAAGGACAAGGGTGTTATGCCAGCGGTAGAGGCCCTGGTGGACTGCTACGAGACAGCCCAGGACTGGAAGAGCGGTGGATTCTCGCACCGTCCGTTCCCGGCCATTGAACGGCGCGTGGCTGAAGGCGGTCCGAAAGGATACGGTTCGATGGCCGCCCCGGGTGGCCTTGCCATGCTGGCGCAGAGCATCTTCAAGGCCACAGGCCTGCCTTACTCCCAGAAGGCCTACGAACGGACTCACCAGGCATTCCTGAAAACCGCCGGAGGTAATGCGGACGGAGCTATTGCCTACGGATTTGATGCATGGGGGTCCGTGCAAATACACGTGGATAACCCCGATCTTTCCAAAAGCAAGCGAGGCATAGGATTCATCTCGCCAGTCCTGCTCAAGGACGCAGGTCCCTATAAAGTAGAGAAATGGACACAGACCGGGGGCGGATGGAATATGGAGATTGTATCTCCAAAAGAATTCCCCTGGCTTGAAAAGAATGCGGCTACGCTCCATATGTACGATCTGGACAAAAGCCGCAGGCTCGTAGTCGCTGAGGAAATCCTCCCGGAGCCGACTTCCCCTTACCGCACAGGTTCCCGCGGAGGCGGTCACAATGCCCCCGTCGGCATGGGCGCACTTGCCCACTATATCGGCAACAAAGACAACACCTCGTGGAACTATCTCGGCATGCATATGGCAACATGCTGCGCCCGCAGTCCGAAAACCCTGTGGGATGGCCATGCTTCCTCAGTAATGCATGCCTTCTTCGGAGTCCTCGGCGCCTCACGCGCGGACGAGAAAGATTTCCGCGACTTTCTGGACTATTCAAAAACCTGGATCATCCTCTCGGAAACACACGACGGCAAAGGCCTTGTGGAGCAGCCGTTCGGCCTCGATCGGAACTCGACGTGCAGCATAAGTCTGGACAGGCAGGTTTACTCCCATGTTGCACTCCTGCTGCTCAGTCTCCCTAAACGGCAACTGCTGATCACGGGTGCGGATTACGCGCAGCCGGCGGCGGCCGCATCCACCTCGACGGCCGGCAGTGGCGCCCGGAAAACCGCATCCTATTTCGCGAGTGCCGCTTATCGAGGTACGCCGCCGCCGGAGGCCCCTGTGCAGCCGTCGCGCGAGGCGCGCACGCTGGCGCCGGAGCGCCTGGTCACGCTGAATAGGGCGTTGCTCAACACTCTGGTGAAGCTGAGTGCGGACGGGATGCTCGACCCGCTGCCGATCAGTCTGTCGGTGACAAGCCAGAGAGTGCTGTTGACGGCGGCAAACCCGGATGGATCCCTGACGTTCAGGGCGGAAAACGGGCAGGAGGGAACTCTGAAATTCAATGATCTGACAGGTGTTGATCATGGAACGTTGGCGCTACTGGTGGCCAAATTGAAGCCGGCCAGCGGTGATGCACAGGCCATGGCCGGGGTCTATCTGGAGTCTCTAGGCCGTGTCTCGAATGCCGATTCGTATTTCGAGAAGGCGGGAGCGGAGTCGCGGCAGAAGCTGGAGAAGCTGTTTGACTGACCTCTTATAGCCAACCTCCACCGCACCTTCCGGCGCGCCTTTGGCCAGACGCCTGAAGAATTCCGTCACGCAGGACGGTAACGATTCGGGACTGCAGACTGCAGACCTTTTCGGTCGCCGTTATCGTTCACCGTTTTGACCATTCTTGACCGCCCCACTTACCCGCAGCACGAGTAGTTAGGTCTTGACCGCCCCGCATATATTCATTCCGTGATCTATCGTTATGATTTCGGCCAGCTCAAGGGTTTCCTGGCGGAAAACGCCGTGCTGAACGAATTGCTCTGCGCCGGCCGCGGGCCTGTGTTCACCTGGCGCGGAACGACTGCGGAAATCGAGTTCCTGCTTGCTGTCGGCGAGCAGATCATCCCGATCGAGGTCAAGGCGGGTGTCAATACCAAGGCGAAACTACATGCATTCCCTGGAGGGACGGATTCCACGCCGTCCGAGAATGAACCAATGGCCTGTCCCTTGGCCGCCTGTCCCTTGGCCGCCCTGCCGTCTCCCTCCCCCCCCGTAGGCATGTCCGAATTATCTACTCGAATGGCTGAATTGTGTACTTTGCATAGCGGATATATTTATGGCAAAGTAGGAAAATGTGAGGTGGATTCTCAACTGGAGGAGGATCACAGGGTCAGACCTGTACAATAGACATTGACAGCAAGAGGGGGAAGGTAGCAGGGTATTACATATGCCAAGGTCGTTCAAAAATTTCGTGATAATCGTTGTTCTGATAACCGCTGCCCTCGGCGTGGTTTTTATTACTGCTGGAAAAACGAAGTCAAAGGCCGGAAGGCCATTCGATGAAATTGAAGCCGCATGGCTTGATTTTCGGATGGGCGAGTACAACCAGGCTATACTTAAATTCCAGAAGGCAGTTGATGGGTCTCCTGACAATTCCGAGCACCGGATACAGGCGCTTTACGGCCTTGCCTGTACCCAATGGCTGAAGCAGCTTCCCTATGGCGACAAGGATGCCGCCACCCTCTATTTCAAGGAGATCATTGCGAAGTCGCCCGATAGTGAGTATGTGGCCTGGAGCATGCTGGCGCTGGTCAGGATGAGACATATTGTACCTTCCGGAACCACCCCTGATTATCCTGATGTCAGGAAAGGGTATCAGGAAATCTACGACAAGTATTCGGGGCATACAGCCGGACATGAGGCGTTCATATACATGATCGGCACATATCTGGCGATGTTCACCAAAGAGGATGCGGAATTTGCAAAAACAAGGTTGGACGAGTTCATCATAAAGCACCCGGATTCACCGTTCATCAGCAGCGCCTGGGGCCTTTACGCGAAGGCCTGTGAAATACTTGAGCAGAAGCAGGAGATGCTTGATGCGCTGCTGAAACAGCTTGAAAAGATGGAGGTAGATCCCAGGAACCCGAATATGGAAAACTCCTCGGCCTACTGGGAAATTGCATCAGTCGCCGAATTTGAAGTCGGAGATTTTGATACAGCCAGGAAATATTACAGGCTCATGATGCAGGAGTATCCGATGGAGAAAAGGAACTTCGGGGCAAGAAAGGCGCTGGAGCGGATGGATGCGCTGGAGGCAAGATTAAGAGTTGAAAACCATCATTGAATTCCTGAAGAAATACCATTCACTGATCATCATTATGGTCGTGTATGCATGGGCTCTCGTCTCCGTGGCATTCTACCGCTATGCAGAGGAGCCGCCGGGGACGATTACTTTAAGATTATGTCATTGGCAGCTTGAGGCCGGAGTGCGGGACGGCATAAACATGATGGCGCAGGAGTATCAGAAGCTTCACCCTAACGTGAGAGTGATACAGGAGGCGATACCGGAAGGAACCTACGGACAGTGGTTAAGTACACAGATAATGAGCGGGACGGCTCCGGATCTCATAGAGATGGGAAAGCTTCCCTACCAGGTCCTGATAGCCTACTACAACCGCTACTGCTATGTCCTGACCCCGTACGTGAACAAGCCAAACCCTTACAACAGGAACAATGACTTCGCGGAAACCCCCCTCCGGAATACTTTCAAGGACGGAATGGCCGCAGGTTATGTGAACGAACTCCAGGAGTACATGATGATCCCGCTGTCAAGTTTTGCTGTCAGGGTGTTCTGCAATTCCGATCTCCTGGAGAAGCTTACCGGTTCCAGGAATCCTCCGAAGAACTACAGGGAATTCTTCGACACATGCAGAAAAATATCCAAGATGACCGATGAGAACGGAAACAAGTACATACCTGTGGTTGGTTCTCAATACCATTTCGGCATGTGGGAATGGAGCCTCTGCAATATTATGACATACAGCCTCAAGGACAAGGCCGACCTGAATCGCGACGGCTTTGTCGGCAATGACGAGCTCTTCATAGCGGTAAAGGCCGGCATGATCAGCTTCAAGGACAGGCCGATAGCCGCGAAGTTCCAGATGATCAGGGAGATATCCGACTTCTGCCAGCCCGGGTTCACTGGTCTTTCCCGTGATGAAGGCGTTCTTCTGTTTGCACAGAAGCGTGCCGTGTTCATGTCAACCGGAACCTGGGACGCGATGAGTCTCCAGGAGCAGACCAAGGGCAGTTTTACGCTGGGAATAATGGATTTTCCGATGCCGACCAAGGACGATCCGGTATATGGTGATGTTGTGGCCGGGCCGAGATATGAGAACCCGTTTGTCGGTTTCAACTATTCCGTCGCCAGGACAAGCAAGCATCCGGAAGTTGCGCTGGACTTCCTTATGTTCATGGCTTCAAAAGAGAACAACGAGAAGCTGAACAGGACAATAGGCTGGATTCCTTCGGTCTTGAATACGGAGATGGATCCGTTTCTCAGGGATTTCAAGCCTTGCTTTGAAGGAGTCTATGGCTGTTTCGAGCCGAACCTCGGAGGTGAAACCTGGATCAAATGGCTGCAGCTGATGTCCATGTACCAGGTCAATCCGAAGTTTACTTTCGAGCAGCTTGCAGAACAGTATGAAGCGTTTTACAAGATAAAGGGATATGACGATTTCATGGAGCAGATGAAAGACAGGAACAGGGTCATCCCTTCAAACGAGAGGTTCCTTGCCGGATTCCGTTCGCAGGCGATGCTTGCCGGTAAAGACTCGGAGGATGCGAATTCATGCTGGATAAAGTACAGGACGCAGACCAGGGACCGGCAGGTTTTCCACGAAATCCGGTTTTCAACTCAGATGAAGTATGCAAAGGACGGCCCTCCCTCTACAAAGGATAATGGGCCATATGAGTACAGCATGGACGTGATGGAGAAGGTGAAGGAAAGAGTAAAAGGCGAGAAGTAATCCAGATCTCAACTGAAGGTTGTTATGGCAGGCAAGAAAATAAAATGGAGGCAGGTTCCCCACCACTGGGAGATGTATCTCTTCGTCCTGCCTACGATAATGCTTATTTGCCTCTTCCAGTATTATCCGGCTTTGAGCGGCGTCTTCCACAGCTTTTTCCGCTGGAATGGTGCAGACATCTCGGAGTTCGTAGGGTTCCAGAATTATTCGAAGCTCCTGAGGAATTCCGATTTCT
The DNA here is from genome assembly GCA_964652765.1 of uncultured Victivallales bacterium. Lineage (GTDB taxonomy): Bacteria > Verrucomicrobiota > Kiritimatiellia > UBA8416 > UBA8416 > UBA8416. The sequence goes on along the minus strand of CAZZBA010000107.1, from coordinate 1,824 downwards.
GGCGCTCCTTCGAGCTGGCTTTCACCCTCGGAATATTCAATGTCATCAAGATGATCCCGGCCCTCGCGGTCGCCGTCTGCATACACAGGTGCCGCAGCGAGTTCATGCAGCTTGCCTACAGGATGCTTTTCGTCATACCGATGGTCATTCCGGGCCTGATCGTGGTTCTGGTATGGCGCTCCTTCTTCTTTGAGGCGACATCGGGATATCTAAACAAGTTCCTTTTTTCAACAGGACTGTTCGACGCGCTTATGTGGCTGGACCAGACCTTCAACTGGGGAGGCATATTTGTCGAAGGCAATGCGCCGGCCTGGCTCGGGGATCCGAACCTGATCGTGTCCGCATGCATTATCTGGGGATTCCCGTGGGTTGGATCCTTTGCGGTGCTGACATACCTTGCGAAGCTGCAGAGCATTCCCAAGGACGTCTACGAGGCTGGTGATGTGGACGGCGTCGGCTGGTGGACGAGGTTTGCGAGAATAGAACTGCCGCTCATCACATCTTCGATAAAACTCCTTCTGGTATTTGTCATAATCGACACCATCAAGGATGCCGGAATGATCCTTGCCCTTGCAGGAATGGAAGGAGGTCCCGGCGGAAACGCCACCGTGCCGGCCCTCTTCATGCTGAGAAAGGCGTTCATCGATCAGGACATGGGATTCGCCTGCGCCGTCGGTATCCTCCTCACGATAATCGTCATGAGCATGCAGAAGATGAGCAACGTCCTTACATCATGGAACGACATGAAGGCATGGCAGAAAAAGGCATTCCAGGGGACCGCTTTCGCCACATCGATAGCCATCATCTGGAGCGGGCATTTCAAGGCGGTAGGAATCGCCTTGCTCGTTGCATCACTGCCATACTCCAGCATGGTAAGGTATTTCGGGAGGTTCATGGAGTTATTCCAGGGCCGCAGAACGGTGCCGGCACCGGAAGAAACGTTCGGTGCAATGGGAAAAGCAAAGGATCTCCTGCTGAGAGGAGTTAAGCATCTTACTATTCTTGGCGTCCTCGGAATGGCGCTCCTTCCGATGTATCTGATGGTGATTGTAAGCATCAAGGACAATACACAGTTCTATTTGAACCCGGCGACGCTGACCCAGCCGCTGCACTGGGAGAACTGGGCGGTCGCATATAGCATGATTACCCCGTGCCTGGCGAACAGTATGGTCATTTCAATAACCGGTACGATTTGCACCCTCTTCGTTGCCCTCTGCGCGGCCTATTTCTTCGCGAGGTACAAGATGCCGATGTCGACGTTCATCTGGAACGCGATCCTGATCATGATGATGATGCCGGCGATAGCCAATCTGATTCCGCTATTCAACCTCCTCAACGACATGAACCTCCTGAACACGCTTAGCTGTCTGATAATAGTCGGGACGTCCGCCGGGCAGATTTTTGCGATCTTCGTGCTGAGGTCTTTTGTTGAAGATATTCCGCAGGATCTTTTCGAGGCGGCTGAAATAGACGGCGCAAACCATTTCCAGCAGATGAGAATCATTGTTCTTCCGCTTGCAGGGCCGATCCTGGGTACGGTAGGCGTCATGAACTTCATTTCACAGTGGAACGACTTCGTGATGCCTCTTATCGTCATCCGCGACCATGGCAAACTTCCCGTCATGGTGCAGCTTCTCAGGATAAACGGCGAATACATCAAGCTCTGGGGCCCCCTTATGGCGGGTTACGCGCTGGCAAGTATTCCAATTATTATACTCTTCATGTTTACAATGAAGCTCTTCACCAAAGGACTCACCGAAGGCGCGATCAAAGGATAACAAAATCGCAGGGTCAGACCTGTACAATAGACATTGACAGCAAGAG
>CAZZBA010000106.1:6505-11676 GCA_964652765.1 uncultured Victivallales bacterium | reverse complement strand
CGACAAGATCATCGCCATCGCTGGCGTCCCCGACGCACTCGTCGTCAACAAGGAAATCCAGGCATCCCTGTATCAGTAACCTTCAGATCATAGACTGGAATTTCCTATTATCCACTTGACGGCGACGCTTACTGCTGATAATTTGAACAAAGATTCAATTATTGAATATATATTTATGAACGAACAGGAAAACACGGTTGAAGAGGGGCCTGCGGGTCGCAAGGCGCGTGAGCGGGCCCGTCACCGTCGCGAGATACTGGCGGCGGCGGAGAGGGTTTTCGCCGAACGCGGTTTCCATGCGACAACGATGGAACTGATCGCCCGCGAAGCGGAGTTCTCGGTCGGGACGCTGTATAATTTTTTTGCCAACAAGGACGCGCTGTATGCCGAACTGATCGACACCATCGGGGAGGCATTCCTGTCCGAGGTGGAGCAACGGGTGCTGCCGCTGGATTCGCCGCCCGAGGCATTACGTTCGATGGTTGACCTGCGCCTGGATTTGATGGAGCGGCACCGCGGGCTTTTCCGCATGGTGCTGGAGCAGTCATCCGGTGCCCGCTGGCATCCGTCCGGAGCCCTGCCGAAGAAATCCAAGACGATGTTCGACCAATACCTGAAATGCCTGGTCGGGATCGTCGAGCGCGGGATTCAATCCGGCGAGTTCGACCCTGAGCCCGCGCTCTACCAGGCCCTGGCGTTCGACGGCATGATCAACGCCTTCATCCTCTACTGGTCATCGCATACGGACGCGGGGCTTTCGCGCGAACAGACGCGCGACACGATTGTGAACCGGTTTTTGAAACGACAACTGGATAAAAAGGTGGGTGCATGATGCAGGATCAACAGAAGAACCTTGGTTTCATCGTTATAGCCGCCGCGCTCGGCGTCGGCCTGGTGCTGACCGGCTGCGGGCGGCACGGGGCGCGGGGTCCTCAGGAAATGGGACCACCGGAAGTCGGATTCTTCACGGTCTCGGAACAGCCACTGGAGCTGACGACCGTACTGCCCGGCCGCACGAGCGCCTTCCGTGAGGCGCAGATCCGTCCGCAGGTCAACGGCCTGATCCTGGAACGTGTTTTCGAGGAAGGTGCCGATGTCAAGGTCGGCGACCGGTTATACCAGATCGATCCGGCACCGTATCAGGCGGCGGTCGATCAGGCCAAGGCCGCCGTCGCCATGGCTGAAGCCAGCCTCCCGGCGCTGCGCTCGCGTGAGGCGCGCATGAAGGACCTTGTCACAACCCGGGCGGTCGGCCAGCAGGATTACGACGACGCACTGGCGGCGTTGAAACAGGCCGAGGCGCAACGGGAAGCTGGCAAGGCCGCCCTGGCCAGCGCGCAGATCAACCTGTCGTACACGCCGATCCATGCGCCGGTGGCGGGCCGGATCGGCCGCTCGGCCGTGACCGAGGGGGCTCTGGTGACAGCTTACCAGCCGATCCCGCTGGCGACGATCCGGCAACTGGATCCGATCTACCTGGACGTCACGCAGTCCACCGCGGAACTGCTACGCCTCAAGCGGCGGCTCGCTGATGGACGGCTGTCGGAAGAGGGCACGGATCTGGCGACGGTCACGATCCTGCAGGAGGACGGCATCCCCTTCCCGCACGAGGGCACGCTGGCGTTTCGCGACGTCGCGGTGGACCCATCGACCGCCTCCGTGGTGCTGCGGATCGTGGTGCCGAATCCGGAAAATGCCCTGCTTCCTGGAATGTTCCTGCGGGCGATCCTGAAAGAGGGGGTCCGCCGCCAGGCGATCCTGGTACCGCAGCAGAGCGTCAACCGCAACCCGAAGGGCCAACCCTTCTCCTGGGTGGTGACGGCGGACGGCAAGGCCGATGTCCGCATGCTCGAGGTTGACCAGGCCATCGGGAACCAATGGCATATCACCAGCGGCCTGGCCGCTGGCGACCGGGTGATCCTGGAAGGGATACAGCGCCTGCGTCCAGGCATCGCGGTCAAGGCCGTCGAAATCACGGCATCAAAATCAGAAGCCCCCGCCGCCCGATCCGATACACCTGCCACGCAATCACACTAAAGGAGCCGCCATGCTTTCGAAATTCTTCCTGGACCGTCCGGTGTTCGCCTGGGTGATCGCCATCTTCATCATGATCCTGGGCGCGCTGGCGATCTACAACCTGCCGATCTCCCAATACCCCCCCATCGCCCCGCCGGCCATCGCCATCACGACCTTCTACCCGGGTGCATCCGCCCAGACGGTGGAGAACAGCGTCACCCAGATCATCGAGCAGAAGATGACCGGGTTCGACGACATGCTGTATCTCTCCGGCATGAGCGACGCCTCGGGCAGTTCCCGCATCGAGCTGACTTTCAAGCCTGGGACGGATCCCGATCTGGCCTGGGCGAAAGTGCAGAACAAGCTGCAGCTCGCCATGGCCAACCTGCCGGAAGCCGTGCAGCGCTCAGGCGTACAGGTCAGCAAATCGACGCGCAACTACCTGATCCTGGCCGGACTGGTGTCCGAGGACGGCAGCATGACTGGCGACGACTTGCGCGACTACGCGCAATCGAACCTCGAAAAAGTCCTGGCCCGTGTCCCGGGCGTCGGCGAGGTCCAGAACTTCGGTTCCCAGTACGCGATGCGCGTCTGGCTGAATCCCGACAAGCTCACCACCTACAACCTGACCATCGCCGATGTGATCGCGGCCCTGCGCGCCTACAATGTCGAGATCTCCGCCGGCCAGTTCGGCGCGATTCCCGCCATCGACGGCCAGCAGTTGAACGCGTCGATCGTTGTCCAGAACCTCCTGCAGACGCCCGAGGAATTCGCCGCGATCCCCATCCGTATAAACCCGGACGGCTCGAGCATCCTCATCCGCGATGTCGGGCGCACCGAGCTGGGCGCGGAGTCTTATGACATCGATGCCCGCTACAACGGACAGGCCGCCGCCGTCCTGGCGATCCGCCAGGCGCCGGGCGCGAATGCACTCAATACCGCCGAGGGGGTCCGGGCAAAGTTGCGCGAGATGAGTGATTTCTTCCCGCCCGGCATCAAGGTGATCTATCCCTACGACACCACGCCGTTTGTGCGCGTGGCGATCGGCGAGGCGGTCAAATCGCTGATCGAGGCCATCGTGCTGGTCTTCCTGGTGATGTGGCTGTTCATGGGCAACATCCGAGCCACGCTGATCCCGACCATTGCCGTACCGGTCGTCCTGCTGGGCACCTGCGCGGCACTGGCGGCCTTCGGCTTCTCGATCAACATGTTGACGATGTTCGCCATGGTGATCTCCATCGGACTGCTGGTGGACGATGCGATCGTGGTGGTGGAGAACGTTGAACGGTTGATGAGCGAAGAGGGGCTCTCGCCGCGGGACGCCACCGCCAAATCGATGGAGCAGGTCACCAGCGCGCTGATCGGCATCTTCCTGGTGATGTCCGCGCTGTTCGGTCCGATGGCCTTCTTCAGCGGTTCCACCGGCATCATCTACCGCCAATTCTCCGTCACGATCGTCACCAGCATGCTGCTCTCCGTGGTCGTGGCGCTGGTGCTGACCCCCGTGCTTTGCGCGGGCATTCTCAAACCGGTCGCCAAGGGCCATGAGGCAGCTGAAGGCGCGATCTGGTTCCTGCGTCCGTTCTTCCTGGCCTTCGACCGCGGCTTCAGCCGTTTCCGCGACGGTTTTGTCGCCCTCCTCGGGCATGCACTGGCCCGCAAGGTTCGGTTCGTGGTCATCTATATCCTGATCGTCGCCGGGCTGGGCTACCTCTTTGCCCGCATGCCGACCAGCTACCTGCCGGACGAGGACCAAGGAATATTGTTCACGCAGATCGCCATGCCGACGGGGACGACACTGGAGCAGACCCGGGCCGTGGCCAACGAGGTCCAGCAGTATTACCTGGAGAACGAAACCGAGGCGGTCGATTCCTGCATGACGATTGCCGGCATGGGCTTTGCCGGGCGGGCTCAGAACAACGGCATGCTGTTTGTGAAACTGAAGGAATGGAAAAAACGCGACCGTGCCGACCTGCGGGTCAAGGCGGTGGCCGGCCGTGCCATGGCCCGTTTCGCCTCTATCCGCGAAGGCATGGTCTTTGCCTTCGCCCCGCCGCCGGTCTCCGAACTAGGCAGTGCCAACGGGTTCGACTTCCAGCTCGTCGATCGCGGCGGCAACGGGCATGCCGCCCTGATGGCGGCCCGCAATCAATTGCTCGGGATGGCCGCGCAGGATCCGCGGTTGGTCAAGGTCCGCCCCAACGGCATGGAGGATGTGCCGGAATACCGCGTGGACATCGACTGGCCCAAGGCTGGCGCCCTGGGGGTGCCGATCAACTCGATCCACCATACGATCTCCGCCACCTTCGGCAGTGCCTACGTCAACGACTTCATCCACGCCGGCCGCGTCAAGCGTGTCTTCGTGCAGGCGGATGCCCCCTACCGGATGCTGCCGAAGGATCTCGACCGACTGTATGTCTGCGGCAGCAGCGGCAAGATGGTACCGTTCTCGGCGTTCTCCACCGGACGCTGGACCAGCGGCTCGCCGAAACTGGAACGGTTCAACGGCTTCCCGTCCATGAACATCTGGGGCGAGGCCGCGCCGGGCCGCAGTTCCGGCGAGGCAATGCAGGCCATGGAGGAACTCACGGCCAGACTACCGCCTGGATTCGGGTTCGACTGGACGGGGCTCTCCTACCAGGAGCGGCAGGCTGCTTCCCAGACCGGCCTGCTGTATTCCTTCTCCATCCTGATCGTGTTCCTGTTCCTGGCGGCGCTGTACGGCAAGTGGAATGTCCCGATCGCCGTGCTACTGATCCTGCCGCTCGGCTTTATCGGCGGCTTTGCAGCCTCGATGCTGCGCGGGCTCTCCAGCGACGTCTATTTCCAGATCGGGCTGCTGAACACGCTGGGGCTGGCCACCAAGAACGCGATCCTGATCATCCAGTTCGCTATGGACGGGGTCAGGCATGGCGTGGACCTGACCGAGGCCGCCCTTCAGGCGGTTCGGCTGCGGCTGCGGCCGATCATCATGACCTCCACCACTACCGGCCTGGCCGTGCTGCCAATGGCCTTCGCCACCGGCGCGGGTGCCGGGGCCATGGTCGCGATCGGCACCGCCGTACTCGGCGGCATGGTCACCGGCACGATCCTAGTGGTCCTCTTCTCGCCGTTCTTCTACGTCCTGATTGAAAAGACATTCGGAAGGAAAAAGG
>CAZZBA010000106.1:0-6405 GCA_964652765.1 uncultured Victivallales bacterium | reverse complement strand
TCGCGCTCCTGGGCGGATGCGCGATGACACCGAACTACGAACGACCCGCAGCGCCCGTGCCCGCGGCCTGGCCGGAGTTCCTCACCAGCGGCGGCGCGCCGACCGCCTCCGAGATCGCCTGGCCCGCGTTTTTCCCGGACGCAAAGCTACAGGAGGTGATCGAGACTGCCCTGGTCAACAATCGTGACTTGCGACTGGCCGCCCTCAACGTGGAAAAGGCGCGTGCCCTGTATGGCATCCAGCGCGCCGAGCTCATGCCCGCGCTGATGCTTTCCGGCGGTGGCAGCCGGCGGCAAAGCGCCACCGACCTCACGCGGCCAGGTGAACCGCGCACCACCACGCAATACGATGTCGATTTCGGCATCGCCGCCTGGGAGGTTGACTTCTTCGGACGCATCCGCAGCCTGAAGCAGCAGGCACTACAGGCGTACCTGGCCACCGAGCAGGCCCGCCGCAGCGCTCAGATCGCCCTGATCGCCGAGACCGCCCGGACCTATCTCGCCCTGGCGGCCGACCGCGAGGGACTGCAACTGGCGCAATCCACGCTGGAGACGCAGCGGGATCTTTACCAGATGATCCGCCAGCAATATGACCATGCGATCGCCACCGAGGTGGATCTGCTGCGGGCAAAGACCCAGGTGGATTCCGCCGAGGGTGCCCTGGCGCGCTATCGGCAGCAAGTCGCCCAGAGCCGCAACGCGCTTGATCTGCTCGCCGGCGAACCGGTACCGGAAGCACTCCTGCCGGACGGGCTGAGCGCGGTGACGCCCCCCGCCGAACTGGCCGCCGGACTGCCTTCGGAGGTCCTGCTGCAGCGCCCCGACATCATGGCGGCGGAACACCAGTTGCAGGGTGCCTATGCCTTCATCGGCGCGGCACGCAGCGCATTCTTCCCGCGGATCTCGCTGACCGCCACACTCGGCACCGCCAGCGGGGATCTATCCGGTCTATTCGGATCGGGTTCCGACACCTGGAGTTTTGTCCCGCGCCTGTCGCTGCCGATCTTCGACGCCCGCACCTGGGCCGCCTACCGGGTCAGCGATGCCACCCGCGAGATCGCGCTGGCCCAGTATGAGAAAGCGATCCAGACGGCCTTCCGGGAAGTGGCCGATGCGCTCGCCGTGCGGGGCACGATCGACCAGCAGATCGACTCCCAGCAGGCCATCGTCGAGTCCTCGCAAGCGATCCTCACACTCACCCGGCAGCGTTATACGCAAGGACTGGAGGGGTATCTGGGGGTACTCGACGCCCAGCGCAGCCTGTTCAGCGCCCAGCAAGGACTGATCACCCTGCGCCTCGCCGGCCTCGCCAGCCGCATCCGCCTCTACGCCGTCCTCGGCGGCGGTCTTTGAGAACTGGTTGCTACTCTTCTTCCACGAACGGGTTCGGGATATCCTCCCAGGTCTCGTGGCGGAGACGCCAGGTGCCCTCTTCCTTGACCATGGTGACCGTGCCGCGCGAGAAGAGGTCTTTGCCCGTTTCGCGATCAACTCGCTGCCCCAGATAGAGCAGGGTCGTCAAGCGTTCGGTTTCCTTCTTTTCGAGCAGCCGCAATCCCTGCGGCAAACGATCCCGGCTCATCATGATCTCCTCGTGGATCTGCGCTTCCGTGACCGGGGCACGTTCGCTCATCGACCCGAGAACCGCCACCGCATCAACCCGTAACTTGGCACTATGGATGATCGCATACACCTGATCCGGCGAGGAGCCGACATAGACGACCGGCCGTTTTGCCTCTTCCGCGCAAGCAACCTGCACCAACATAAATACACATACCGCAAGCAATACCTTCATTTTTCTCCTTGCCCCCAACGTCACGTCCGCCCCCACCTCTATTTCAACTTTATTCACCACCGGGACAAGCCCGGTGGGATATCCACGGCCCAACCCGCCTAACGGAAGCGGAACACGGTAGGCTCCGGGTCACCCTCAACCGAGAACCGCCACGTCGTTGTATCCGTTATACCTGCAAACCCATTACCAGAACTATCGGTGACAGCACCGGGCGCAATCTGGACGGCGTATTGGCAACCTCTGGCCAGATTGGCTGCGGGCTGGATCGTCATGGACGTACCGGCAATCGTAACCTGAGCGTCCGCCACCGGAATCACGACGCTGCCGCTGCCACCATCAACAATCGTCAGTAAAATGTTGCCGGCATTGGCCACGATTGGCTCATCAAACTCCACCACGATATTTGTCGTCTGCGTGACATTTTCAGCCAGATGCGCAGGGCTCCGGTTCGTGATCGTCGGGCGTGTCAGGTCGTACCTAGTTATACCTAGTTCAGCAAAGCCGAGCCTTGCCGTATCCGTTCCGCTGGCCGTAACTTCGATGGCAACATAACGAGCAGACACGCCACCCAGAGAAATCGGTGATGCTTTATTATCCCCCTTCCAAGCCGGGAACGACAAAACACCTCCCGTATTCAGCTTGGTCCAGCCCCCCCCAGCAAAATCGTAATCCAGCACAGCCGTCGTCGTCGGACCATGCGTTGGTGCTACCGTTGGCGCCGTGGCATAATAGACGTTGCCCGAGATTGCCACGAGATTAGCGTTATTACGATTGGCCCAAATATAGAGTCCACCCAGACCATTCACAGAGCTGCCCAGATCAATAATTGCCCATCCTTCTTTCCCATTGATGCTGGTGCCTGGATCAAGGTCTGCCTGCGATTCCCACTCATCCCAATAGTGGGTTGTACTATTAGCCACCCAGGCCGAAGGGTGATTTGTCGGCCAACTCCAGTAAGTTATAGGCGGCGCGTATTGATCATTGGTGTTGTTGTTCATTCCTGTTCCGGTAATCATATCCCCAGGAACCCCACCAAAGTTTCCTTTCTCGTTATGCGTGAATACCGTCGGTATGTTTACGACCGATGATGACGTCGGTAACGCCGTCGTGAACCGCCAAGTCGCTGAGCTCGTGATCCCCGCAAACGCATTGCCATAGGTATCGCGAATAACATCATTCGCAACTAGTACGGCATAGGTCGCCGCCCGATTCAGATATGCTGTCGGGTTGATCGTCATCACTGCACCCGAGAACGAGACTTGCGCATCCGTCACCGGAATCACAATCGTTGCGCCACTATTAAGATTGCTGATTGCGATATTGCCGGCATTCGCAGCCATAGCCTTGTCGAATGTGGCGATGAGCACGACCGCAGGGTCGACTCCCGCACTGTTGTTCGTCGGGCTTAGCGAAACAAGCTCGGGAGGAACCAGGCTCGGAGTGGCCGTCGTAAACTGCCAGATATTCGTGTCGGCAACGCCTGCATAGGCTTCGATCGTGTTCGACGCGATCAGAACCGCAAAGGTCTTGCCCTCGGCAAAGTCAGATGCCATGTCAATCACGAGGTTCGTCGTTCCGGAAACAGATACTTGCGCATCCGGCAAGGTGATCGCCGTACTGCTTGAATCGGTGATATTGGTGACCGTGACGATGCCGCCATCAAGCAGCGTGACCCGCGCATTAAACGTCGCCACCAACTGGGTATTGAGCGCTACTTCGGTTGCGCCATTGGTCGGACTTACTGCCGTAAGCTGTGGAGCCGCCAGCGTGGTAAAGCTACGATTGGGAGACGCCCAGAGGTTGGTAGACGCATTTGTCGCCACAAATGCATAATAGTAAGTCGTGCCCGGCACCAACCCTATTCCCGAGGCGCTCAAGGGCACATTCATGACGTTCGTATACGCTCCAACAACGGAATTGCTCTTGCTGCTATCAGAACTCCAGGCCGCCGCATTGGCGTTGTTATTTGTACTCCAGTAGGCCGTGACCGTGAAGACCGACTGCGTGGCATTAAGCAATCCACGCAATTGCGCTGTGGTAGCAGTGACATTCGTGGCCACCGTGTTGGTTATGGCGACCGTGCCTGGCATAAGGCTGAATATGTTTGTTTCCGCTACCGACCACGCATCACCATAGGCATTCGTGGCATAGACCCGGTAGGTGTAGGGCTGGCCATAGAACAACCCGGTCACATTCGTCGAGAAGGTCACGCCCTCGGCGATGCCGCCCGCGACAAACACGAAGTTGGTGCCCCAGCTCCCAGGCGTCGTCCCGCCATCCGTTGTGCCGAAGTAGATGCGCACATCACTGAGCGTGCCATTGATGGTTGAAACCACGCCTCGCAGGGTTGCCCCGCCCACCACGCTGTTCGTGGCACCGCCCGCCGTTCCGACGACCGGTTGCGCGGGCGCGACCGTTGTAAAGCTGGCATGCGGCGTCGCCCAGACGCTCAGATTAGCATTCGTGGCCACCAGCGTGTAGTAGTAGGTCGTTCCCGCTGTCAATCCGTTCGCCTGCACACTTAGGGCCTGATCAATCACATTGGTGTAGCTGCCGACAACGGCACTGCCTTTCGTGCCATCCGCGAGCCAGGCAGATGCGTCGGCATTATTGTTGGAACTCCAGTAGGCCGTCACCGTGAGCGTGTCGACTTCCGTGTCCAGCTCTCCCTGCAGATCGGCGGTCGTCATCGTGACGTTGGCCGCCGAGGTATTCTGGATGGCTGGGCGGCTCACGCCCACATAGAGAAGCCCCGTGCCGGTGAAATAGGCATTCGTGTTCGGCGCCGCACTTGCGCTGGATCCGTATACGCCGCTGGACTTAGCCACGCCGCCCAAGGAAAGCGAACTGACCTGGGCAAGCACGCCATCAGCCAGATCAACCACCTTACCAGAACTAATCGCCAGAGTGGTGTTGGTCGGCAAGGAACGGCTGTTGGCTATTCCAAGCACACCGGCCGAAACGGTGGTGGTGCCGCTGTAAGTGTTCGTGCCGGACAGGATCCACTTGCCAGCGCCGGACTTGGTAAGGGAGACCACCGAGCCCGTTCCGTTCGTAATCGCGCCGGCAAAGGTGTTGGTGCCGGCGTTGGTACCGTCAAGGGTCAACCCTCGGGCACCCGCCGCGCCGGTGATGGCTAGGTTTTGCATGATGGTTAGCGTGTCGCTGGCAGTGACGCCATTGGCGACAATGTTGCCGGTGCCGGCGGCTTGGAGGGTAAACACACGGTTGGCGAGCGTTCTCGCGCCGGTGGAAGCGACCCAAACGAACCTGCTGTTACTACCGATGAGATTGATGGCGTTTGACGAATCTCCGATGCTGGCTATCTGGGTTTCGTAGCCGTTATTCAGCGTGCCCGTAAAATCGTTGTTGGTATTCCTGAAGTTTATTCCGGTGGTAGCGCTATTGATGACGGAACCGGATCCGGTGATTATTCCGTCGAAATTCTGACCGGCGTTGAGGCTACTCCATGTCAGCGACGCGCCTGCGTTGATGGTCCAAGTGCGGCCAGAGTTGAACGTGAAGGTGCTGGCGTTCGGCCTGCTCAACGTAACAGCGCCATTGATGGTGACATCGCCGGTTGGATCGCCGAGGTGGGTGTCCGCCGTCACGACAAGCGTCCCAGTGCTGAAGACCGTGCCGCCGCTGAAGGTGTTGTTGCCCGAAAGCGTGAGGTTGCCCAGACCGGTCTTGGTCAAGCCCTGGGTTCCGTCCAATTGGGCAGCGATTGTGAGCGTGCGACCGGACTGCGTCACATTGATCGTGGGTGTGTTGCTGGAAACGGTCAGCGTAAGGGGTGCCCCCGCCGCGATGGTCAGGTTGTTGTCCACAGTCGTCTGATCCGTGAACACGATGTGGCCAATGCCGCGGGCCGCATCATTGGTGACGACCTTGCTTGCCGTTATATTCACGTTGGTGAAGCTCGCCGTCCGATCTGTCCCTTGCGCCACGACGCCGTTTGTCCAGACGGCGGCATCCGACCAGTTACCGGAGTTGCCCAACCAGGTGCCATTTGCTGCTATCCACGTGGTGAAAGCCGCCGGGGCGGACCAGGCCTCGCCATAATCGTTCGTCGCATAGACACGGTAGACGTAGGAAGTCCCCGACACGAGCCCCGTCAGATTGGTGCTGAAGGGTACGCCTTGCGCCAGCGAGGCTACGCTAAACACGTAATTGGTATCCCATGCCAGCGGGTCAGACACCCCGTCGGAGTCTCCCAGATAGATGCGCACATCTTGCAGCAGACCATTGAATACCGAGACGATTCCACGCAGGGTCGCTGTCTGGTATTCCACGTTCGTGGCGCCACCCGCGACGCCGACCACGGGAGGTAACTCATTGGCCGTCGTGAAGGATACGTTCGGTGTCGCCCAGATATTCGTGACCGCGTTGGAGGCCACTAGCGTGACGTAATAGTTGGTTCCGATGGCTAAAGCGGAAGCCTCCACGCTGAGCGGATAAGCCACCACATTCGTGAAGGTGCCGACGACGGCGCTGGCCTTGGCGCTGTCACTCGCCCAGGCCGCCGCATTCGCGTTGTTGTTCGTGCTCCAATACGCCGTCACCGCAAAGACCGCCCCTTGCGCATTCAGCGTGCCCCGCAGATCCGCC
>CAZZBA010000105.1:0-11682 GCA_964652765.1 uncultured Victivallales bacterium | reverse complement strand
AGGCTAATGGAGCAATGCAAAGAACAATTGAAGAATGAAGAGACGTGACCCTTTGCCCGTTGACCCTTTGCCCGTGGATGAAGAATGAAGAGACGTGACCCTTTGCCCGTGCCTTTGCCCGTGGTGCCGTCATTCCGCGTTGAGCAATAAGAGAGCATCACGATTCATTATTGCTCACATAGACTACTATAGGTTCGCTAGTAAGAAATGAAGAAGACCCTAATTCTAATCGCAATCGCATTTACGATAGCTCTTGTGCTGTTTGCTGCTTTAGCCATCCATGTTTCCTGTGTGCATACTCGTCATTCGCGACAACTATCGACCAAATCTTCAATCATTTTCCTTCATCAACAGCTTGATAGGTTCTCTGAGGATCATGGACGCTACCCCACCCAAGAAGAAGGAATTCAAGCACTGGTGTCACGCGAGCGAAATAACAGGGTATCAACAGGACCGACGATTCCCGATGATGCTTGGGGATATCCATTTGAGTATCAAACCAGAGACGGTGTTCCGTTTATCTTCTCGGTTGGGCCAGACGGGAAACCAGGAACGAGAGACGACATAGACAGGAATACAGAATATTAGCGAACAATTGCCTGCTCACCTATTGCCGCTCGTCGCGGCAAAGGGAGAGGCACACGTTGTGCAGGGAGATTGGAATGACAAATGCATCACCTGAAATGACCTTCCTTTGGGAGTCACATGTCCCATCACCGGGGCAGTGGGCTGCAATGGCTGGCTGGCCGGTGCTCATTCTTGGCATCACCGTCCTCCTCGTCAATTTCTGGCGGCAACTCGTCTTACTCCGGCACCATGACGGGCAAAACGCTTCCGAAAGGTTGTCCATAATTGGAATCGCAACTGGCTGGTTCTCGTTCATCGTGGCAACTGGGATGACATGGTACGGTCTGCACTGCACATGGGTGAGAGGTGCAGAGGGTGCTTCCGACCTGGGCTTTCTCCTGCTGAATTACGCACAATCCTCCGTTCCGGGGTTCATCGGCCTGTTGATCTGGGCAGGCGGCTTTTTCGAGGAGTCCCTTTTCAAAGCTCTGTGGATGAGGAAGATGAAGACAGAGCACAACAACGGCGCGCATGGTAGGCTCGCCAGCTCGCCACCATGACGCCAGACGTTCTGTGAGCGGAGATGAGTGATGATGAGAAGGAAACTCATGCGCGCGCTGGTCATGGGAGTGGGATTGGCCACTGGGCGTCTCTTCATTGACCTGGTGGTGGAGCCGAAGCCCCCCCCGACCGCCTACGCCGCCGAGGTTGAAAAGATGCAGAAGACGTGAGCTGTAAGAGGCGAGATTCCAATCATCGTTGAATTACGGAGGTGAATCTTGATGAATAGAAATGTTTTCATTGGTGTGTTGTTGACGGGGTTTGCCGGGTTCGTATCTGCTGGCGTGGAACCTTTTGAGGGTGCGGATTTCACTGATCCAGTGGCGGCGGGTGCGAAGGCTGACGTGGCGGGTCAGTATACCAAGTATCCTGAGTCGGGTGATGATCCGGGGATTTCGAAGATCGGGGTCTCGGGTAAGACGCCTCTGTGGAGCGATGCGGATGACAGGGTCACGGGACAAGCCCAGGGTGAGCGGACGCATCACACTCAGACCCCTGCAATTCCGGGTACCGACCTGATGTTGCCGGCAGATTTGTATGACCTTCAGGTGGGGGTGAACTATCGCCATACGCTTGCGGATCGGCAGGCGGCGGGGTGCGGCGCTACGCTGGGATCGGCGAGTGACGCGCCGTTGGGCGGGACCGGTGCGGTCAATGCCGGGGTGAGCCTTTTCTATATGCATCCGTCGCGTGAGCAGGATGCCTGGCTGTTTCATTTGAGTTACGCGAGTGATCGTTTGCAGTTTGGCAAAGCCCCGCTGCCGGGGGTGGCGTACTTGTGGTGTCTGAATGACCAGTTGAAAGCCCTGATTGGTTTTCCGTACACGCGGGTGCGCTGGACGTCTGGTGACGGGTTGACGGCCACCGTGAGCGTGACTCCGGCGCCCACGGTTGCGGCCGCTGTGAGATATGAAGTGACCGAGCGTGTGGCGTTGTTGGGGGCTTTCCGGTCAAGTGCTAGATCCTATACGCTTTCAGAAGATGTTACCGAGGAGGCTCCGGTTGCAGCGGTGGTGCCGGATGAGAAATCCGGTGAATCTGCGAGTGATCGGTTGATTACGGCGGAAGAGCGCGTGGAGGCGGGGTTTGCCATCCGGTTATTTCGTGATTGTTCCCTCCAGGCGCTGGGTGGTTATGCGTTTGACCGGCGCTACTTCATGGGGGACAGCCTTGGGGATGAGAGTGCCGACAGCCGGCTGGACTTCGCCGACAGTCCCTATGTCATGCTTCGGCTCGGGATTTCGATGTAGGTGGTCAGCCGAGCAGGGTATCGCCCATGGCCCAGTGGGTGGCAGGGACATCCTTGATGACAAGTCGGGGTGGATCAACCAACCCCAATTCCGGTCCCTGCCGCAGCCCGTTTATCCGAACATCTTCTTTAAGTCAAAATCCTCCTGTTCCTTGATGATGAAATAGCACGCCTTGCAGATCTTGCTGGCCAGTGCCTTGGTCGCACTCCGAGGGGGGTGCCACAGACCTTGACACGCGCGCTTCATTCTGGCAGCCTTTATCACACTTAAGTGCGGTCCATGGCGCACGGTGCACCATTGGCTGCTCGAGATTTCGGAGGAACACAATCATGATCAAACGGTTATTGTTGATTTCCCTGATGGCGGTTCTGGGTTCGTCCCTGCAATCGATGGCGGACAATGCAATCCAAAAGGAAATGGCCTACACTAGGGAGGTCATCGCGACCTGTAACCGGATAGCCGATCTAGCCATGCTCGCCAAGGATCAGGCGTCTGCCCAACAAGTGGCACCGGAATTAGACACGCTGATCGCGAGCTTTGGCGCACTGTCCGAGAATGAGTCACCCAAGATCGAGGCAGACCTTATTACTCCTGAATTGAGCGCGTTGCAGGCGGAAATGGTTGCAGCCACCCAGCGTATGCAGGCGGCCATTCAGAGCAATGAACTCCGGCTTGATGCGGCCATCAAATCCCATCAGTTAAGCGAGATCAGAACGGTTTTGCAGTCCATGATACGCGATCTGGATGCAGGATCAAATTCGAGCTTTCACAAAAAATATGTGAATGCCGAACAGAAAGCCCCCTTGTGGAATGGAGAACCAGAGTTCGAACAGAAAAGAAGCGATTTGCTCCGTCTGTTCACCTATGCGGCGAATGTCAAAGACGCAGAATGCGCGTTCGAACAGGGAGAAGTTGGATTTCCAGCCGATGGCCAGACACCCCCGACTTATCTTGTTTTCTGCAGGCAGGACAAAACCTGGAAATTCAACATCTTCCGCAAGAACGATTAGATGGTTCTGTCTTGACATGCGACGAAGAAACCATGAGTTCCGCCAGGGAGATACGATTTTATAATCCATCCGAAAGATACGGATTTCTTTCGAATTTCTTTGTCTATGCCTTCTATCTGGATGGCCGGAAGTGGTACACCGTTGAGCATTATTATCAAGCGCAGAAATTCCGCGGTACATCACTCGAAGAGCATGTCCGGACCCTTCTTCGGCCCGGTGGAGCCAAGAATTTCGCTGGCTTGCAAGCAGCGCTGTGGCGGCCCGATTGGGATACAGCCAAAGAGGAAGTCATGCGCTCCGCCGTAAGCGCGAAGTTTAACCAATCCGCCTTTCTCGCTGAGGAACTCCTGGCGACCGGTACGGCAATACTGATCGAGGATTCTCCTTCCGATTTCTTCTGGGGTATCGGATGTGATGGAACGGGAAGAAACATACTCGGAAAGATTCTCGAGGAAACGAGGGCCGCACTTCTGTTGAATGGGGTCGATACGGGAGGTTCAGCGGTTCGCTGTTCAGGATGAAAAGGGAGAGCCGGCTTCGCTTCATTTCCGGGGTTGCTTACATATAGCGTTTTATCTACATAAGAACCACAATCGATAGGGGCTACTTGAGTCAATCACGCGCTCCTGTGTAACGGACAGGTATCGCGCAATCGCACTCGGTCCCCGCAGAGTCAGGCCGCGAAAACAGCCATTCTCCATACGCAGAAGAACAAGATCAATGTCGTTGAATCAGTCAATGATTATGGAGGCTTCGTCGCGGACGGTGCTGGAATCCATTACCTGCTGATGCTTTATCATTTTAGGACTGCTAATGCTCGTTCTTCCCGGCGAGGGTGTCGTGGATGAGCTTGGCTAGGACGGTGCCGATGCCGGGGAGGGCGGCGATGTCCTCGGGGGCGGCGGTGGTGAGGCGGCGGACGGAGCCGAAATGCTGCAGGAGGAGCTGCTTGCGTTTGTCGCCGATGCCGGGGATCTCATCAAGCGCGGACTCGCGGATGCGCCGGTTGCGCAGCTCACGGTGGTAGGTGATGGCGAAGCGGTGTGCCTCGTCGCGCAGTCGCCGCAGCACCTTCAAGGCGGGGCTGTCGGGTGGCAGCATCAGCGGCGGGGCTTTTTCCCCGGTGACGATCTCCTCGTAGCGCTTGGCGAGCCCGGCGGTCGGGATGGCCGTCGCCCCGCGTTCGGCTAGCGAGGCGCGTGCAGCCTTGAGCTGGGTGATGCCGCCGTCGACCAGGATCAGGTCGGGAAAGGGCGAGCCGCTTTCCTGCAGCCCGCGGATGCGGCGCTGGATGACCTCGGCCATCATGGCCGGATCGTTGCTGCCGCTGACCGTGCGGATGCGGAACCGGCGGTATCGGTTGGGGGCGGGGATGCCGTCCACCGCGCAGACCATGCTGGCGACGGCGAACGTGCCCGAGATGTTCGAGATGTCGAAGGCCTCGATCACGCGGGGGAGGGCAGGCAGGTCGAGCTGCGCCTGCAGATCCTCGATGCCTTCGAGGGCGGCATCGCGCTGCATGCGCGGGGTCGGGGCGACGCGGGCGTGCTGGCGGATGGCACGGTCGAGCATCTGGAGCGTGTCGCGCAGGCCGGCGGCACGCTCGAAATCGAGCGCGGCGGAGGCTTCCTGCATCTGGCGGCGCAGTTCCGCCAGCAGATCCGGGCGGCGACCGCGCAGGAACTCGCAGGCGTCGTCGAACCGGCGGCGGTAGTCCTCGGCGCTGACGCGGCCGATGCAGGGGGCGGAACAGAAGCGGACGATGTCGTTGATGCAGTGCTTGTAGGTGGAGGCATCCGGCAGCGCGGGTGCGCATTTGCGGATGCCGAAATGCTTCTCGACAAAGTCAAGCGTGCTGCGGGCGGCGGGCGACGAGGCGTAGGGTCCGAAGTAGAGCGCCCCGTCCTCGCGGCGGATACGCACGAGGTCGAAACGGGGGAACGTGTTGCGCGGGTCCGCCCGCAGCAGCAGGAAGCGCTTGTCATCCTTGAAGGCCACGTTGTAGCGGGGGCGGTAGGTCTTGATCAGCTCGCCCTCGGTCAGCAGCGCGGCGGCCTCGTTATGCACGACGATGATGTCGATGTCGTGCACGCTGCGGACCAGGCCTCGCAGTTTCGGCGAGGCACTCCTGAGTGTGGCGTCGCGGAAGTAGGACTGTACGCGCTTGCGCAGTGAGACGGCCTTGCCGACGTAGATGATGCGTCCGTTTCGGTCGCGCATCAGGTAGCAGCCGGGCTTGTCCGGTAGCGTCTTGAGTTTGGCTTTTACGGTTTCAGGCAGTTGCATCGGATACAGGGGGAATGTGTTTTTGCAGCACCGCCGCCAGGGCGCGTCCGGCGATCGGTTTCATAAGGTACTCGCGGATACCTAGAGCCTTGGCTTCTTCGTTATCAACGGAGTCGCTGTATCCCGAGCACAGGATGATCGGGAGTCCGGGGCGTATCTCAAGGAGGCGTCGGGCAAGTTCAGATCCTGGCAAGGTCGGCATGGTCTGATCGGTGATCACGGCATCGTAGCGGTCGGGTGATTCCTTAAAGGCTTCGTATGCCTTGACGCTGGAGGTGAATGCCTCGACCCGGTAGCCGATCCAGGTCAGTGTGGTCTCGATCATCTTGGCGATCGACTCCTCATCATCCACGACGAGGATGCGCGCCTGGTTGCCGTGCTGCAGCATGCGCTGTTCGCCAGGGAGGCTGGGGATAATGGCCTCAGCGGGGCAGACCGGGAGCAGGATGGTGAACCGGGTCCCGACTGCCGGGGTGCTATCCACATGGATGGCTCCCTCGTAAAGCGAGACGATCCCGTGAACCGTTGCCAGGCCGAGCCCGGTGCCGTCTCCTCCGTGCTTGGTGGTGAAATAGGGTTCGAAGATGCGGGCCATGATCGCGGGGGGCATGCCGTGCCCGGTATCCGCCACGGTCAGTTCTGCATAATCCCCGGCTTTCAGGGCGGATTGCCAGGCGGTGCGGACGGATGCGATCGAGACCTGGCGGAGACCGACTTCCAGCACACCGCCGTGTTCGCGCATGGCGTAGCTGGCGTTCGTGCACAGGTTCATGATGATCTGGTGCATCTGGGCGGTGTCTGCCATGACGGGTGGCATGTCCTCCGCAAGGGCTTTGCGGATCTCGACCGTCGTCGGCAGCGTGCCTCGCAGCAGCTTGAGCGCCTCGTCGATGATCGGTCCCAGTAGCAGCGGCTGGCGCTCGCGGGCGTTGCGCCGGCTGAATGTCAGGATCTGCGCCACGAGATCGGCAGCCCGCCGGGCGGCTTTCATCACCTGTCTGAAATGATCCTGGATGGGGGAGCCCTCGGGCGCGTCCAGCAGTCCGAGTTCGGTGAAGCCGATGATGGCACTGAGAATGTTGTTGAAGTCGTGGGCGATGCCGCCCGCCAGCGTGCCGAGCGCTTCCATCTTCTGTGCATTGCGAAGCTGTAACTCCAGCTGGTGCACATGGGTCACGTCGCGGGCGGCGGAAACGTAGTTCGTAAGCTGCTCATGGTCATCGAAGACGGCGGTGATGACGGTTTCAAGTTCCACCGTGGTGCCATCCTTGCACCGGTTGGTGAATGTTCCTCTCCAGAGATGCTCCTTGAGCAGCGTCTCGCGCATTGCCTGGTAGAATGACTCGTCGTGGCGGTCCGTGCGCAGCAGGCGGGGGGTCTGGCCGTGGACATCGCGGCGGGTGTAGCCCGTAAGCGAGGTAAAGGCGGGGTTGATGTAGACGATCCGGCTTTGCGCGTCGGTGATCATGATCGCCTCGCTTGCCTGGTTCGTGATGGCCGTGAAGCGCTGGAACTCGTTCTGTATCCTGCGGTGCTCGTTCTCGAGGGTATCCAGTTCGCTGCGAAGGCGATTGATCGTCAGTTGCCGGCTGAGAAGGGCGATAAAAAGGACGGCAGTGACGCCAGCAAGGGCGAGCAACGCGATGGGATATTCCCCGGCAGGTACCGATGTGCCAAGGGATGAAGCAGCAGCGGGGCTGATAAAGGCGAAGATGAGGACAATCCCGAGGGCGTTCCGGCAACTCACTGCCAGTCTTGGACGCTTCGGTAAAGGGAGAAGTGTCGATTTCATTTCGGTTTCAGTCTAGCGGATTGTCAAGTGCGGGTCGATAACGAATTCGCAGAGGTTGCATCTTCGTGCAGTTCTGCTAGAGTGCAGGCCTTTGTCGGCTCAGGATATTTCAGTTTCGGGAAGGAATCGGTGTATGAAGATTACAGCGGAAGATGTTTTCAAGTATCACCTTGGCGGCAGGGTCGGGATGCGTTGCACGCGCCCGCTGCAAAGCGTGCGGGACTTGTGCCTGGCCTATACGCCTGGCGTGGCCGACGCGGTCAAGGCGATCGCGGCGGATCCGGCGGCGGTGTATAAATTGACGGCCAAGCGCAGCCTGGTGGCGGTGGTGAGCGATGGCACGGCGATCCTGGGGCTCGGTGACCTGGGTGCCAGCGCCAGCATCCCCGTCATGGAGGGCAAGGCGGTGCTGTTCAAGACGTTCGGTGATGTCGATGGCTGGCCGGTGCCGCTGAATCACTGCCGGCAGGGCGGTGCCAACACCGGGCCGACCGATCCACAGCGGGTCATCGATGCCGTGGCTGCCATGGCCCCGATGTACGGCGGCATTAATCTTGAGGATATTGCCGCCCCGGCCTGCTTCGAGATCGAGGACCGGCTGGACGCGATGCTCGATATCCCGGTTTTCCATGACGACCAGTGGGGGACGGCGGTGATCACGCTGGCGGGGGTGAATAACTACTGCCGCTTGTGCGAGCGGGGCATGGACGAGTTGCGGGTCGTGGTCAATGGTGCCGGTGCCGCCGGCATCCGGATCACCGAGATGCTCAAGGCGGCCGGGGTGGGGCAGGTCGTGGTGTGCGATTCGCGCGGCGTGATCAGTCGCTCGCGCGCGGGTCTTGGCGGCAAGAAGCTGGAGCATGCGGCGGAGACCACGGCGCGAACTGTCGGCGAGGCCATGCGCGGGGCGCATGTGTTTGTCGGCGTATCGGCGGCCAACTGCATCGCGGGCGCGGATGTGAAGTCCATGGCCTCGTTCCCGGCGGTGTTCGCCATGGCCAACCCGGTGCCCGAGATCGATCCGCAGGTGGTGGCCGAGGCGATGGGCAATGCGCCGTATGTGATGGCGACCGGGCGTTCCGACTACCCGAACCAGATCAACAACGTGCTCGGCTTCCCGTTCCTGTTCCGCGGGGCGCTGGATGCCGGTGCGCGCACGATCAACATGGCCATGAAGATCGCGGCGTCCGATGCGCTGTCGGCCGTGGCACGCCTGCCGGTACCTGATGATGTCAAGGCCTTCTATCCGAATGAGACGCTGGAACTGGGCAGGGGATACATCATTCCGAAGCCGTTTGACCGGCGGCTTTTTGTCGAGGTGTCCGCCGCCGTGGCCGAGGCGGCCGTGGCCAGCGGGGCCGCCGCGCCGGGGATGGATGCAGCGGCGCTGCGGCAGGCGCTGGTCGAGCACAATGCGCGGCGGTAAGCCGGGATTCTGGAGGGACGGGTCCGCGGCGGCGTAAGGTTTCTGGAGGGACGGGTTCCACCCCGTCCGCGGCGTCGTAAGTCTGTGTGAGGGGATGTCAGAGAGAGTGTGTGTATGTGCGAGCGACAGGAGCATGAATGAAGACAACGATGGTGACAGGGCTGCTGGCCGGATGCCTGGCTGCACAGGCGGTGTGGGCGGTGGACGCCGCCAAGGATGACAGGGTGCGGGTGGACGGTGTGGCCGCCTACGTCAATGCCCATGTGATCACGTATAGCGATGTGCTGGGTGCCTCGCGCGCCTTGCAACAGATGGTGACTCAGCGGCAGGGCGGTGAGGATGTGAACGCGCTGTACCAGAAAACCCTTGGCGAGTTGATCAACCGCAAAATGATGCTGGATGCCTATGCCGATCAGAAGCTGATCAAGATCCCGGATGCAATGGTCGAGGAACGGGTTGAAAAAGTGATCCGCGAGATGTTCAAGAATGACCGCATGGGCTTTCTCGGGGCGTTGGTGGAGGATGGCAATACCGAGGTCGCCTGGCGCCAGCAGATACGCGAGCAGATCGTGGTGGGCGCGATGCGCAATCTGCGCGTTGACAGCCAGGTCCGGGTTTCTCCGCTGGCGGTGCGCGAGCGCTACGACAAGGCGCCGGAGAAGCAGGAAACCCCGCCGGCGGTGATGTTCGGCATGATCGTGATCGGCATCGGGCAGGATGACGCCGGGCGTGTCGCGCAGAAGGCGAAGCTGGCCGATGTCCAGGCAGCCCTGGCCGCAGGGCAGGATTTTGCCGAGGTCGCCAAGCGCTACTCGGAGGACACGCTGGCCGCGAGCGGCGGTATGCGTGACTGGGTCGAGCCCGATATGCTGCGGGCCGAGCTGCGCGATCTGGTCATGCAGGCGGAGATCGGAGTGGTGAAGGGCCCCGTCGAGATCGGGCCGCACTATGCACTCGTCAAGGTGGGAGGCCGCCGCGAGGCGGCCCGTCTCTCGTTTGAGGATGCCTACGCGGATATTGAACGCGAATTGCGCATGGAATTGGAGAAGCGGCTTTACGATGAGTGGATTGTCCAGTTGCGGCGTGATGCGTTTGTACGGGTTCTGGAGGAGAAGCCCTTCTGATGGCGATGGTATAGCATGGTAAACGGTGAACGAATTCAGCTTACGCGGCTCTCGGAAGTCCGTGCGCTAGCCGATCGCTGCGGCTTCCATCCCAGTCGCGCACTCGGCCAGAATTTCCTGGTGGATGGCAACATCCTGGATATCCTGGTGGAGGCCTCTGGTGTTCGTGCAGGGGATCGCGTGCTGGAGGTCGGACCGGGCATGGGCGTGGTGACGGCGGCACTCCTGGAGCGCGGGGTTCATGTCACAGCCATCGAGAAGGACCACCGTCTTTTCGCGCTGCTGCAGGAGACGTTCGGTGGCGAACCGGGCCTCGAACTGATCGAGGGAGACGCGCTGGACCTGGCCGTGCCGCTGGTGCGGGAAAAGTCGCTCGGCAGCCTGGTCTCGAATCTCCCCTACAATCCCGGAAGCCGCATCATGCTGGATCTGATTTGCGCGGAGGTCCCGCCACAGGCGCTGACGGTGACGGTGCAGCTTGAGGTGGCCGAGCGGTTGACAGCCGTTCCCGGCACCAAGGCCTACGGGTTGCTGGGGCTCTGGAGCCAGTTGCACTGCGAGGTCCGGCTCGTGAAGATCGTCAGCCCGACCTGCTTCTGGCCGCGTCCGACGATCCGGTCGGCGATCGTCACGCTGCGTCGCCGGTCGCAGCCCCTGCTGGAAGCCACCGCACTGCCGCGCTTCTACGCGCTGACGCGTTACGCGTTCCAGCATCGTCGCAAGCAACTGGTTTCGCTGTTGACGAAAGCCCCCGGCTCGCTCAATCTGGACGCCGACGACTGCCGTGCGCGGCTGGCCGCCGCCGGGCTCGATGACAGTGTGCGGCCGGAGAACCTGCCGGTGGATGCCTGGTGCGCGCTGGCGCGGTGATGTTTGTAGCCACGGCCGCGCAGGCCGTGGATGACTAGGGAATCGTGGACGGGAGTCGAGGATGGCGGAAGAGACATTGACACCGATGATGCGCCAGTACCGGCAGATCAAGAGCGAACTGCCGGAGGAGGCCGTCCTGTTCTTCCGGATGGGTGATTTCTACGAGATGTTCTTCGACGATGCCCGGCGGGCGGCCCCGGTCCTGGATATCGCGCTGACCCGGCGCAACGGGGTGCCGATGTGCGGCGTACCGTATCATGCGCTGGAAGGCTACCTGGCCCGCATGATGCGCGCCGGGATGAAGGTGGCCATCTGCGAGCAGATGGAGGACCCCGCCCTGGCCAAGGGCCTGGTACGGCGGGAAGTGACCCGCGTGGTGACCCCCGGCACGGTGACCGAGGGCAACCTGCTGGACGCCTCGCAGTTCAATTACCTGGCCGGGATCTGCCGCGTCGGCAACGCCTACGGGCTTTCCATGATCGACCTTTCCACCGGCACCTTCTGGGGCGAGCAGCTAGCGGATGCGGCGGCGGTCGGCGACGAGCTGCGGCGGTACGCTCCCGGCGAGTGCGTCATCCCCGAATCCGTCGTGGCGGGCGATGCGCTCGACGGCCTGCTCAAGGAACTGCCGGGACTGCCGGTGACGCGCTGCGAGGACTGGACGTTCGGCCTCGACGCGGCGCATGACCTGATGACGCGGCATTTCGATGTTCATTCCCTGCTTGGCTTCGGTTGCGAGGGGCTGCCCGGGGTGGTCTGCAGTGCCGGTGCGCTGCTGCATTACGTGCGGGTTGAG
>CAZZBA010000104.1:0-11758 GCA_964652765.1 uncultured Victivallales bacterium | reverse complement strand
AGCTTGCGGCAGGGCCCGCACCAGTCGGCATAGAAATCGAGCATCACGGGAACCTTGGCCTCCGCCAGCAGGCGGTCCAGTTCAGCCGCATCCGCCACATGCACGATGTTGGTGGATTCAGGCCCAGGCTCGCGTTTCTGGAACGGATTGCCATACGAGGACAGGGCGAAAAGCAAACCGAACAACGCCCCGAAGCCAGCGCCCCGGAACGGATTCGCGGTAAACGGACACGTCCCCGAGGCGCATTTACCGAAATACCCCAGCAGCGCCCCGATCAAGCCCCCGACCAACACGAACGAGAATATCTTCACCATCATGACCTCCTGTTGTTGGTCATGAGTCTACGGGGGGGCGGATTCCTTACACACGAAGTACACAAACACTTCGCCAGGCACCCTCTCATGCGCAGCGGCTCACCGAGGACGGTTCGCCCTACCCGACAACAAGAAAGGTAGGGCGAGGCGTCCCGCCGAGCCGCATGCAAAAGGAAGTGATACTGCCTGCCTACTTCTTCAGGCGTGCATCTAAATTGAAGTCGAAGCCGTCGTTGTAGACGTGCATTGACAGCATGCCCCATCTCCAGTTGTGGCGTGTCGTGATCGCCAGGGTGTTTTCGCCGTTCTTAAGGTGCTTCAGGGCCGCCTCGATGAACTCGGCATCCACATCGCCAGTCTTCTGCTCAAGGTTGTTCACCTTGCCGATCAGTTCGCCGTTGAGGAAGATCTCAATGCCCTGCTGCCGGAAGAGCCAGGCGCGGAACCGAAGCTTGTCATAGGCCTTCACATCATCGACATTGAACTTGGTCCTCAGCAGTGCCGTATGATACATGCGCCATGAAATAGGAAGTGCCGTCTGCTTCCAGCCTGAGTCATCGAACTTGGACCCGGCCCATCCATTCGGGGCCTGCGCCATGTCCTCGACTACAAGCATCTTCCATGTGCTTGCCTTCTCCGGTTTGGCCGTCAGATCGTCCGCCTTCTTGCCACTGCTGGATGGCTCTTCACTGACAAGGCACGCCCATTTACGATCCCCCTCAGCCGCTTTCTTAGCCGCCTCCTCAGCCGCAATTGCCGCCGCTTCAGCTTTTTTGGCGGCGTCATCTGCATCCACAACGTCACCCATATCATCAGCCGCCTTGACCGTCTTTACAGCGGTGACACCCTGCTTGGTTGAGGCAATTTCCTTCTCCATAGCCGCCAAGCGTTCATCGCCTTCGGGCATAATGCCTTTGAGCTCCGCCACAAAGGTCCTGGCCTGTGCAGGGTCGCCATCTTCGCAGAGCTTCTTCATGCGTACCAGGTCGGCGGCAATGCTCTCCTGGATTTCGCGTGCCGCCCGGCCAAGGTACTCGACCGTGGGCATGTCATCCTTGCCAACCGCACCGGAGGCAATCAGCGCACTCACCAGATTCACGCAGCCGGCGTAATCCTTTTTCCAATAAGACTCCACGGCGGGAGCCAGGCACGCGGGCGCATTGGTTGCAAATGGCGACAGGGGCGCTCCAACGATCTGGATCCTGGCACGCGGTGCCACCAGCGCCACACCCGTACCGGCACCCACACGGCCATTTTCGTGCTGGATAAGGCTGCCGTTGAACATCCGGTTGCATTCCCGGTACCAGCGGTAGTTCTTCCAGAAATGGGTGAACGCGCTCTTGCAATGCTGGTTCGCGCCAAGCGGGCTCCAGAAGTTGTTCCAGAAATTCCCGCCGTTCCCATGGAAGGTATTGTTCCAGGAAAATGCGCTCTTCAGGCTGCATAGATGCGCGGCGCGTACGTTCCCTGTCAGTCCCATCAGGATACCTGCGGCGGAAAGACCGCCGTTGAAGGTATCCTGTTTTCCTGAGTAGAACTTATCGACCTCGAATGGCTCGGGTATCATACGCTGGCATTCGCCGTATCCGTAGATGAGGAAGCCGGTTTCGGCTTTGCCTTCGGAATAGTGGTGAATGGACCGGGCAAATTCCTCCTGGTTGATGTCGAGCCCGGCTACTCTGGCCAGATGCATGCCGATTACACCCGGCAGTCCGGCATTGGGTATAAGACCGTAGGTCGCGCCACCCGGGTAGTTGTGACGCCAGCCGCCGTACTCCTTGTTCTGCGTGGCGGCAAGACGGTCGCAGACATGCTTCAGGTATGGGAGGACGTTCCTGTCGCCAGTCGCGTGGTAGTATTCACCGAGCAGGATGGCCTCTGCTGAATTTTGCCAGCTCTTGCCGGCCTTGGCCGTGTCGATCGCTTCGTTGGGGTCGCGCCCGGCCATGATCTTGTAGACAATACGGCGTACATATCCCTGGAGTTCCGGATTACCGGTCGCGAGCATGAAGAGCGCGTCCGTATTGAGGAACCCGGCATCAGCCCCATTGGCAACCACCCATTTTTCAAGGTCGGCAATGATCTTCTC
The DNA here is from genome assembly GCA_964652765.1 of uncultured Victivallales bacterium. GTDB lineage: Bacteria > Verrucomicrobiota > Kiritimatiellia > UBA8416 > UBA8416 > UBA8416. Next base: position 9,355 of record CAZZBA010000104.1, on the reverse strand, counting down.
GGTCTTGGGGCAGGCATACGGGGCGGTCGAGCTGTATGTGCCCATCACTTCCAGCGTGATCTCGACATCGATATTAGCGCCATCCCGGCGCACGCCGAGCACCAGCTTGCCGCCGCCCTCGCGCGTCTCGCTCTGGGTAATGGCATCCGCAATGACCTCCCAGGCCTTGTCACCAAGCATGGTCCCGTTGGCGCTGTAGATCACGTCGCCTGCAAGAATCTTCCCCTCGGCCGGCGAACCGGACATCACTGTGCGTACGCCCATATTCGGGCCGAACGGACCGGTCATGATGCCGACAGGCCCGACCCATCCGCTGAAGTTATCATACCCGTGCGTCTTGAGCTGGCCATTGACAAGCGTCACATCGTTCTTCTTCCACGCATTGGCTGGCGTGGAATACTCCTCAGGAAGATCGCCATCCTCATTGGTCACAAACCAGTGATGCGGAGCCTTCTCGCTGCGGAAGGGAATCGCGGGCAACCCCGCCGCATTCACAAGCTCCTGGTTCGGACGGCTGTTCCAGTTGTAGCGCACCCGCGCGATCCGGGGCACCGTATCGCTCTTGATGCGGACCGTCTCGCCCGTGATGACGGCTTTGGCGGGGCTGTATTCACCTTCGATATCGGCCGCCTCGAAGAAGCCAAGGGCATCGCCCTTCGCCTGCAGCCCCTTGGCGGTACCCGCCTTGAAATAAATCGTCGCCTCGCTGAAATTGGCCTCTACACGGTCGAAGAGCGGCCCGGTGGCGGGAATGCCCGGTTTCTGGTAGACCGCCCCGTTGACCCACGCCAGGCACCGTTCGGCCAGCAAGGCGTCATCCGCAGGCTGGGCGCTGAAGGGAATATTCGCCGAGCCGGGCAGGATCACGCCGACCCCCGGCAGGGGTTCCGCCGTCACCCGCTGTAGTTCGCGCATCTCGCGATGGTGCTGCCCCAGTGTGTTGAGATCGGATCCCGGCGGGATGATCAGCCCGATCGGCAGGGCGTCATTGGCAAAGACCTTGCGCCATTCGCGGGGGATACGCGGGATCGTGACCGACTCCATGCGGAACCCGTTCTTGCGGAGGTCGTAGGTCTCGACATAGGCACGGTTGAGCTCGGCGCGGTCGAATTGGGTTCCCTTGCGTTCAAGATCCGCATAGATCATGTAGGGGTAATCGTTGCCAAGCTGGATCATGGCCGCCTTGATGGCGATGCCTTTCATCGGCGCCAGCACCGCATTGTAGCCTCCAGCCGGGAACAGGGTTCTCTCCACGACATTGGACTCGACTGTCTTCTGCTTGGGCAGCGGCACGCCGGTGGCTTCGGCTTCCAGCAGCTTATCATGGAACGAGAGCTGACCCGGCACATCCGACTTGCCATAGAACTTCTCGGTTTCCTCCAGTGCCTCGCGGCTGAGCCAGCTTATCGGGAAGGCCGAGCCCAGATTGAGATCGATGATGCCGACCGGGACATCGCCCTTTGCCGCCAGGTCACGGCCCAGGTAATACGCGGCGGCCGTCATCTTGAGCGCCGGGTCCTTGCCGACCGCCGTCCATCCGTCGGTGGCACCTGCCGCCAGATCGGCCTGCGGGGAGCTTGCAGGCCGCGCCTTGATCGAGATCGCGCGCAGGTTCGGGTTCGCCTTGAGTGCCGCCGCCACGGACTTGCCCTGCTCATCACGGCCAAGGGAAATATCAATACTGGTCTGCCGGGCCATGAGGAAAACGTCGCCAACCAGGACGTTGGATACCGACAGGGGCTTGCCTTTGGCGGCGGAAACCTTCATATCCTGTGGCTTGGTGCTGGCCGGCAGGGGATCGAGCGTTACCGCCCATGCGCCGTCCGCATCGGCAGTAGCCTGCTTCTGCTGGCCGCCGAAGGCGACAGTCACAGCCGTGCCCGCATCGGCAAACCCGCGCACAAGTACCGGCTGGTCACGCTGCAGGACCATGTTATCGGTAAACATGCCCGCCAGCTTCAAATCACCGGCGTTCAACGCCTGGGCACCACCCAGGCAGCCTGCCGCCACGACAACCGCCAGCACCTTGTTCAACAATGTCATTTTCATACACTCCTCTGCATGTTCGCCGACCTGCCCACAAACGCGTGGGCGCTCCTGCCGAATCCGACAATTCGGGTAGTCTAGTCAGATTAAAATTAATAAGCAATAGCCGAGGCGAAAATCGCATTCCACACGCCGGTTTATATATTGACATATAATATCACTATATGAGAGTATTTGCTCATGGACATCGAGAAATACAAGGAAATCGAAAAATGGGCGACCGAACTGGATGGCGTTTTTACGATTGCCGACCTGAAGGTTGTGTTGAATGAGAACGCCGAGCCAACGCTCTATCGTGCTGTCGCCAGGCTAGTGGGCAGCGGAACATTATTCAAGGTCAAGCGAGGTGTCTACGTCACGGCGAACGCATCACTGGCGACGATCAGCAGCCGTATCGAGCCGAACGCCTATATTTCCACCGGAACCGTACTTGCACGGCACGCCATCATCGGATCCATCCCCGCCCATAAGGTGCAGGCGATCAAGGTGGGGCGTCCACGCTTGTATTCATGCGCACTCGGTACGATCGAACACCTCAGCATCTGCCCACACCTTTATTTCGGATTTGACGACGTTGCCGGCATTCGCATTGCCTCGCCGGAGAAGGCCTTCCTCGACGTCTGCTACTTCACCTACCGCGGTCACCGTTTCTCCTTTGACCCGGACACGGACGTCAACCTTGACTCACTGGATTTCGACCGGATCGAGCGCGATCTAGGCGCGTACGATCCCCGATTCGTCTCATTCTTCAACCGCCACTGGAAACGACCATGATCGAGAAGGAACAACGACTGCTGGCCCGCGTACTGGACCTGTTTGCCCAGAAATTCGACAGGAAGGCCGTATTGCGCGGAGGCATGGTCCTGCGTGTGCTGGGATCGCCACGACTGACCAACGATCTCGACTACGTTTTTGTGCCCTATAAATCGAAAAAGGAGATCCTTGATGACATTCTCTCGTGCCTGCGATCGATTGAAGGGGCTGAACTGGATTATTCGCTGAACTCAAAGAGCCTGCGTATCGTCCTGACCGTTGACCACGCCAGTATCCAGATCGAATCCAAGGTCGCGATGGACGTCAGGACCATGACGACATCAACCCGCCTTTTTTCCTCACAATTCAACCTTCCGCCACGAATCATTCATGTCATGGATATCAACGTTGCTCTGGCCCATAAGATGGCGGCATGGAATGAGCGACGCCTGATACGGGACATCTATGACATCTGGTTTCTTCTGCAGATGAATGCGAAACCGGACGAGACCACGCTCGAAGAACGGCTCGCCAAGCCCGTCTATTCCACGTTGGTAAAGAAAAGAAACCATTTCCCCGGACGAACATGTCGGGATTTTTATGACTATATCCGCGAGCAAGTTGCCGTGCTGAGCGATGAGCAGATCAACAACGAGCTTTCCGCTTTCCTGCCGCCTGCGGAAGCGAAAGGACTGTCCTTGATGTTCAGGGCGGCCCTAGCCAAACTGACATGACTCCGGAGTCTTGACGCAGCCCGCCGTATTAGCTCACCTGATGATTAGCAGGGTACCGGCAGGGCCTTGTGCTTCATATGGCGTGCCGGATCCCATCTGCGATACCGTAATTACACCCGTGCCCTTGAAATAGACGCTGTCCTTGTTATCGGCATCGCTCGAGAGACTGCCCCAGGTGCCCGGAGCGGCCGGCTGACCACCCAGATAAAGCACACCCACGGTTTCAGTCACACCAGCATCAAGCTCCAGCATCGCACCGGAGGCGATCCGCAACGAGGAGGTGTTCGCGATCGCATTTACCGCTGTTGCCGCGATCAGCAATTTCCCGCTGTTGACCAGGGTTTCGCCCGATAACGTGTTGGCACCGGCACCGGACAGGGTCAGCGTTCCGGATCCATCCTTGATGAGGTTGCCAGCCCCGCTGATCACGCCTGATACCGTCGTGTTACCGGTGCCACCGATGGTAGCGTCATTCAACGACGAGGTGACGAGGGTGTTGGTGAGGGTCAGCGTGCCGCTGTCGGAATTGATCCGGCTGGCGCTCGCGAGCGTGATCGGCCCGGCAAAGGTCGGGCTGCCCGATTTGTGGCGCAGTGCGCCGCCGTTGCTGACGCCGGTCCCGTTAAGGGTCAAGGGCTCCGCGAGGGTGGTAAAGGTGCCCTGGAGCTCCAGCGCCCCGCCGCTGGTGACGGTGGTGCCGGCAGCGACTGTACCGAGGCTGTTGGTATACTGGATCCTCAGGACGCCACTTCGAATGGTGGTTGCGCCGCTGTAGTCATTCCCCGCCGCGAGCACGGTGGTCCCCGAACCCTCATGCGAGAGAGTGGAAGCACCGGTATTGTTGGCGATGTACGAGTTGAGTGTCAGCGTGCTCGCCGAATGGTTCCTAACCAATAGGTCGCCGCTGGCCGTCGCTGTGCGGAGGGTACCGGCGCCCGGCACCGTGGCAATGGTCAGAGGGCCGCTGCCAGCGGCGCAGAGGATGGAGTTCACGCCAAGGATCTGGCCAGTCGTGAGGATCGTCGCCTCGCTGGTGCCGCCCTCGGTGCTCTGGAGCAGGGTGTTGATCGTGGTCGTCCCCGCCGCCAGCGTGATGTTGCCCGCCGAGCCGCTGCCCTCGACGAGGCGCACGTTCGCCGTGGAGGTGTTCGGGATCGTGCCCGGCGTCAGGCGCTGCACATCAGTATAGCTGCTGTAGGCGACAATGTTGCTGCTGCCATCGTTCCTCGCGTAGTTCGAACCGTTGATCGTCACTCCGGGCAGGACTCCGTTGGCGTCGTTAGTCGTGGACGTTGTGGCGATGTTCTCCGCGCTGATATCCAGGGTTGCGCCGGCACCGCGCGTGATGGCACCCAGCTGGATTTTGGACGAGCCTGAGGTGCGAGCGATGCGAGAGGCCGTGCCCGCCGTCAGCGTGACACTGGCCACGATTTGAGTATGGGAACCTCCACTGAGCTCCAGCGTGCCACCACCAAGCGTCAGCGCGGCGGTATTCGAAAGCTTGCTGTTGTCCTGCGTGCCGTAGTCCAGGATCAACGTGCCGCCATTGACGGCGGTCGTGCCGGTGAAGGTGTTCGCGCCGGAGAGCGCCCAGGTGCTGTCGCCAGTCTTGGTCAGTCTCAGCAGATTCGCGCCACTGGAGGCGTTCTGGATGACGCCCTGAATTTCGTTGGTGCCGCCAGAGTAAGTACCGCCCAAGGTCAAGGTAAAAGCGAAACCAGTTGTTCCAGGACTGGATGGAAGGTTAAACGGGGATGCGGTGAAAGTGAGTGCTCCCGTGCCATTATTTAAGATGCTGCCATTGGCGTTATTATTGAGGTCGACGTATGATTGAAAACTGAAGGTACGATTTGCAGTGTCCCCAACGCCAATATAGATAACACTGTTCGCGCCGTATCGCTCAAGTACAATAGCGCCACTAGCTGGCGCACCGAGACTGCTGGCGACACCAAAGTCCCTGATCGTAGTGACATATAACGTCGTCGGGTTGCCGTTAAGCGTAGTAGAACCTGTGTACTGATTCAGACCAGAGAGAACAAGCGTCCCGCCGGTGACCGTCACCGCGCCACTAAAGGTGTTGTTCCCGGAGAGAATCCACTTGCCGCCGTCGACCTTGTTGAACATGATGGAATTGGCGCCATTGCCAATCACTCCGGCGAACTCGTTGTCACCCGTGTTGGTTCCCCCTAGTTCGAATTCGACCAGTCGGGAGGCAACGCTATTCAGGAGAGCCGTGTTAATGACCCATTTGCTTGCAGTTGCGGCATTGTTGTTTTGTAACTTGTAGTAACGATTGGCATTCTGGCCGACTCTATCAATCAATTGAATCTGGCTATTATTCAGTGTCACAGAACCAGCACCGCCGGTAAGCAGGAACGTCACGCGTTGATTCGAATCGGAAGACTGACCCGCCAATTGGAGATTCCCTGTATCGCTCAGCTTGCTAAACGCAACTGTACTCCCCGCATACGTGTCTAAATTCCGCATAGTGCCAGTGAAACCGCTGGCGTCCCCTAGATTGAGCGTCGCAGCTCCACCCGTCGAGAAAACGATCGTTCCCGAACCTGTCGTGGTTGCAAAGGTGATGTTCGCGGCCATGACTGTTCCGGTAAAGCTATTGCCAATTGAAAGCCGGTTCAAGCTGGAACCATTAAAACCGGTTAGTGATGCGGTTCCACCAAAGGTGATGTTTCTGCTGCCACTTGCGCCCATGTTGGCGTCAGCGGTGTAGGTCAATGCTCCCGCGTTGAGAACTGTGCCACCTGTGTAGGTGTTGGCGCCGGAGAGCGTTAACGTACCGGACCCGGTCTTGGTCACGGTGCCTGTTCCACCAATGCTGGCTGAAATGGTGTAATTCGAACTTCCACTTACGGTGACAGAGCGCGGGGAGGGCGGGGTGCCGGTGATCGGGCTCGCGAAGGTGCCTGCGGCCCCGTCAAAGATCACGTCGTCATTGAAGGAATACCGTTGAGCAGGGACGCTGTTAATCAACCAGTTGCCGGTGGAGCTGTCCCATACAAAGGACGAGTTGGCTCTCCAATAAGCCGTCGAGCCGGCCGTGATGCCGCCGGTACCCGTGGTGATGGTCACGCTGCTGGCATTGATGTTGAGCGTGCAGCCACTCTGTGAGAGGGTTCCGTTGGGAAACAGCAGGGTGCCGCCGCCAGTCTGGCTGCCGGTCCAAGTCATGATGGTATAAGTGGCATTGGACGCGGCGCTGCCGGTGGGAACATTGAAAGCCACATACGACGTTCCCTGCAAATCCAAATTACCGGTGATGGCTATGAGGTCGGATGAACCCGATGTGGTGCCGAGGTCGCAATTAACCTCGTTGCCGGCGTTGAGCGTCAAACCATTGCCAGGGCTGAGAGTGGCAATGGTGCCCAAGCCCCCGGGGGAGAAGTGGGCGGCGCCTGCGCCACCGGTGACCAAACCGTTATACGTTACTGTCGTAGCGCTAAGCGTGGCGTTGCTGCTCACAGTCACAGTCCCGTTGTACGTGCCGCTGCCAGTAACCGTTCCACCGCTGTTGATCGTGACAGTTCCGTTGTACGTGCCGCTGCCAGTAACCGTTCCACCGCTGTTGATCGTGACAGTTCCGTTGTACGTGCCGCTGCCAGCAACCGTTCCACCGCTGTTGATCGTGACAGTCCCGTTGTACGTGCCGCTGCCAGTAATCGTTCCACCACTGTTGACTACCACCGCGCTGCCGGCCGCAAGCGAGCCGGGGCTATTGACGGCCAACGTTCCGGCGCTGACTGTGGTTGCACCGGTGTAGATATTGGTACCGGTGAGCGCGAGTGTGCCCGCGCCGACCTTCGACAGTGCGCCGTCGCCATCAATCTGGCCGCTTAGCGTCAGGATAGTCGCGGCGGTGCTGACATCGAACGCGCCGGTTCCGCCCGTGGCCAGGGTGAACGGCTTGCTGCTGCTGGTAGTGCCACCGGTGTAAAGCAATCTCCCTGTTTGGCCGTTCGCGCCAAGGATGACGGACAGGGCGCTGTTGCCGAGCACGCCGTTGACGCTGGCGTTGTTGATGGAGCCAATGGAGAGTGCTCCGTTATTCACGGTCAACTGACCATTGAAGGTATTCGCACCGGAGAGGACCAGGATGCCGATACCGGTCTTGGTGAGGCCGGCGGTGCCGCTGCTGGTGCGGATGACACCGCCGAGTTGGCTTGCTCCTCCTCCAGCAAGCGCATTGTAGGTTGCATCACCGACCAGGATTGTCAGCGTGGAGCCGGCGAGATCAAACCCGTTCGCAAGGTTTAGCGTGAGGTTGCCAAGGGTGCTATGAACGAAAACCGTTGGGTTGAAATACGTGCTGCCCCAGACCAACTCTCTGCCACCATCAAGCGTAAAGCCGGCTGCCCCACCTTGATTCGCGTCATGAACAAAGCCACTGGTGCCAGCGAGAATCTGAACCTGGCCAGGCCCCGCACCAAGGTCCTTATTAGTAACATACCGGGAGTACCATATTCCTCCCTGGAGTCTCAGGTTACTCATAATTAGTGAAGTATTCGTGTTGGGTGTCTGTCCTCTGCCGCCAGGTATACCTTCCTGAGTGTAGCCACTGGAAGACAGATACCCTCCTTTGACAATCGTCGGCCCCGCGTAGGAATTGGAATTGTTGTTCAATAAGAGCGTTTGACCCGCGTTCAGGTTGACGGTCAGACCGCCCGCACCGGTGACTATCCCGTTAATAGAGAAGCCAGCCCCTCGGAACTCGAGCTGACCGCCTGCGATGCTGATGGCACCCGACATGGTGCCTGCGCGAGAACCGGAGAGGATGAGGTCGCCCGTGCCGCCCTTGGCGATACCGACAATGGCGGCGTTCAGCGGGGCGCTGATGGTGAGGGCACCACCGTCCACGTGGGCGATGAGTTCGGCACCGGCGGTGATGGCGTTGGCCACTGAGCCGGTGATGGAGTAGGAATCGGATCCCGACTTGAGAATGGCTCCAGGGCTGGTCAACGTCAAAATGCCGCCCAGACCCAGGCTCTGGCCCGCGCCGCTGGCAATCACATTCAGGGAGTTGAACGACTTGGCCGAACCCATCGTGCCCGAACCGGTGAACTGGGCGTTGGACGTGGCGGCGCTCGCATCATCTACTGGGTTCACAAAACCACCGGAGTAGGCGCGAACGCTGTTGGCATTGTTCTCGGCCCATTGCGTGCCGTTGACGGTGGCCCAGGGCAGAATGCCATTGGCGTTGGCGGGCAGGGTCGTGGCGGTGACATTGGGGTTGCCGGCTCCGCCTCCAAGCGTGCCGCCCGCGCTGGAGAAGTCAATGGCCACGCCACTGTTGACCGCACGCGTCACCGTGCCGTTGACGGCCAGCGTCGTTCCAGCGCCGGTTCCGTTGTCGATCATAATCTTGCCACTGGTGGCCAAGGTGGTCGCGCCTACGGTCTCGGTCTGGGGGCTCCCGCCATTGTCGGACTTCAGGGTCAGCGAGCCGAGGCTGATAGCTGTGCCGTCGGCAAGTCGGTCAATCCATGTACCACCGGAATTATCCAGCAACAGGGAGCCTCCCTTGACGGTGAAGGCGGAATTGAGCACAGAGCCAGCGGCTCCACCGAGGCCGAGCGTGCCGGCCCACACGGTGGTCGCGCCTGAATAGGTATTTGCACTGGTAAGGGTCTGGGTGCCGTGACCGCTCTTGATAAGGGTCATGTTGGCCGCACCGTTGGCAATGATACCACCGTAGGAAACCGAAGAGCCGGTTTGCGGATTCAAGGTCAGCGAGGTGATGCCACTGTAGCCGGTGATCGCCGTCGCCAAGTCCACGCTGCCAGCGAGGCCGCCGAGCCACGGTGTGG
>CAZZBA010000103.1:0-11777 GCA_964652765.1 uncultured Victivallales bacterium | reverse complement strand
CAGACGCGGATGTCGCTGTTACCGCAGATCCCGAGGCGATGCCCGTACTGCCGGCGCAGGTCCACCGCATCCATGTCGGCCTTGGCCTCCAGCGGGTTGTAGGCGTCGATCCCGATCTCGATGTAGTCATCCAGCAGCTTGTGCACACAGCCGCAGCCATGGTAGATCACCGGCAGCCCGCGCGCGTGCGCCTCGGCGGCGATCGCCCTGACCCACGGCTTGAAGTACTCGCGCCAGTAGGAGGGCGCGAAGAAGGGACCATTGCGGTAGGCCACATCCCCCCAGATCACATAGCCGTCCAGCAGCCCGGCCGCGGCATCCATCGACGCCTTGGCGCACGCCAGGTAGAACGAGCCGATCCGGTTGATCACGGCACCCATGCGTTCCGGGTAAAGCCCCATCCACAGCAGCGCGTTCTCCTGGCCGATCAGGCGGGTAAGGCACTCGGCCGTCACGATCATGCTGCCATAGACCGGGAAGTCGGGGCGCAACCCCTTGACGGTATCGATCGACGGCGGAGAGTTGCGCTCGAACCCGTCGCCCACGCCCGCGATCTGGTTGTCGCCGGCCTCGAGGAAACGACGCGGATCGTCCGGCGCATCGAACTCGGACGCCTCCAGCTTCTCGAATGTATCGATTTCCCAGGCCGCCATCTCCGGCATGGGACAGTCGAACTTCTTGCGCATGATGGCTCCGAAACCCGTCTTTACAACCACTTCGTCCTGCGTCTCCTTCAACGTCACGAACGGCCGGATCCACGGGTCCATGTTCGGCACCGTCACGGTCCAGTCCAGATCGTAATAGTAATAGGGATTGGCGTCGGAGGGCAGGCCGAGATCGCGTCGCCAGTGCTCGATGAAGCTGCCCCAGAAGAAATCGCTGATCGGCACCCGGTCGGGTTCCTGGTGCGATAACGCCCGGTTCATGCGCTGCAGCTTGGCCAGCGTCTTCTCGCCGCGCCCCGTGCCCGTGCTCTTGCCCGTCGTGTCAAACATACCCATGGCAGAACTCCTTGAGTCATTGCATCCTAATCCGCACGTGCCCCAGATGTCTATTCCGCTGAGTGTGCGGGCGGGTTACGCCCAGTTCGCGACTTTCAGTCCGGGATCTTCTCGTCATGCCGGGCGTTGTTCGCGACTACCGCATAGTTGAATCAGAACTCATGCCATATCGCAAGAATGTTTTTGAGACAACCGTCAGAGATTGCCAGATGCCCTGAATCGTGCGAAACTGTTTTCGCTTGAGTAAGGGAAGCGTGAACGATGAAAGCAGCCGCCAGAATCGTTCAGGGATATTGTAGGCAAAACGGCGGGAAGGTTGCGCGGCAATGGAAGCAGGACAGGGGATGCGGGAAATGCGGGGGACCGGTCCGCGACGGGCAAACAACCCGCGGCAGGCGGCGCGCCGCTGTATCGCGTGGGCCAGGCCGATCATGCCGATCCTCGTTTTCGGGGCCATCTGCACATTGGGCGGCGTGTTCCTCGCGCAGCAGCCACCGCGACTCTACCAGTACACCATAGACACCATCATCGGCGAGTCCCGCTACCCGCAGCTCTGGTGGATGATCGCACTCTACGCAGGGATCCTGATTGTCGGCCAACTGGTGGATGCGCTGAGCCGTTTCTGGATGACCGTGGCGGGACAACGGCTGCTGCACAACCTGCGCATGCAGCTGTATGACCACATGCAGCACTTGCCGCTGGCGTATTTCGACAACCGCCGGGTAGGCGATCTGATGGCCCGCATTACCGGTGACGTGCACCAGGTGGAGAGTCTGATCCTGCACACGACCAACTCCCTGGTGCGCCAGGTCTTCGGCATGGTTTTCGCCCTCATCTACATGACTATCTACAGTCCGCTGCTGACCCTGCTGGTGCTAATCCCGGTACCACTGCTGGTCGTCGGGGTGATCATGATCTCGCGCCGGATGCGCCTGCTGTACCGGGGCATCCGGGAAGCCATGGGCATGCTCGGCGCGAAACTCCAGGAGAACCTTTCGGGTATCCGGGTGATCCAGGCCTTTCACCGCGAGGCCATGGAATACGACCGGGTGTCGGATACCAGTCGTGATGTCCTCACCCGCACGGTACATGCGTCGAGAGCCTCTAGCGTGTTCTATCCGTTGCTGCACCTCCTCGGCGCGTCCGGTGCCGTCGTGGTGCTGGGTGCCGGGACCTACCTGATCTCGCGCGAGATGATGACGGTGGGTACGCTGACGGCGTTTTCCATGTATATCGCGCATCTGTACCGGCCGATCAACGAGTGTGTCGGCACGTTCGATACCGTCCAGCGCACGCTGGCGGCAGGTGAACGCATCTTCGAGGTGCTGGACACGGTTCCCTCCATTCGTGATCCGGAGCACCCCGAGCCGCTGCCAGAACCGCGCGGGGATGTGCAGTTCAGCGGGGTTTCGTTCGCCTACGAGACCGGCGACCGCGTGCTGCACGATATTTCCGTACACGTCCGGCCGGGGCAATCGCTTGCGCTGGTGGGCCGCAGCGGCGCGGGCAAGACCAGTTTCGTGAACCTGATCGCGCGCTTCCACGATGTCAGCGAGGGCTCGGTGCGCGTGGACGGTGTGGATGTCCGCCGGGTAAGGGTGGCGGATCTGCGCCGGCGCATCGCATTCGTGCTGCAGGATACATTCCTGTTCGATGGCACGGTGCTTGAGAATCTGCGCTACGGACGGCTGGAGGCCACGGAAGACGAGATCCGCGCGGCGGCGGAGATGGCCAATGCGCATGCCTTCATCGAACGGCTGCCGCAGGGTTACGGGACCGCGATCGGCGAACGCGGGGTCAAGCTGTCCGGCGGACAGAAGCAGAGGCTGGCGATCGCGCGGGCGGTACTGGCCGATCCGCGTATCCTGATCCTGGATGAGGCGACGTCCTCGGTGGATGGCGAATCCGAACGGTTGATTCACCTGGCGCTGGAGCGGCTCATGCGGGGCCGCACCACGTTCATCATCGCACACCGGCTCAGCACGGTTCGAAACGCCGACCGCATCCTGGTGCTGGACGACGGGCATGTGATCGAGCACGGGACCCACGCGGACCTGTTCGCCGCCGACGGCTGGTACGCCGACATGGTGCGCCAGCAGCTCGCGGATACCTGAGCGACAACCGATCGGCTTGACCTGCACCGGTGGCTGGCGTAGTATCGCACGATTGTGTTGGCAGCACGGGATTTCAAGTAATCCGTGGACGCCGCGAACAGAAGAGGATTTTACCAGCATGACAGTACGGACACGGATCGCACCCTCGCCGACAGGCGCGCCGCATATCGGCACCGCCTACATCGCGCTTTTCAACTACGCCTTCGCCAAACGCCATGGCGGCCAGTTCATCCTGCGCATCGAGGACACCGACCAGGTGCGCTCGACGCGGGCCTCTGAAGTCGCGATCCTGGAGGCACTGCGCTGGATCGGGCTGCCCTGGGACGAGGGCCCGGACGTCGGCGGTCCGAAGGGTCCATACCGCCAGAGCGAGCGCACGGCCATCTACCGCGAGCAGTGCGACACCCTGGTGCGGACGGGTAAGGCGTATCCCTGCTTCTGCACCACCGCGCGACTCGACGAGCTGCGCACCCGCCAGGAGGCGGAGAAGACCCGCATCGGCTACGACGGCCACTGCGCCGGGCTCACGGCCGAGGCCGCACAGCAGCGCATCGACGCTGGCGAACCCTGCGTGATCCGGCTGCGCACGCCAGCCGATGGCGAATGCGTGCTGAAGGACTATTTCCGCGACGAGATCCGCATCCCCTGGGAAACCATCGACGACCAGATCCTGCTCAAGGCCGACGGATTTCCGACCTATCACCTGGCCAACGTGGTGGACGACCACCTGATGGAGATCACGCACGTGATCCGCGGCGAGGAGTGGATCAGTTCCACCCCCAAGCACCTGCTGCTCTACGAGGCCTTCGGCTGGACACCGCCAGTGTTCGCCCATCTGCCGCTTCTGCGCAACCCCGACAAATCGAAGCTCTCCAAACGCAAGAATCCCACCGGCATCCTCTTCTACCGCCAGGCCGGCTACCTGCCGGAAGCCCTGCTCAACTTCCTCGGGCTGATGGCCTACAGCCCGGCGGACGGCAACGAGCAGTTCGATCTGGAAACCATGGCCCGCACGTTCGACCTCGACCGGGTCAGCCTCGGCGGCCCGATCTTCGACATCCAGAAACTGCAGGCCTTCAACGGCCGCGCCATCCGCGAGCTCGGGGCGGATGCCCTGCTCGCGCGCCTGAAGACATGGATGCTCAACGACCAGGTGTGGTCGGCCCTGGTGCCGCTGGCACAGCCGCGGCTGAACCAGCTTGCCGACTTCGTGCCACTGACCGCCTTCGTGTTCGCCGACCGCCTGCCGCTGGACACGGCCACCCTGGTCAAGGGATTTGACGCCCCTGAGCAGGCGGCGACCCTGCTACAGATCGCGCAGTGGGAGATCGAGCGGGCGGAGGACTGGAACGCCGACACGGTAAAAGCGCTGTTCAGCCGGATGGCGGAAAAAGAGAATCTGAAATTCAAGACCCTGCTGGGCCTGTTCTTCACCGCCCTGACCGGCAGTGCCGTCTCGCTGCCGCTGTTCGATGCCATGGCGCTGATGGGACGCGACCTTTGCCTGCGGCGCGTGCAGTACGCGCAGGAAACCCTCGCCGCCGATGGGGCGGCACTCAGCGGCAAGGCCGCCAAGAAGCTGATGAGCGATTACGAGCAACGCTACCGGAAGGATGCATGATATGACCGACGCAGACAATACGCCCGTCTCGAATTTTATCCGCGATATGATTGACCGCGACCTGGAGCAGGGCAAGCACCAGGGCGTGGTCACCCGCTTCCCGCCCGAGCCCAACGGCTACCTGCATATCGGGCACGCCAAATCCATCTGCCTGAACTTCGGCATCGCCCAGGATTACAAGGGGCAGTGCAACCTGCGGTTCGATGATACGAACCCCACGGCCGAGGATGTCGAGTACGTCGAGTCGATCATCGAGGATGTCCGCTGGCTGGGCTTCGACTGGGGCAAGAACCTGTTCTTCGCGTCGGACTACTTTGACCGGATGTACGCCTTCGCCGAGGACATGATCCGCAAGGACCTGGCCTATGTCTGCACGCTCACGCCCGAGGAATTCAAGGATTACCGCGGCGTGCCGACGCGCCCCGGCAAGAACAGCCCCTGGCGGGACCGCCCGGCCGAGGAGAGCCTGGACCTGTTCCGGCGCATGAAGGCAGGCGAATTCGCCGATGGCCAGTACGTCCTGCGCGCGAAGATCGACATGGCCTCGCCGAACCTGCACATGCGCGATCCGGCGATCTACCGCATCCGCCGCGCACACCATCACCGCACGGGCGACCGCTGGTGCCTCTACCCGATGTATGATTTCGCCCACGGCCTCGAGGATGCGATCGAGGGAATCACGCACTCGATCTGCACGCTGGAATTCGAGGTCCACCGCCCTCTTTACGATTGGCTGCTCGACCAGCTCGATGTCCCCTGCCATCCTCAGCAGATCGAATTCGCGCGGCTCAGCCTGACCTACACGGTCATGAGCAAGCGCAAGCTGCTCGAGCTGGTGAAGAAAGGCGAGGTCAGCGGCTGGGACGACCCGCGCATGCCGACGGTCTGCGGCCTGCGCCGCCGCGGCTATACCCCGTCCTCGATCCGCGAGTTCTGCCGGCGGATCGGCGTGACCAAGACCGACAGCCTGACGGATATCGCGCTGCTGGAGCATTGCATCCGCGAGGAACTCAACGAGTCGGCGCCCCGCGCGATGGCCGTGCTCGACCCGGTCAAGCTGGTCGTCACTAACTATCCCGAGGGCCAGACCGAGATGCTCGAAGGCATCAACAACCCCGCCGACCTGGGCGCGGGGGTCCGCGGGATACCCTTCTCGCGCGAGCTTTACATCGAGCGCGACGACTTCATGGAAGAGGCGCCGAAGAAGTACTACCGTCTCAGGCCGGGCCAGGAAGTGCGCCTGCGCTACGGGTACATGGTCACCTGCACCGGCTGCGTCAAGGATCCGGTTACCGGCGCGGTGACGGAAGTACACTGCACGTACGACCCCGAGACGCGCGGCGGCAACGCCCCCGACGGGCGGCGCGTGAAGGGCACGATCCACTGGGTATCGGCCGCGCACGCGGCGGACGTGGAAGTGCGGCTGTACGACCGGCTTTTCAGCGTCGAGCGCCCGGACGATGTGCCAGAGGGCGGTCACTTCACCGACAACCTGAATCCCGATTCGCAGCGGTCACAGCAGGCCAAGGTCGAGCCGATGCTGGCGCAGGCCTCCCCCGGCGAGCGGTTCCAGTTCGAGCGCACCGGCTACTTCATGGCCGATGCCAAGGATTCGGTCCCTGGCAAACCGGTCTTCAACCGCATCGTGGCCTTGCGTGACTCCTGGGCGAAAACCGGCGCGGCAACGGAATGAATAATGTGTAGACACTTGCAGATCCTTTCGTCACAAGACGGCTCGGCACAGCCTCGCCCCCCAATTACGTTTATTGCGGTGGATGATTTAATGGGGGGCGAACCTGTGGTGAGCCGTCGAAGGGAGGGCACGTGGATTCGTTGACAACCCGGACGCCCGATTCCCCGCCGTTGCGGATCGCCGTGCTCGGCAGCGGCAGCGGCAGCAACTGCCAGTCGCTGATCGACGCCATCGCGTCCGGAACGCTCAATGCGGAAATGGTCGGAATTTTCTCCGACGTCGAGAATGCCCCGATCCTCGAACGCGCCCGGAGGCACGGCATTCCGGGCCACTACCTGAGCGGTGCCCCGTTCAAGACCAAGATCGACGGCGAGGCGGAAACGCGCTACCTGGCGGCGCTGGACGCCTGCGGCGCGGAGGTCATCGTCCTGGCGGGGTTCATGCGGATCGTCAAGCGCGGTCTGCTGTCGGCCTTTGCCGGGCGGATCGTGAACATCCACCCCTCGCTGCTGCCCGCCTTCCCGGGGGTGCGCAGTTGGGAACAGGCCCTGCGCTACGGCACGAAGCTGGCTGGTTGTACCGTGCATATCGTGGATGAAGGCACGGATACCGGGCCGATCATCATCCAGCGCGCCGTGCCGGTACTCGACGACGACACCCCGGAGACTCTGCATGCCCGCATCCAGGTCGAGGAGCACATCGCCTATCCCGAGGCCCTGCGCCTGATCGCCGACGGACGCATCACCATCCGCGACCACCGCGTCATGCACCTATAGGCTTCAGTCTTCGGGCGCCCACTTCAAATGCGGCAGGATATTCGTGACAGTCAGCGCCGTTATGCGCGGCACCCGCAACAGGTCTTCCGGCTTCCGGTAGGGCCTATGCGCCAGGATATTCCGGGCCGTGACCGGCCCCACCCCCGGCAGCATTTCCAGTTCGCGCAACTCAGCCGTATTGATATCGATCGGTCCCGCCGGAAAACGTATCGAGGTATCGATGTCGCGCAATTCCGCCAGCTCCTGGCGCGACTCCGCCCGTGCGGCGATCAGCCGCTTTGAATCCGATGCCGCCCAGAGACCTGCCCGATCCAGCATGGCCGCGCTTTCGCGGTCCGAGAATCCTTCCGCGGCATCCACCGCCGAGGTCCCGTCCGGCAAGGCCCGGCGCACGCCATACGCGCGTGCCAGCCCGTGCGCGACCAGCAGGGCGGCCAGATCCTCGCCGTCGGACGTCTCCACAAACGCGTAGATCCGACGTGTGACCGATCGTCCTGGAGCCGTGGCGCGCACCGTATAGACCGTGAACGGCCGAGCCAGCATCGCCCGCGTGAAATCCGCCGCCGCCTGACCGAAATGCACGGTGTCGCGGTGACTTTCCAGACCGAAATAGCGCGACTGATCACGTACGCGCCGCGCATCCGTTTCAGAGCTGGCGCTTGTCTCGGGTGCATCCACATAATACAAGCGCAGCAGGTACTCAGCCCCGTCATACCGTACACTGAAGCTGTCTCCATCATTCGAGGGATTGTCAACCCACTCGACCTGCTCCCAGTGCTCCAGCCTGCCGGGCGTCGCATCCTCCTCGGCCCGTACGCCTGTCGCAAGGCCTATGCCGGCAAACACCGCCATCTGCCAGAATCGCCTCACTATCGATATGCCCAATCCCTGTTTCATCCTGCCCCTCGTTATCTCGTTATCTCAGAACCGTGCTCGGGACCTCGTCCAACAAGGAGCCATAGAGCTTGGAGGAGCAATCCGGGCAGATCCCGTGCGTGAAACGCACATCCGCACGATCCGAGACAACGCGCTCCACCTGCTGCCAGTACCCTTGGTCATCACGGATCTTCTTGCAGGAACAGCAGATCGGCAACAAGCCGCGCAGGACATTCATCCGCGCCGTGGCATCCTCCAGTTCCCGTGTGCGCTCCGCCACACGCGTCTCCAGGCTAGCCCGCGAATCACTCAAGGCGGAGATCACCGTGTCCAGCTCCTGCCGCGAGGCTTTCAGGCGGACGCCCATCTGGTTGAAGGCTTCCGCCAGATCATCGAACTCATCAAAGGTACGTCCTTCAATCCGTGCATCGAGATGATCCAGGCCAAGGTCCTTGCAACAGGCGGCGATCTGCTGGACCCGGCGCGTCAGGTTCCGCGACAGGTAGAGAGCGAACAACAATGCCAGCAGGATCGATGCCAGAAGGGAAATCGCGCCCGTCATCCGCAGGTCCGCCAGCTTGTTGCGCACCTCGTCGGCACGCATGTCAACCCCGACGAGGTATTCACCCTCCCCGTTAAGCAGCGGTCCGTATCCCGAAAGGAAGGTCCCCCATTCGTCCTCGGTGAGTTGATCATCAACCGAGGCCTCGAGAAATCCGCGAAGCAGGGAGTCCGTTTCCTCCGTGTACACCCGCCCCGGAAGCGCCTGCGCCTCGGAATCATCGGAATCCACCACGAAGGAAATTCCTTCCGGGGTCTTGCGCATGATGTAGAGATAGGCGATATCCGGGTTGGACCGGCGGACGCGCCGCAGTTTCGCCAGGCTTTCGAGATAGGCGGGATGGCCGGTATCACCCTCCGACCGGATCGGGGCCAGATCGCGTGCATCGATCCCCTGGCTTACCATCGCCGCGCTGTTCTTCAAGCGCGACTGCAGGCTCCGCATGAGATTATCGAATGCCCGGTAATAGAAGAACGTGCCCACGCTGCCGGAGACCAGGAACACCGCCAGAAGGTGACTGGCAAACAGCTTGACGCTAAACGAGAAATACCGCCGTTCCCGGTTCTTTATGGCAAACCTCCCTTTCGTCAATCCCGCGATCGTCAACCGCCCCTGCCTGTCGTGCAACAATTGCCAGTCCCCGGGCAAAAGCGCAGTTATTCATAACCGGCCCGCGCCGCAATAGCAACCCGAAAGCAAATGAGAATGCTTGACGCTGGCGCACCCCTATGTCCCCTTGCGGGAGGCTGCGTAGGCCTGCAGTGCTTCGGGCATCATACTGTTGAGCTCGCGGATACGATTGCCGGTCGAGGGGTGGGTGGACAGGAATTCCGGGGGACTGGCGGACTTTCTGGCTTCTGCCTCGGTACGTTCCCAGAACGTGATGGCGGCACGCGGATCAAAGCCGGCCCTGGCGGTATACAGCAGGCCGATCCGGTCGGCTTCGCTTTCATGCACACGGCTGTACGGTAGCAGCACACCAAGCTGGGACCCCAGCCCAACGGCCAGCAAGACGGATTTCCGGATCTGCGCATCCTGATCCTTGACCGCATACTGCGTCCCGAGTGTAGCCGCGATAACGGCCAGGGACTGCGACATGCGTTCGTTGGCGTGGCGGAGGGTAACATGCGCGATCTCGTGCCCGATCACGGCGGCAATCTCGTCATCGCTGCCAGCGAGGTTGATCAGCCCGGTGAATACACCCACTTTCCCCCCAGGCATGGCAAAGGCATTAACCGAATCGTCCTCAAACACAACGAATTCCCAGTCATCCACCGGGAGAAGCGAGCCCGAGGCCGCCACAACGCGTCGTCCGATAGCCTGTATCCGCGCAATCAGGGCGGGATCCGTGGAAACCTTTTCTTTCTGGCGCATGGTGCTGAACTGTGCCGCAGCCATACGCTGGAGCCGCGACTCGGGGACAAACTGGAACGTCCGGCGGCCGGTCTCGGGCACCATTACGCAGCTCACACCCTGCCACACGGACAAGGCCAGCATGCCAATCACGGGCAGTCTTCGCATCACATAAGTTTTCATGCGGGACAGAATAGCCGTAGCCGGTCATGGAGACCAGATTTATCGTGCCGGGGTCAAGCCTGTCCCAAGGTCATCACTCTATTGCATGAATACCTTGATCTAGTGAAACTAGATTTGTAAGTGCCCTGCGGGCTAATAGACGGTCGCGGCCAGCAGGAGCAGCAGGGCGTCGAAGGTGAGGCCGCCGGTACCGGCGAGGCGGCAGGCCCTTTCCGTCTTGAGCAGGCGGTCCGTGAA
The DNA here is from genome assembly GCA_964652765.1 of uncultured Victivallales bacterium. GTDB lineage: Bacteria > Verrucomicrobiota > Kiritimatiellia > UBA8416 > UBA8416 > UBA8416. Next base: position 1,361 of record CAZZBA010000103.1, on the reverse strand, counting down.
GCGGCGGAAGAGGTAGGGGCTTAGCAGCAGGGCCATGCCCTTGATGACCATGACATAGGCGACGACGGACATCACCACGCTCCAGCTTGAGTCGTGCAGGCGGGCGGCTTCCAGCAGGGGAGCCGGGTACAGCAGCAGCAGGGCACCGAGCGCCCGCGGTGCCAGCAGCTCCTCCATGTAGTAGCACACCAGGCCGGCAAAGACCACGGCGGCCGGGACCAGCCATGTCTTGAGCGATTCAAACCGTCCGAGCGGCACGCCGTGCAGCAGCCACGCGGCCCAGGCCACCGCGACGATGGCGAGCAGCCATCCGCACCAACGGTTGCGCGGAAACCGCCGCAGCCCCTCGCGCATCGCCGCCGGGCCGAGGAAAAGCGTCGCGTAGAACGGCAGGGTTATCCCCGCCAGCAAAAGTGTCAGTATGGCCAATGTGCTCATGGAATCACCCTTTCGTTGTCATTTGCCCGTAAAGTGTCTGTGGCATGGCGCGTTCGATCTTTACCTTCGCCAGATCTCCGATGCGGCAACCTGCCGCGGGTTCGAAGATCACGATCTTGTTGGTGTCGCTGCGTCCGCTCCAGCGCTCGGCGTTGCGCTGGCTTTCGCCCTCGGCGAGGACTTCAAGCGTCGCGCCGACCAGGCGCTCGTTCAGGCGCAGCCCGCGCCGGTCCTGATCCTCCAGCAGCACCTGGTTGCGCCGCCGCTTCTCCTCCTCGGGAACGTCATCCCCCCAGTCGGCGGCGGGGGTGCCGGGGCGGGGGGAGTACTTGAAGATGTAGGAATTGTCGAAGCTGGCGGCTTCCATGCATTCGCGCGTCCGCTCGAAGTCATCGTCGGTTTCCCCCGGGAAGCCGACGATGACATCGGTCGTGACCGCCAGTGCGGGGACCGCGTCGCGCAGCCGCTGCAGCGCCTCGAGGTAGCTGGCGGCCGTGTAGCCGCGGCGCATGCGGCGGAGGACGGGATCGGAGCCGGACTGCAGGGGCAGGTGCAGATGCGGGCAGACGGCAGGCAGGTCGCGCATGGCCGCAGCAAGTTCGGCGGTGCAGCCGGAGGGGTGGCTGGAGGTGAAGCGCAGGCGCGCAAGCGGCGTCTGATCGCTGATGGCCTCGAGCAGGCGCACGAACGGTTCGGCATAGCCGCGCGGCGAGGGCGGTGCCATCGCGCTCCAGGCCGGATTGCCAAGGCCGTAGCGCATGACGCTCTGACCGAGCAGCGTGACCTCCTTCACGCCTGCCCGTACGAGGCTGTTGACCTCGGCAATGATCCCGTCTGCCGGGCGGCTCCACTCCGGCCCGCGCACATCCGGGACGATGCAGTAGGTGCAGCGCCGGTCGCAGCCGAGCAGGATGTTCACGAAG